>JAHFAK010000038.1 GCA_023250585.1 Deltaproteobacteria bacterium
AAGGAATATCAGCTTCAGCCAGAAGAACATTCATATGCCCGGGCATTCGTCCCGCAACCGGATGAATCGCAAATTTGACGGTAATTCCTTTTTTGGTTAATTCATCGTAAAGTTCTCGTACTGCATGCTGTGCCTGCGCAACTGCCATTCCGTATCCTGGAACTATGACGATACGATTTGCCTGTTCCATAATCTGTGCAGCGTCTTCTGGAGTGGCACTTTTAACAGTTTTTTCTATAGTTCCTGCTTTGGTTGTTTGAACCTGTCCAAAAGCTCCGAAAAGAACATTCATAAAACTGCGATTCATTGCTCTGCACATAATAATCGAAAGAATCAAACCTGAAGATCCATCGAGCGCACCTGCGGTGATGAGCAGTTTATTGTTCATGACAAAACCCATGGCAACAGCAGAAAGACCGGCGTATGAATTTAATATGGAAATAACAGTGGGCATATCAGCGCCGCCAATAGGAATTATTAAAAGCACACCAAAGAGCAATGCGAGAAAAATTATCACAGGAAAAATAAAAGTGTACTGAGGATTAATCGTAAGCACTCCGCACATGATGAGCGCAAGTATAAGAAAAAAGAGATTTACAAAATTTTGTCCCTTATAGGTAATTGGCCGCGTGGGAATGATTTCTTGTAATTTTCCAGCTGCCATCAAGCTACCGGTAAAAGTTAGAAAGCCAAGAAGCACTTCGGCACAGAGAGCTGCGGTGCGAAAGGTGTTTAATTCTAAACCGTGTTCGGTGAGTCCTATATAAAATTCAGATACGCCAACAAGTCCAGTAGCTAATCCGCCAAATGCATGGGATAATGCTGTTCGTTGTGGAACTGCGGTGAGTGGCACCCACGATAGAGGAACGCCAATTGCGGCACCCACTATAATTGCAAGAATTATCCATGTATAGTTTGAAGCCATTATTGCAGGATCTGCCATAGTGCCTAAAATTGCCAGCAGCATGGCGCTTACGCCTGCTAGGATAGCACGACGTGCTGTCTTGGGATCATTCATCCATTTTAAAGAAAAAATAAAAAGCGCTGTAGCAATAAGATAAGCTAATTGTATATATGTTGCCATGTTATTTGCTCTCTTTTTTCTTGAACATTTTTAACATTCTATCGGTAATCAAAAATCCACTGACAATATTGCTCACCGATGCAGCAATGGCAATGAGGCCAAGAATATTAAACGTATAATCCGAATGTTGTGAGCCTGCTATTAGTATCGAACCAACGACGGCAATCGCGGAAATGGCATTGGTTAAAGACATCAGTGGTGTGTGTAAAAGACGGGATACTCGGCGTATAACATCAAGCCCTACAAATGTTGCAAGCATAAATACAAAAAATGTCGAAAGATAATCCATAAATGCACTCTCTATTTTTTAATTGCGGGATTAATAATTTGTCCATTATGTGTAATAAGGCATCCACGAATAATTTCATCTTCAAGATTGAGGACAAATTTTTTTGTTTCTTTATTCCAAAATTCTTCAAGTAGACTTATGAGATTAGTCGAATAAACCTTACTTGCGGCTATAGGAACACGAGTTGCAAGATTTGGAAACGCAATAATTTTAACCCCATTTTTTTCGGTAATGTGATCAATTACTGAGCCTTCGACATTGCCACCACTTTCAATAGGAAGATCAATAATAACGGAACCTTTTTTCATCGTTCGTATCATATCAGCCGTGATAATAACCGGGGCTTTTTTCCCAAATACTTGTGCGGTAGTGATTACTATATCCGAAGTAGAGCAAACTTTTTGTATGCCTTCTCGTTGTTTTGCTAGTTGTGCTTCAGTTAGAGCTTTAGCATAACCGCCTTTAGTTTCACCTGTTTCGCCAATATCTATTTTAACACATTTTGCTCCGAGTGATTGAATTTGTTCTGCTACAGCTGGCCGAGTATCAAAAGCCTCGACACTGGCTCCAAGACGTTTGGCTGTTGCAATCGCCTGAAGACCTGCTACTCCAGCACCAATTACAAAAACTTTTGCTGGCATAATTGTTCCTGCGGCGGTCGTCATCATAGGTAAAATGCGATTGAGATTATCAGCCGCGAGAATAACGGCAACATAACCGGCAAGATTAGCTTGGGACGAAAGAGCGTCCATTTTTTGTGCACGAGTAGTACGAGGAATCATTTCCATACTGATTGTACTGATTCCGTGTTCTGTTAATTTCGCGATCAGATTATAATCATTAAATGGATCAAGAAAACTGATATGTATCGCTCCCTTTTTCATCAAACTTATTTCTTCGGCCGGTGGCTTACGAAGTCTCAGCACGATATCTGCTGACGACAAAAGAGCCTTACGATCGTGAGTAATTTCTGCGCCGCTTTTACTATATTCCTCATCGCTGTAGCCGCATCCACTGCCAACAGCACTTTCAACGCTTACTTCAGCGCCATGCTTAATTAATTTCACGACATTTTCTGGTATGAGCGCTGTGCGTGTTTCGTTATGCGACGATTCTTTTGGTATGCAAATTTTCATATATTGATTCCCACTTTTTGAGATCTTGTGAGATTTTCATATATCATTAATTACACGTTTATCAATGGTTTTTTGAAACATTCCTTCTCCCTAATTCCCCCCCATTAATTGAGCCATTATAAATAGTATTAGGGAATGCTCGATAAAAATCTATCAGCAGAAATGATTAATCCAGTATGAATTTTTTTAAACACATTTTTTTCATGGAGTATTTGAAAAATAGGAATGTTTCCTAACAATTTTGAAGTTTCTAGAAGGTGATTTGAAATTTCCTGATTATGTAATTTCGCTTCAAAAAGGGCAAATGGTTCGCCGTTCACGAGTAAGAGAAAATCAATTTCTTTTTTATCAATGGTTCTAATATAACAAAGCTTTGTATTAAATAATCCCATTTGTTGCCATATGAGTGAGGCGCGTAAGAGCATACAAGCAACAAGGTTTTCAAACTTTGCTGCATTATCTTTGACCCTTGTCCAATCATAAAAATACCATTTCTTTTCTTTTTTAATCGAACGTTCTATTGTTTTTGCGTACGGATCTACTGAGAATGTTAAATATAATTTTTCAAATATTTTAATCCAATTACTTATTGTTTTGTGTGATACCTGTAAATCTTCTCTTAATGAATTTATACTCAACGGTGATCCAACTTTATTTGGGAGTAGTTCAAATAACAGTAAAAGATTATCGAGGTCACTGACATTGGTTAAGTCTCGTATATCTTGGCTAAAAATTAGATCGACATAATTATTTTGCCATTTATGTAAAAATGTTTCTTCCCCTTTTGTCAGTGGTTCAGGAAATCCACTTAATGTATATAAGAGATCATATGCTTCGCGCTCTTGATTTTTTTGGCACAGATCATACATTGAAAGTAAGGGATTATTCTTTGATCCGCTGGTCATGAGCCACAACGTTTTTAAATCGGTATTTAAAAATTCACTCAGTGAAAATGGAAGTAACGTATAGAGCAGAAACCTTCCTGATAAGCTATCCCCTTTTTTTCGTAATAAATCTAATCGAGCGCTTCCTGTTACTATAAATTTAAATTCATGCTCAAACTGATCGAAATACCCTTTTAATTTGTTTTTCCAATGAGTACTTTTATGTAATTCATCAAAGGCAATATATATTTTTTTTCGTTTTAATCCCCGCGCGATACTTTCAAAAAATACTGAATCCTTCCTGAAAAACTGTCTTGTTTGAGGGGTGTCCCAGTTAAAATATAAATCCCCACACTTATTTTTATCGAGAAACTGTTTGACTGATGTTGTTTTCCCGCTTTGTCGAGGACCTACTATGAATAGCATTTGGCGGTGCTTATCAATTTCTCGCAATGCGTATTGTTCTATATATCTTGTAGCCTTCATGATTATATGATAATTTTATCTATATATCCAAAAAAATCAAGATAATTTTATCTATATATCCAAAAAAATCAGGTAACAAAAACGTCTTTCTCGTTACACTTCAATTAAACCCAATTCACCGTTACGTTTTTTGTAGACTATATTAAGATTTTCAGACGTGCGATTTTTAAAAACAATAAAGCTTGAATTCTTTTTATTGATTGCATCAATTGATTCATCAACAGTGAGGCTGGATTCATAGAGATCCTTTTGAGGAATAACTTTGCGTTCATTTCCTTGCAGATCTTTAACAAACGTATTTTTAGGATTACCTGTAGGCTCCATAATCCCATAATCTCCATTTTGTAGTTTATAGAGAATCGTAAGATTGCTATTCTGTGGATTATTAAAAACTACAAAAGTTTTGTTCTTTTTTTCAATAGCAAGCACTGCATCTTCAAGTGTCATAGGATTAAAATCATAGCGTTTGGTATTGATTATGTTTGGAGTCCCATGACCAAAGGCAATAGTTGAATCTTCTTCTTTTTCATAAATGATCTGACTTACTTCTTTAACACTTGCATGAGCTTTATGATGCTTTATCTTTTCTTTTTGTTTTTTGAGTTGTCGTTCAAGTTTGCCAACAGCACTATCGATTGAAGCATGCATGTCATTGGTTCCTTCTTTTACATTGATAGTAGTGCCTTTTGCTATGATGGTAATATCAGCAATGTGATTAAATCGCTCTTCAGAGAGAACGATATTTACCTGTATGGTATCGTGAAAGTAACGTTCGAGCTTTTCGATTTTTTCAATCGCATAGCTTCTCACTGCGTCGCTTGTTTCTAAATGTTTAAAGGTAATATGTATATCCATAGATTCTCCTTTCTCCTCTGTTAAATAAGTTTTTTTCTTTTTGATGACGGAAGATAGCCCAACATCTCGCGATACTTTGCGATGGTTCTCCGGGCGATTTGAATATTCGCTTTTTCAAGAAACTCTAATATCTCTTGATCACTAAACGGTTTTTTTATGTTTTCGCTTTCGATAATTTCTTTGATTTTTTCTTTCACCGTTTCCGAAGCAACATTCTTGCCTTCAATTTTTTTGATACCCGAATTAAAGAAAAATTTCAGTTCAAAAATCCCTTGGGGTGTGTGCATATATTTATTGGAAGTGACACGGCTGATTGTTGATTCATGCATATCAATATCATCCGCAACTTCTTTAAGAATCATAGGTTTTAAATAGTTGATGCCTTTTTCAAAAAAATCTCGCTGAAATTTAACAATGCTCTCCGCTACTCGATAGATTGTTCTTTGGCGTTGATGAATGCTGCGAATAAGCCACATCGCTGATTTCAATTTATCATTGATATAGTCTTTTTCATTATTCGAAGCGTGGTGCTTTGAAAGCAGATTTTTATAGGTTTGACTAATGCGTAAACGGGGGAGCCCATCTTCATTCAATACAATAATAAATTCTTCTCCAACTTTATAAATATAAATATCAGGTGTAATGTATTGGTCACTCGTTTCATAAAATGGTCGTCCAGGTTTTGGATCAAATTCGGAAATCAGCTTTACTGCCTCAATAATTTTACGCATCGGTATAGTGAGTTTTTTCTGGATAGCCTTGTAATTTTTTATTTCAAGATCATGAAGATGGTTTCCTATAATCTGTTCGATTAACTCCTGATTTGGAAGATGTTTGCTTTGCAGGAGCAAACATTCTTTGAGATCACGTGCTCCAACACCAATAGGATCAAAGGTTTGAATTTTTTTAAGAATTTTTTCTATTTCTTCAAGAGGCTTTTCCATTTTTTCAGAAATGTCCTCAAGGGTTGTTTTTAAATACCCGTTATCATCAATATTCCCGATAAGCGTCATACCAATCGAACGTTCTTCATCATTACGTGCGGTCATTCGTAATTGCCATAACAGATGCTGCGACAAAGTCATCTTGTTTTGTACAGTACTTTCGTACGAGGGAAGATCTGGATTTGTATTATTTATATATGATTCATTCGTGGGAGATGAATAATTTTGGATGTAATTTTCCCAGTCGAAATCTTCTTTGCCTTCGCCTTCGCCTTTGACCTCTGCCATTTCTTTTGACTCAGCTTTTTCCTCTTTGTCCTTTTCCTCATCTTCAAGTTTTTCCTCTTCTAACTCCTCTTCAAGAACAGGATTTTCTAAAAGCTCAGCGCGGAGTAATTCAGCTAATTCAAGACGATTGAGTTGCAACAGCCGGATTGCTTGCTGCAACTGAGGAGTCATTACTAACTGTTGGCCCAATTTGAGTGTCTGTTTGAGGTCGAATCCCATAATTAATTAATGTAACTAAAATATACTATATAGCAAGTAAAAATACCTGCATAATACCTCCATTAATACAGTATAGCATTTAGTGTGCATAAAAGCAAAATAATAGGGTACACTGAAAATAGACATAAAAAAGGTCATTGCAAGGCAAAACAGTATCAAGTAAAGCAGTTTATAAATTTAATAGAAAGATATAATTTATACATGGAGGAATAAGTATGAAAGACTACCATATTAATGTATTTTATAGTGAAGAAGATGAAGGTTATATTGCTGATATTCCTGATTTAAAACATTGTTCTGCTTTTGGGAAGACACCGCAAGATGCTTTATCTGAAGTACTTAAGGCAAAAGAAGCATGGCTTACAGTAGCTCGTGCAAAGAAAAAAACAATACCAAAGCCATCCTATCGGCCTATCATTTATCAAGTTGCATGACTATACACGACGCAATTAATTAAGTTGTAGCTGAGTGTGTAAGATTTCTTTAATTCTGATTATTTCAATAACTCCTGTGCTCTTTTTACCGCTGATTCAATGGAGGCTAGGACATTATCTTTTCCGATTTTATCGAGTAATCCAGAATCCTTAAGTATGCTTTTTGGAAGGGCGCGAATGCCGGCAAGAAGAATGATTGTATGTTCATGGTGACATTTATCGACGATATCTTCGAGAGCGCGCAGGCCGCTTGCATCAATTGTTGGAACATGACGCATACGTATGATAAGAATCTTGCATTTTTTAACCGTATCATGAAGAACGGTTTTGAATTTATCTGCAGCGCCAAAAAAGAATGGACCATTAATCTCAAATATTTCGACGCCTTTCGGAATGTCTAATTTCGTTCTTGTTATTTCATCATCTTCTTCGGTGTTAAGAGTTTGGAATGCTTCTTTGAGTGGACCGATCTCGGTTACCGTCATCATTCGTTTCATAAATAAGAAAGCGGCAAGCACAACGCCCACTTCGATTGCAACCGTCAGATCGACGAGTACGGTAAGAAAATAAGTAGTTAATAAAACAACAATATCGCTTTTGGGGCTACGAAAGAGTTTTAAAAATATTCGCCATTCACTCATATGGTATGCAACAATTACCAAAATTGCAGCTAATGTAGCGAGCGGAATTAATCCGGCCCATTTACCAAAAAGGAGTAAAATGCAGAGTAGGGTAGCAGCATGAATGATACCCGCAACAGGAGTTCTCCCTCCATTTTTAATATTGGTTGCTGTCCGCGCGATAGCGCCAGTTGCAGGAATTCCTCCAAAAAAAACCGATCCAATATTGGCAACCCCTTGAGCAATAAGTTCCATATTGGGCCGATGCCGGTATCCAGTCATTCCATCAGCAACAATAGCTGACAAAAGAGATTCGAGCCCTGCTAAAAGAGCAATGGTTGTCGCGGGTCGTATGAGATTTTTAAGTATATCCCACGAAACAAAGGGTAGGTGTGGAGTGGGTAGTGACGTGGGAATGCTTCCAAATCGTTCTGCAATAGTTTCGACATTAAGATGCAAAAGCTGAACAGCGAGTGTTGTAACAATAATAGCGACTAATGATCCGGGAATACGTTTTACATACTTTGGCCATTCATGAATGATAAGTATGCTTATAAGGCCAATGCCAACCGCGATAATGTTAAGAGAGGGAAGCTCACGAATAATGATTGGTAGTGAATCTAAAAGATGTGAAGGGAGTTTTTGTATCTTTAGTCCAAAAAAATCTTTAAGCTGTGTGGTCAATATGATGGTCGCAATTCCTGTAGTAAAGCCAATGGTGACGGGGTAGGGAATAAACTCAATAATTTGTCCAAAACGTGCGAATCCCATGATGATTAAAATTACCCCTGCCATGAGCGTTGCAACCGCAAGGCCTTCATAACCGTATTGTGTGACGATACCATATACGGTTATGATAAAAGCCCCCGTTGGACCACCAATTTGAACGCGGCTGCCACTTAAAGCAGAAATGAGAAATCCGGCAATTATTGCCGTGAATAATCCTTGTTCGGGCTTAACTCCTGAAGCTATTGCAAAGGCAATCGCAAGTGGGAGTGCTACAATACCCACAACTACTCCGGCGCTTGCATCTTTAAAGAATGTTTGGAAAGAATAGCCTTCACGTATTACAGTCCATAATTTTGGAATAATAAGCTCTTTATGTTTCATCGTAAAACCTTCTAACCGTTTGTCATTGCGAGCAAGCTCTGCTTGTGAAGCAACCTTTTAAATTAATCAGAAGAGATTGCTTCACAAGCAGAGCTTGCTCGCAATGACAACAGACGAATTTATATTCTTTTATGGAGGCGCATTTGTTGTCAGCAATGCTTTTTTCTGCTCGAGCGAGGCTTTTATAAATGTTCGAAAGAGCGGATGTGGATTTAAAGGCTTTGATTTCAATTCCGGATGGAATTGACATGCAAGAAAGAATGGATGATCTTCGAGTTCGATAATTTCAACGAGGTTTCTTTGAACATATCTCCCACTGAATAGTACACCGTGTTTTGTAAAATCATCTTTAAATTTGTTATTGAATTCGTACCGATGGCGATGTCGTTCAGAAATCATCTCGTCTTCATAAGCTTCATATGCTTTGCTATTTTTGAGGATTTTACAGGGATACGCTCCGAGTCGCATTGAGCCGCCAAGATCTTTTACTTCCTTTTGTTCTTCCATAAGATCGATGACATTATATTCACAGCGAGGATTAAATTCAGTACTTGAGGCATTCTTGAGTTTACAGACATTCCGCGCAATTTCTATAACCGCAAGCTGCATTCCCAAACAAATACCAAAATAGGGAATTCTGTGTTCGCGTGCATATTTGATTGCTTTGATTTTTCCATCAATTCCTCGATCGCCAAATCCACCGGGCACAAGTATTCCATCTGCTTTTTTGAGTTTATTGATTCCTTTGTTTTTTTCAAGCAGTGTTGCATCGATGTATTCAAGTTTTACTTTAACGTTATGAGCGATACCACCGTGAAAAAGCGCTTCGGATAAACTTTTATAGGATTCTTTCAGATCAACATATTTTCCCACTATTCCAATCGTGACATTACCCTGAGGGTTCTTGATTCGTTCTAAGAGCGCTGTCCATTCTTTAAATTCTGGTTTTCGTGTCCAAATATTTAAGAGTTCAATGATTTTATCATCGAGTCCTTCGTGGTGAAAAATAAGAGGCACTTCGTATATACTTGGAACGTCACGCGCAGTAATGACAGCATCCACAGGCACATTACAGAAAAGAGAAATTTTTTCCTTCATCTCTTTTGAGATTTCTTTTTCAGTTCGGCAGAGTAAAATATCTGGTTGAATACCAATTTCTCTTAGTTGTTTAACACTATGCTGAGTTGGCTTAGTCTTTAATTCATCTGCGGATTGAATGTAGGGAACATAGGTGAGATGAATATAAATCGTATTTTCGGCGCCAAAATCATTGCGCATTTGTCGAATCGCTTCGAGAAACGGCAGACTCTCGATATCTCCCACTGTCCCACCAATTTCAATAATTGCTACATCAACATTTTTTGCGATCTCAACAATTTTTTCTTTAATTTCATTGGTAATATGGGGAACAACTTGAATGGTATTTCCTAAATAATCTCCACGACGCTCTTTAGAAATAACCGAGTAATAGATTTTACCGGTTGTATAATTATTAAGTTTGGAAAGACTTACATTCGTAAATCGCTCATAGTGGCCCAGATCGAGATCGGTCTCCGTTCCATCTTCGGTAACATAAACTTCACCATGTTGAAATGGATTCATCGTTCCTGGATCAATATTAATATAGGGATCAAATTTTTGGAACGTTATCGTGAGCCCACGATTTTCAAGAATATTGCCGATAGAAGCAGCGGCGATTCCTTTGCCGAGCGAAGAAATTACGCCGCCAGTTACAAATATAAATTTTTGTTGTTTTTTAGTCACAAAAAAACCTTTCTTACATTGTCATTCCATTGATTGTGGGAGTCCAGGAACAAAGTTTAATAAGCCTGGATCCCCGCCTACGCGGGGATGACATTATGGTGTTAATTCAGGTAATTCAGTAATACTTGCAAGTCCTACTAATTCTAAGAAATAATCAGTCGTTCCATATAAAAGCGGTTTGCCTAAAACCTCTTTCTTTCCCACAATACGAATAAGCCTTTTTTCAATAAGTGTTTTGAGGAGAAAATATGACTCTACTCCACGAATTTCTTCGATCTCAGCTTTGGTCATTGGTTGTTTATATGCGACGATTGCTAATGTATCCATTGCTTGGGAAGAAAGTCTTTCAGGTTTTTCTTCAAGATACTTGATGATGAGTTCTTTAAAATCGGGTTTTGTTCTCAGTTGATATCCATCAGCAATAAACTCCAAAGAGAAGCTGTACTTTGGATCAAGGTACTCCATTTTCATTTCACCCAGCGCTGTTATGATTTCATCTTGGGTTGCAGGGGATAAGAGTGCAGTGAGCTTATCCAGCAGTATTGGCGTGTCACTGACAAAAAGTAATGATTCAATCTTTGTTTTTAGCATCCTATAACTCGAATTGGTCCAAAAAGTTCTGTTTGTTCAATACGTACTTTTCCCGTTTTGACAAGTTCTAAAAGCGCAAGAAATTTTAGGATTAAAATAATCTTTTCTTTAATAACTGTAATCATATCTCTAAAGCATAGTTCGGATCGATTTTCAACTTCCTTTTTTAATTCTTTGAGTGCTTCTTCGATGGTGTATTTTTCAAGTTTTACCATCATGGGCGCTTCATCTTTTCGTGCATCTAAAAATTTCATGTATGCAGAAATAATATCATATTTTTCGAGTGTTACTTTTCTTTCTTCAACTAAATCTTGAAGATTGATAGTGCGAGAAAAAATATCTCGGCCAAGCATAGGTCTTCCAAAAAGTATTTTCCCCGCTTCTCGGAACTTTTTATATTCGAGGAGTTTTGTAACGAGTTCTTTTCGAGGATCCTCGCCTTCGTCGCTTTCTTCTTTTCGCTTGAGAAGCATTTGCGATTTGATAAATATCAGCTCGGCAGCGAGTAACAAAAACTCTCCAATATTTTCTTGGTTATATGACGTTGTTGTTTCAATGAAAGCAATATATTGATTGAGCATGTGGCTGATTGGAATATTGTAGATATCGATTTCTTCTTTACTGATCAAGTAGAGCAGAAGATCGAGTGGTCCTTCGAATGCGTCTAACTTTATTCTATAATCCTCTTCTGTATTCATTAAATACCTGCTTTCAGAAGATTACTAACAAAAGATATAGGTACTGCCATAAATCTACCCATCATTATTAATATAATAACCAAAAAAAATCCTAGGTTTTGAAGCGCATAGATTTTATCAGCATAGCGATCTGGTAATATCCCTGCAAGAATTTTACTGCCATCGAGTGGAGGAATGGGAATAAAATTAAAAAGAGCAAGCGCAACATTAATAGTAATTAAAAAATCCACTATTTTAAAAAGTGGTTCAATAATTTTGATTCCAGGAGTTTCGTGAATTAGTCCATGAGTAAATAAATAAATGACCGTATGAAAAATTATTGCCGAGAAAATGGCGAGGATAATATTTGCTCCAGGCCCTGCAAGAGCGATCCATAAAAAATCTCGTTTTGGGTTTTTTAAATTTCGTCCATTAATAGGGACCGGTTTACCCCAGCCAAACAGAAACGATGTGTTGGGAAAAATAATTGCCATGAGGGGAAATATAAAAGTTCCCAAAAGATCAGCATGGGCAAATGGATTTAATGTTATTCGACCTAAAAATTTAGCTGTAGGATCACCGAGTTTATTTGCCACATACGCATGTCCTGCTTCATGGATGGAGAGAGAAATTAAGAATGGAATAAAGAAAAAAACCGCCTGACGTATAATAGTAGCAAGGTTTTCCATAAAGGCGTGATACTAAGATGGGAAGCTGCCAAAAGTCAAGCGACCGAAACGTGCCCGAAACGTGCGACTGAAACGTGCCCGGCAACTTTTGGTCGAAAAAGCGACCAAAAGGTACAGACATATAGGATGATACCCCTTATTTTCCACACAAAGATTCTTCATTACATTTGTTTAAAGTAAGAAATTGGATCAATGACTTTGATATTGTTCATATCATAAGGTCGTCTGAGGTTTGCAACAATTTGAGTCGCTTTTTTTGGCATTAATTTTTGAGCATAATAAACTAATGATTTTGAAATAGATTCATCTCCATATTTGACTTCAATGATTTCTTCTAACTGATTGTCTTTAACTATTGCAAAATCTACTTCTCTGCCCTCTTTATCTCTAATGTATTTTAATTCATATCGATACCCATCTCTGTCTTCCAAAAAGTGAAGTTTTTTAATTAAAGCCGCTGCTACAAGGTTTTCAAATATAGCTCCTTCATCTCCAATGACATCGCCATTATCAAAAAAATAAACCTTTGGTGGTTTTTGGATTGCTCGAGGAAGTGATTTTGTATATGGTCTTACAATAAAAATCAGATACATTCTTTCTAATAATTCCAACCATGCTTTTGCAGTTTTTGCAGCTATTTGAATATCATTCGCAATATTGGTTAACGTAATAAGACTAGAAACTCTTTGCCGTAATAAATCCAAAAATAAATTGAGAAGCTGAATGTTTTGTATCGATTCTAAATCTCGTATGTCTTCTTTGAGTATTCTATCGTATCGTTCTCTCCTCCATCTTCTGGCTTCTTTTTCATTGCCACTCATGAATGATTCTGGAAATCCTCCAACGGTCATTAATCTTTTTAAAGCATCTTTCGATGAAATACCTGAAGGAATTTCGTCTAAAGAAAATGGATGGAGCCTCCAATAATGATACCTACCCATTAAAGAATCGCCCCCGCGTCTATAAACATCTAAACGAGCAGATCCCGTAACAATTATTGAATGTTTATCACCCACAACATCATAAATTCCTTTAATCCACGATTTCCATTTTGGATATTTATGTAATTCGTCAAAAATAATTACTTTGTCTTCCTCCTGCCATTTTTTCTTAATAATATCTCTTCTGTTTTCATCAAAATCCCAATTCAAATATATACCTTTTGAAAAATGATCTGATAATAGTGATTTGGCAAGAGTTGTTTTTCCTACTTGTCGTGGTCCACCAATAAATACCATTTTTTTCTTTAGGTCTTTTAGTACCTCATTCATAATGTATCTCTTCATATGACTATTATAACCTATAGTCCATTTTAGTCAAGTCTATTATGGAGCTAAGTCCATTTTAGCCATAGGGGAAAATAGATGCCTCCACGCAACCGACAGAAATGGTACGGACATATTTCTTTTTACAACACATTAAAATCAATTTTAAATCCTAGATTGAGATTCATATCGTTGAGATTTGAGGTGTGGATATCTCCGAAGAAAAGATAGTAATGATTTTGGAATCGTAAAAATACAATATAGAGCCCAACGTCCATTTCAAAAGTAATAAACGGAGACCCATTGAATCCCACACCAACTTCTTGTGTAGCCCCACTCTCAGGAGCAAATGAAAAACCACCAAGAAGTCCCGTATGAATTGAGTATTTTTTTTCTGGCATAAAATTATAATCAAAGCCTAAATCTGCATTAATAGTCTGAAATGAACTTACTCGGGCATTTGTTTTGGTAGAAAAAAGCGAACCATCAAATTCAGCCAAATAGGCAAGCTTTTGCATCGGATTAAGTTTTTCAGTCGGAAAGTATAGTGTTGCTTGCCCAATAAATCCTAAGTCAGTTGATAGTTGACTTGTATCATTATAGAGCCGACGCGTGCCAAATTCGAAACTACCATTGAGAGCAAAAGAAGTTTCTGCGAAGAGAAAGAAAAGAATAATACAATACCAGAATTTTTTCATGTGATTCCTCCTCAAATAATGTTATCTTTTAATGAGCATATTAAAAACAAATGTATGACAGAATAGACAAAGTTAATAAGTAAATAAGAATGATAACTATTAGATGAGGTAAGATAAAGATTATTTGTGAGTTTTTTCTGCTTCGCGGGCAGCCTTTGCTGCTTCTACCTTTGCGGTAAACTCTATTTTAGATGCTTTTACTGCTTCTAATTGAGCTCTCCATATATTAATTTCTAATTTAATGACTTGTTGTTGACTGTCAGGAGCTCTTATTACTTGTTTTTCTAAATCCGCAAGCTTTTCATTAATTTCACGTTCTCGGGCATACAATTTTTCTTCGATTGATCTAATCTGTGAAGCTTCGAGTGGAACGGCAGTTTTTTCAGCTACTTCGGCAGTAACTTTTGGTCCTTTCATCTTTTCAATGACCTTTCCTCTTTCTAGCGTACGTTTTATCACATAAGATCGATCTGAAGTCATTTTTTCTCGGATAAATTGTTCTATAGTACCTTGATCCACTGCTTCCCATGTGGCAGTACCTTTACCTTCCGTAATTTTGGTGACAATTGTTTCTTGATTTCTAACCGCTGTTTCAAGGTTTGCACGAGCAGATTCAATAATACTCTGAGATGTTTCTAGGGGCGTCTTAGTGATTTCTTCTAATGCAAAAGCCATCATGTGTAAGCGCCTTTTGATAACAGTACTCTTCGTATGTTCTCTATCTCCAGTGTCAAAGGCTGAGAAAGATCCACGAGATTCAGTAGATGTTGCAATTTCACGGGAGGCTTCTAAGAGGATTTGATGGATTATTTCAGTTCTTGACTGTTTCGTTCCAGAGTTCTCGGTATATATCTCAATAGCCTCGGTAAATCTTCGAGCAAAGTCATTATCAAGATGTCCATCGGTAATATATCTGATCATAACCCTCCACATATCTTGTGGATCTTTACCTTCAATTGGTTCATTATATTTTTCGGCAAGAGCATAGAGAAATAGTATACGGTGTAAAAGAATTTCTCCTGTTCGTTTGATATTGGAAACATCCCTCCCTGCATAACCAAGCATGAATCGTTTAAGAGAATTGTAAATACTCGAAGCTTTAGCAACCTCTTCTGTAGGGGATTTTGCTTCTTTAAGATAAGAACCAATCTCTTCTGAATGACTACCAACATAGTCATTGAGAGGACCCACAAATGTTTCACCTCTACTAAAGAGTTTCCATGCTTCCGAGTTCAATTCTGCATCTCGGAGGTTTACATAATTATCTATAACTCTAGGTATTTTGTCAGCATCGCTCGAAAAATGAGAATCTAGGTTTCTTAACAGTTCTTCTGAATCACTAGATGCATTATAGATTACTGTTGCTTCCTCAGAAATTGGTGTTTCTGTTGGAGGCGCAAAGCTTTTTTCGCTCCACACCGTCATTCCAATCGATACTATGAAGGTGTAGATGAATACATGTTGTGAAAATTTTTTCATACAGGACTCCTTTCTTACATTACGTTTTTTTACTTTTTTCTTCGATATCAGTTAACATATGTTCTAGTACTGTTACTAGAAACTCGTCTTTTTCCTTATCTGAATTAAACTCAAGCTTTTTGAAATCTTCATCATTCTCCACAGCAGTAAGATAGTGGCTCATTGTTTTATTTTCAGAAAATACGCGAAGATAATAAGTATCTAAAATTCCGAGAGCATCTTCGTTACCTTGGTGAGCAAAATAAAAAACTGAAGAGAATGCGTATTTAAGAACTAAGAAATCTTTAAGGATTGTGGTTGTAATAAACTCCTGTGCAATCTGGGTTCCATAGCGATTACTATTTCCCTCATCTGCCTTTTTCAGCAGCGTAGAGAGAATTTCTTTTTCTTTTTCATAGAAAGTCAGTACACTATTTTCTAGTACTTCAATTGCATGATGTTCTTCGTCAAGTGTCTTTTTAAGTTTTCCTATAGTTCCAATAAGGGTTTCCGTATGTTCTTCTTGCTCTATTTGTGTGGGAGCTTTACCTGATTCGGTAGCAAAGCTTAATTCTCCAATAACAGCGAGTTTGGCGATGCCATCTAAATTTTTGGTATCTTTTTTAAGTAATGCTAAAGAGTATTCTGCATTTTTTAGTTTACTTGCGTATTCATGTACATGTGCCATATGAATATAGTGACTTTCGAGAAAAATATTCATCACATCATCTCGAATTTTTCCCCTTTCCTGTAAGCGTGAACTAATGCTCTCAGAGAGGCTCTCTTTTGTTCTTTCATTATGTTTTGTATCAAGATCAGGATTATTTTTTGTAAAATGAATAGGTGTTTCGAGCGTTTGTTCTAAATACTGGAGATTAGTATCAAGTTGCATAGAATTTGCAAAAAGCCGGGGATGTTTGAGTGCGAGTGTAATATCATCTTTAATAGGTTTTGGTATAAATTGGACCCCAACTCCGGCGACTAATCCAAAAGCACTTCCTATGGCAGTTCCCAAACCAGGTGCAAGTGTACTACCTAGTTCGGTTCCTCCGACCATTGAGCCAACGATTGCCGAAACATTGATACAAAATTCACCGGTAAGAATTTTTTTGGAGAAAAAATTATACCATAAATTACTTCTCAACTCATGATTGAAAAGTAAAATTATTCCCATATTTTGAGCTGTTTGTATGAAAACTCGTCGATCTTCCTGTGCTTCTTTTGAATCAGGATTTATCAATGATTTAAAAGTACCCCACGTTAAACTCCCAATACCAAATGAGCGAGCATAATCTTCTTTAGATAATTGAAGACGAGCTTCTTCCCAGAGTTGATAACCAAAATCAAAAAGGGCGAATTTGATTGCCATGTCTATTCCCGAACTCAATAGTGATACCAATAATTTTTTTGCAATTGTATTATTGAGCATGACGCTGAGATAACTCACCGGCTTCTCAAAAATATAGCCAACTATTCCTTGGCTTGCGAGGCCCGACCATATCCCTCCGCTATCTAAAACTTTTAGTAAAACTCTTTCGATGTATTCGATTCTTTCGGCTGTATTTATTTTTTCAATTGATTGGCCAGATTTTTGAACTTCCTTAATAACTAAAGTGATAGTGGTGACTGCCAATATGAAAAACATGGATTGAAAAGCGCTGGCAGCTAATTCTTTGGGTTTTGCTGATTTCTCCTTGAGTTGTTCCAATGATTTGCTATTTATTTTTTTCGCAATAAGAGCATGAAATGATTGAGAGAGCGAAGCTACCTTTTGTAAAGTCCTTGTATGAATATTGGGAGTGATTTCTTGAATAGGGACAGTCTCTTGGGCAGAAGCTATAAAATAAAATGGCCCAATCGAACTATTGAGAAATATAATGAGTATAAACACATGAATAATTTTCATAGTAGAGAATGTCTTATAGTTCATATTTTACTAATATTAATTAAATTTTTGTTATCTTTAGGAAATTAGTTTCATAATAACCCAACTAATATAATGCTATGCAATATATGTGCCACATTAACAACTAAATATAAGTGTATCAAGGGAAAGTTATAATCTGTATATTAATGGGAATGTTGTTTTTTCATGCAAAATGACAGCTTACTTCTCGATTCTCGACAATTCGTTTGATAGGTTTTTCTTTCTGACATCGTTCTTCGGCAAAAGGACATCGTGTGCGATACACGCATCCGCTTGGAGGGT
>JAHFAK010000039.1 GCA_023250585.1 Deltaproteobacteria bacterium
TGCTCCATTACTCAGTGTCTTCACCTTCATCAAGGTCCGTAGTTGAAAGATCTTTTTTTAGGATAATTGAGGACTGTATTTCCTTGGTGAAGAGCATTCGTGATAGTACCATGAGAGCGCTGGTAATTATAAAAATGCCGATAAAAACTCCCAATAAAATTTTATTACTTAACTTCATGAGTATTTCCTTTCTTTTTTGTTCTGAATTTTTGGTAGAGTTCTTTGAGATCATTCAAACTCACCTGCAATAACTCCATTTTGTGAAAAACATGCGGTAGTTCATTATCAATAAATCTGCCCATTTTTAATTTTATAATAGTATCATATGCATTGTTTGTTACAAAATATCCTATTCCCCGTTGGTTATAAATAATTTTTCTTTCTTCGAGATACGCATATGTCCTCATCACCGTATTTGGATTGACCTCAAGATTTATTGCTAATTCACGTACCGAAGGAATTTTTTCTTCTGATTCTAATTCCTTACTCAAAATCAGATCACTCACATGATCAGCTATTTGTAAATAGATTGCTTCATTTTCTCTAAATTTCATATGGACACCTCTAATACCAATGTTTTTCGGCAACCTCTAAAAAGTGCCCAGATACGAGGCGTCCACAGATGAGCAACCGGAGCGTATATGCCAATACGTGAGGATTGCGAGTTTGTGGACAACAAAGTAGATGGATAGTTTTTAGAGGTTGCCATACTACATGACCTCAAGTTCTTTTAATCGGATATAACCAAGAATCCAAAAAAAGAATGTTGCACCAAAAAAGAACCCGGAACGAATTGTCGGCCATATAACGCCGCGGGTGAATTCATTATACATTCCAAAAAATTTTAAATAGCTAAGATTTAAAGTATAGTTTCCCTGAAGGCCCTGCAAGAAATCACCATAGAGGAGCCAAATGCCCAGCCCAATGAATACAGAAAATATAATGGTAAAACTCATGATCGATAAACTCGTTTTGAGCAATGCCGTCCTTCTAAAATAAATTGATCCAAAGAAATAAAGGGAATGCGCAAACAAAAATGTTCTGATAACTTTTATAATTTCTGTTTGAAAAGGATTAAAAATAGGAGTCGATATACTAAACATATGGTAATTAATCCCCCAAGCAATAAAAGAAACCACAACTGAAAATAGAAGCGAGATAATAATAAATATAAAAGATGTCAGCATGAGTTTACTCATATATTTCTCGGCAGGTGAAGCCGGGAGGAGTAAATAGTGAGCATCTATAAGCGGTTTATGGAGTTTTGATAAAACTGCATTTACCATAATAATTCCAGTAAATAAAAAAAGTTTATAGTAAGATCCGACCGTATCAGCAATATCTCCTTGGGCAGTATGTGATACACTCGTAATGAGTACAATACCCGCAAAGAGTAAAAATACACTTATAAAACTTTTGCTGTATAAAAAAATATCTATTTTAAGTAATTGCCAAACTCTTCCCAAACTCATGTGATTAGATGTGTGCATGATGATCCTCCTTATTAAAAATTTTTCCTATTTTTTCTCGTTCAGTAATAACAGCATTGAAGAGCAGTTCTAAATTCATTCTGTCTTCAACTTGATTATCACTATTTTCCGTAATAATTGAATACCCACCCAACATTTTTTCTGAAAAAAGTACTGATTGCTGATTTTCAATTTCTTTAGTTTCTACGACTTTTAATTTTTGTGCTACCGTAAACATATTCTCATTAAAGATTATTTTTCCATCATCGAGAATGATGACGTGATCGAGAAGATTTTCAAGATCACGAACTTGATGAGTAGAAATAATCACTATTCGACCGTCGGTAAGATTGGAAGCTAACAGTTTACGAAATTCGCTCTTGGTTGGAATATCAAGACCATTCGTCGGTTCATCTAACAGTAAAAGCTTAACTCCCGTAGCAAGGCCGAATGAAAGAAAGAATTTCTTTTTTTGGCCATAGGAAAGTGTTCGTAGATTACTTTTGAATGAAAGTGAAAATGTTTCGAGATAAGAAATAAAATTGGTGTGTGAAAAATGCGGATACAGCGGGCTATAATATTTTTCATATTTTTCAATGGTTAACGATGGCGTATAAAATTCTTCAGGGATAAGATAAATGTTTTGTAAAAAACTCACATCGCGTTTTTGTGGCGAAAATCCAGAAACGTTACACGTTCCTGTTTGTGGAAATAGTAATCCCGAAAGAATTTTGAAAAGCGTTGTTTTGCCCGCACCGTTTTTTCCTAAAAGTCCATAGATGTTGCTATCGGTTAATGAAAGATCGAGATCATTAAAAAGCATTCTATCCTGCTTGTAACGAAATGAGAGATTTTTAATTTCAATCATAATGACTCCTTTTACTAATCACTGTATTATATAACTAGAACACTAATATATAAGTACAAAAACTTTGTCAACCATTTTTCGTATATTTTAGTAACAGCTCAGTTAAATGGGGGATTAAGTAATTTCTTTATGGAACTGGATCCCATGGTCAAGCCGTGGGATGACAATTTGAGAGTGTTTCCCGTTTGTCATCCCGTGGCTTGACCACGGGATCCATCTTCATTTTTCCCTTATAACTGAGGCATTACATATTTTATTATATTGACTTACTGCATTTATTATTGTAGTAAAAATTTCGTCTAACTCAGTAATATCTTAAGAAAGGAAGTTACGATGAAATTACAAAAAATAAGCATTATTTTTTTCTTTGCTGTATTTATTTTAAATCATTCCTCGGTAAAAGCACATAGGGGGATATGTGAAAATGAACAATTCATAAAACTTAAATGCGAAGGAAAGAAAGAAAAATATTTTGACTGTTCAGTTCATTATAGAAATAAAATGCCGAGTGAAGTCGTCTGTAAAATATATAGTAATGACCTTGGTTGGAGACTTGTTGATAAAGAGGCATATATAGAACGCTTGTTTCTTGATACTCATCTCAATATTACTTCCTATGAAGTTCTTGAGCTATTAGGAACAAAGGTGAGTAATCATGAAGTTGATATGCTCGCAGAGAAGCTACCAAATACTCAGGATAAAATCAGTCCCGAATCAACACTCCCTTATAAAAATAACATCACGCTTAAGCATCAGTATTTTCAATGCCAAAAACCAGATGGAGATACTTCATACAATATCAATGAAAACTGCCTTATAGAAAATGGTACTCAATCATTTGAAGAATTATCAGAATCCATATTATTTAATCCTCGAGCATGGGAAACATGGAGAATAGCTAAATCATTCTATCTAACAGAGTCGTGTAAGTTTGAAAATATAGAAACAATCAGAGAAGAAACAACAAGAAATACTGACCCGCAATACTCCTTTAATGAATTTGAGATATACGAACAATCAGTTGATGGATCTCAAAAGAAAGTACGCTACGATGTCTCTTATAGCAATAAAACAAAAAATAAGGACCGAAATATTATTATAGGACAACTTTTTACGCGATCTATTTCAGAAAAAGATTATGAAACACTCTATAATACTGACGAACTAACTATACGAGTCTTTGATAATAACCGACGATATCCTATGACAACTCTTATTATTAAGGATAAGGGGCTTGATACAATTCCAGAATATGTCTATCAGATAACAAAAAATGGTTCTCTTGAAATATGGGGAAAAAAACCTGATGCACCTGTCCCTCAAAAATGGCTTGATCTTTATAAAGAAGTCCGCCTTGGACTCGTCAAAGCTATTGAGAGACATGAAGACAAAAAATAATGATTAAAAATTCGTAAATAGTTATGACGCATCTGTCTTGTAAAACAATGGCTTGGAGTAATTGTATGCAAAGCTTTGATGGTATTTTAGAAAAGTTCCCAGACGCGAATATGAGATATTCCTTCTTTATTACCTAGTGAGAAATCATCAAGACTTACAACGATCTTCTCATAATTATCATTAATCTCTTCTAAATTTCCGAATTCTCTTTTTATGACTTTTTCATCAGACAAAGCGTATGCCACTTGGATATATTTTTTTTCTTTACCCTTTTCGATAATAAAATCTATTTCTTTACTCCCAATGGTTCCAACATAGAGCGTATAACCTAATGACCTATAGTAGAGATAGATACAATTTTCTAAAATATTTCCTGCCCCATAATCAAAACTCGAAGATAAATAATTTTTAAATGACAAATCATTTACATAATATTTTTTCCCTCGAGATAATATATTTTTTCCTTTAATATCAAAACGCTCAACTCCATGAATTAAAAAGGTTTGAGAAAGATATTCAATATAATTTGATATCGTTTCGAAATTAGTCTTTATTTTATGGCTATTAAAATAACCTACCACGGTATTTATTGAGAACAATTTTCCGATGTTATCGATGAGAAATTTAAAGACAGTTTCCAAAAGATACGTATCTTTTATATTATACCTTTGGACAATATCTTTGAAAAGAATCGTATTTTGTAAGGAAGTAACATAATTCGTTCTGGTCTCTTCATCATGTAATTTATACAATTCTGGTAAACCACCGATCTTAATATATGAGAGATAACTTTCTTTGCTCAATGACAAAGAAAAATAATGACAATATTCTCCAAATGAAAACGGCATTATCTCAAATGATATATATCTTCCACTTAAATAAGAGGCAAGTTCACCTGAAAGAAGCTTTGAATTTGAGCCAGTAATAAATAACTCATATTTGTTCTTATAGTCTTGTGAAAATGAATTGACTACCTTTTCCCAGCCATCAATTTCCTGTACTTCATCGAGAAATATAAAAATTTTTCCTCGAACTTTTAATTCTTTTTTATACAATTCAACAAGCTTCGAAAGATCTCGATATGTTTTTATATCATCAAAATCTACAAGTTCTTTATTAAGATAGAATATATTTTTTGCATTAATGCCTTGATTGATGAGCTCTTGAATGATTTGTCTTAAAATATAGCTTTTCCCGGTTCTTCTTTGTCCAACCAAGACTTTTATTAAATCATTTCCAATATATTTTTGAATTTTATTTAAATAACTACTCCTTATAAAACCACAATCAATAGCTCGACCTTCCCAAAAATTATACTTATAGAGCTTTTTAACAATTTCAATCATACTTTAAATTAACCATTTTTTATCTATAATTTAAAGTATACCTTAAATTAACATAAAGTCAAGGAGATGGTTATAGGAATTTCTCACGTAAAGTTTTTCGACTTGACTTTTGAATATTTTAGTGTATATTAGAATATAATAGAATACAGGAGAAAATATATGCCAAGAGTAGTTACTTTACGACTAAAGGACGAAGAGTATAATTTTATTGTAGAAGCTGCTGAAATTGAGAATAGGCCTCTCTCAAATTTTATTACCACAAAAGTTCTTAAATTTATTGAAGAATCTTATTTTGTTGACTCTATCGAAATGGAACAAATAAATATTGATAAAAAACTACGGGAAAAACTGCGTGTAGGTTCCCTCGATGCTAAAAAAATGAAGGGAAAATTTATTGGCTAACTTTACCATATTTGAGACAAATCGTTTTCAAAAAGATCTTACTGAAGATTTTCAAGGACAACAAAAAAAGATTTATACAAAACTCACTGAGTTTGTTTATCCTCAGCTCAGAGAAAATCCTTATCTTGGCAAAAACATCAAGAAGCTTGTAAACTGGAAGCCTGATACATGGCGATATCGAATCGGTAATTACCGTTTTTTCTATATTATTGATGAAAAGAAAAAAATAGTTTTTATGATTACAGCTGAACATCGTAGGAATGTATATTAAATACTCAAAGCAAATTAATATTCCAATTTGTGATAATCAAGATATGTATATCCACCACACCATGTTGAAGCAGTATCTTCAGCTCCCATTTCAACGAAAACTTCTCGACTCGTTGGATTCATATTGATCCCAAAATCCTTTAAGGCACAGTTATTATAATTTCCAAGTTTGCATTTTACAGGAACTTTAAACTCTTGGGCCTCCTTTCCAAGTTGATCATACGTATGAACAAAACTTTTAATGACAAAATAACCATCAGAACCACCATTTTTAAAATAAGGAATCCCATAGGCAACATGTGTTTCTCCATTGAGAGTATAAGAATTCGATTTGATTCTATTATCAGAATTTGTTTGTGAATTTAAATACGTCATTTCCTTCTGATCACACCACCCCGCCTTACAATTTTTTGATTTCTCTTTTTGTGAATATTTCGTTATAGAAATCATGGTAGAAGTTATAATGTCATCGGAGTTAATTTTAGGGTATACAATTATATCCTTAAACATATTTTTATTAGATGATACGACGCTGGTGATTGTACAAAAGTCATCGCTTGCTGAAAATTTCTCGCCAAAAGATTCATCTAGGTTAGGAACCACTGATTTTTCTAAAAGCTGATTTGTTGTTAGGTTTAATAGTAAATATCTATACCGCTCATCGTTTGCTTTAATGAATTTATAACAAGCATGTAACAAATCATTATCGTTACTATCTTTTGTTACTACAAATGAAGCATTAGATGATACATTTTCTTCCCTCCATTTATAGTCCCAATTATTGTTATAATTTTCTTCAAAATCTTCAGAATTTCTGTATAAAAAATAAACTACACGAGTAGAAGTTTCTTCTTCATTTTCATTATTTGTCTCTTCTGCAATAAATGAAATAACAAAATTATTATTTTCTGTCTTCTTAAAATAGAGTTTCTTAAATCCATTACTAGTTCCAAGATCTATTTCCTTAGCCTCACTACTATATAAAGGCAGCTCTGTATTATTTGGGTCATTAATATTTATTTTTACAATGTATAATCTTAGATCATAATCACTACAATTAGTGGTAAACTTTTCCGTTAATACATAAAGATAGTTATTATAATATACCATATTTTCACTATCTAGCGGACGACTATATGGAACTGTAGTAGAGATATTTTCTGATCTACAGTATATTGTATCTAATAAGTATATTGTTTTCCAATTAATACCAGTCCATATATCTAATCTATTGTTATTACTTGTTAAAATTGGATAATTATTATCTCCATAATACGTCAAGAACCCAGTATCGCGCCATTCATAAAAATAATTACATTGAGGTGTGTTATATACTCCCACAGAAATATCTTCCTCTTTTACTGAATAAATGCTATTATCTGTAAGTGGTGAATCATAATATCCACCATAATAATATTTGTGTAATTGAATATAATAATCTCCTGTTGGTAGGTCATACGGTAATCGAAATGTTATTTTATCACTTTTCCACGACTCATAACATTTACTTAAATAAGCATTTGGATCATTTAAATAATACGATGAAGGATCATTCGTATACTCTGCTGGATATTCCTTTGACTCACAATCAGGATAACTATCAGTAGGAGAAATAATATATATCTTTTTATTTATATCGGATTTTGGCCTCATAAGTAAATAATGAGAGACAGATGTATCATCAAAGTTCCTTCCTTTGATAGTTATGAGTTTTCCGGCTCGTTCCATTCCTTGTTCCCAAAGAATTCCACTCGAAGGTAATACCTCTGTAATTTCAACTTGGCATGCATCACCAAGATTGGGATCACCAGTTTCATTTAATTGGTCAGGGTTATATACATCTTCACAATTATCACAAGCATTACCGAAGGAATCAGTATCATCATTAGTTTGGGAAGGATTATAGGTACTAAGGCAATTATCACAGACATCTCCAACCTTATCACTATCAAGATCTTCCTGGTTTATATTATCGATATACTTGCAATTATCACAGACATCTCCAACCTTATCAGTATCAGAATTTTTTTGATCAGGGTTTGCAGTAGTTGGACAATTATCACACGTATCACCTATCTTATCGGAGTCCATATCTTTTTGATCAATGTTGGCGACATACACACAATTATCAATGTTATTTTCAATACCATCATTATCACTATCTACTGTAAATGAACAGTCCAATGGACCTTGGGTATTATTTGGTTTATTAGGGCAATTATCACATGTATCCCCTACTAAATCTTTATCGCTATCGAGTTGATCATTATTAGTAACAAAAACACAATTATCACATGCGTCTCCAAGAGCATCGTGATCTGAATTTTTTTGATCTGGATTAGATATAGATAAGCAATTATCACATGCATCTCCAATGCCATCTTTATCTGCATCTTCTTGCCGCCTATTACTCACATTCGGGCAATTATCTACATCCATACAAATATTATCATTATCTACGTCGTCGCTAATGTTAGGGTTATTTGGACATATATCACAAGCGTCCCCAACCCCATCATTATCGCTATCTTTCTGATCATCATTCATAGTTGTTGGACAATTATCTTGATCAGAACATGTATTATCTTTATCAAAATCGTTTTCAGGATCATTCGGACATTTATCACATGCATTTCCTTTGCCATCTTGGTCGGTATCTTTCTGATCGCTATTAGCTACGCCTTTACAATTATCTTCAACACATCGATTATCGATCTTATGCTCATCATAAGGATCATAGGGACAATCATCAACTGCCCCATCTCCATCACTATCATGGTTAGAATTAATTTTGTCTCGGATGATGATTACTTTATTATTTGAAGTACTATCATCAACACTGGTATCTGAACAAATGAATCCGAACGACAACGTAAGAATGAATAAGGAAAGAGCAATTAATTCATATGCTATGCCTTTTCTTTGAAAATGATAAAGAAATCTTTTAAATTGCATCATAGTCTTTATTTTAACATACTTAACCTAAAAAGAAAACACAAAAATTTCTGCTGTTCTAATAAAATCATATTGATCTCTCTCCAACTACTTGGTATTATTTTTAAATTATTATCTCAATTCTCAAGGAGAGGTTATGAAAAAGTTATTTTTATTACTAATGTTTATTCCATATTATTCATTTGCAGCTACATATTATGTTGAAAGAATTGAATCAAAGATATCAGAAGACATAGATACTACTATTACTGAATTAATTGGAGTAACTATTAATGAAACTGGCTCACATACTACAGTATCGAATAGCAGTGAAGCTGATTTCATATTAAAGCCTAAACTGTTAAAATTAGGAAATGCATATATTATTACATTGGATAAAATCAAAAATGGAAAAATTGTATTTTCAAGCAAATTAAAAGCTGAATCAATTGAAACTATAGATTCTATTGTATCTCAGCTTGTTCTGGCTGTTATAAAAGAGAATGCTCCTCTTAATGAACAACAGTCAAAAGAAAGACAGCAGAAAAAAAGACAGAGTGGAACGAGTGTTTCAATTGGCCCGGCGTTATTTTCAAACTTAAATACCGATAGTGTTGCAGTTAATGTGTCTCCAGCGTTGTATTGGGATGTAGACATTGCCCTGATCAAGCTTCTGGCTGATATTTCAACGTATCATGGTTCATCGCTCATTAATTTTGGAATTGGAGGACAATATTTTATTTTAGAGAAAAATATTTCCCCTTTTATTGGAGGAGATTTTGGTTATGGCTTTGCAAAAATGAGAAATGCTCTTTCTTCAGAAGATGATTCCGCACGTGGATTTGCAGTTGGAGGTGTTGCAGGAGTTCAATTTCTACGATTTAAATTCGTTAATTTAGAACTATCTTTCCGCATTGCTTCGGTTTTGGATAAAGTGGAACGAGGTTATCCCGTTGTCTATGCCCTACGACTAGGAGTTAACTTTTAATATTCCTTAACTTGACTTCACCTCATTATTCATGAAGATTATCCTCCAATATGAGTCCAACTGTTTTTCGGCATAAGAACTGGCGTTTTTATTTTTTCTCACGTGAAGAAGAAAGAATCCATATTCATAATGTTGATCTCGAACTTGATATAATACAGACTCCTCAGAATTACCCACTTATATATAAATAAAACAACAGGATTGTACCTTAATAATAATGAAAGAAATATTCTTGTTCAGAAAGAACCATCCTCTAAAATTTACGAAAGAACATACTGCCCTCCTCGTTCTCGATATGCAGAGATATTTTTATGACGAAACCTCGCATGCCTATGTATCAAGCATGAAAAACATTATTCCCGCTATTAATTGTCTCATTGAGTTTTCACGGCACAATGATATCCCCGTTATATTTACACGACACGAAGAAGATACTGATGTAAAAAATTCCATGAAACGTTGGTGGAAAGGAACAATAAATCATAATGACGCTGAAATAATTAAAGAAATACGAACAGATTATGGAATCATTCTGACAAAATATTACTACGACGCTTTTTATAAAACAGACCTTGAAAAAATCCTGAAAGAACAAAAAATTGAAAACCTTATTATATCTGGTGTCATGACTCATCTGTGTTGCGAAACGACTGCACGATCAGCTTTTATGCGTGGCTTTGAGGTATATTTCACCATTGATGGGACAGCAACGTATAATGAAGATTTTCATAGAGCAAGTTTATTAAATCTTGCACATGGATTTGCATATCCTGTGTTGGTTGAAGAGATTGTGTCATTGCGAGGAGGCTCTTTTGAGAGCTGACGAAGCAATCTCTCTTAATTTATGGGATTGCTTCGCAAGCAGAGCTTGCTCGCAATGACAAAAGAACTATGAAACATGAAAAAATCATCATAATTGGCGCAGGTCCAGCAGGGATTGCGGCCGCGATACAGTTGCAACACTTTGGTTTTAGTCCAATCCTTTTTGAAAAAGGAGATATTGGCGGGCTTTTACGAAATGCTCAATCGATACAAAATTTCCCCGGCATATCTTATGGAATCTCAGGAATTGAGCTGATCGCAATTTTTAAAGATCATTTAGAAAAAAAACACATAAAAATTATTAAAAGTTATATAGAAAAAATTGATTTTAATAATCAGTTTATTCTCTTTTCCGATACTGAAACATTCACTGCAGATAGAGTTATCATTGCCACGGGGACGAGCCCCCTCTCTTATTCATGTGCCAATAATAAAAATGTCTTTTATGAAGTGTACCCGATCCGACAAGTAGAAAATAAAACTATCGCAATTGTGGGAGCTGGTGATGCTGCTTTTGATTATGCGAATACGTTGCTACCAAAAAATAAAGTAATTATTCTGAATCGATCGGAACGAATTAAAGCAAATAGAACTCTCTATAATGAGGTCATGGAAAAGAAAAAGAATCTTGTGTATATCAAAAATGTCACTATTGAAAATATACAAACTAATGAATCTGGGAGTATAAGGCTTATTTTAACTAATAATGAATCGCATGAAGTAGATTATGTAATTGCTGCAATTGGAAGAAAACCAACAATGCCAGAATTTACGCAAAAACTACAAGAATCCAAAGAGTATTTACAAATCAAGAAAAAACTACTATTCATAGGTGATGTAAAAAATAATCATTTCAGGCAATCATCTATTTCTATTGGTGAAGGCGTTAAAGCAGCGATGGAGATGTATGATGTGCTGACGGAGAATGAAGAACATGCGTGTGATTAAGACATTGGGCACTGATGCTTTGGCTAAAGTATATATTGCAGAAAATGACGAAGGAAAAAGAATTGAATTTGTTGAATCTATAAACCCTGGAACGCCTCTTAATGAAAAATGGATTCTTATTATTTCTACATTATATGGCTGCCCGACACGTTGTATTTTTTGTGATGCCGGAGGATTTTATAAAGGCAAACTTTCTTATGAAGACTTACTTTTCCAAATCGAACACCCCGTTTTAAAACGTTTTCCCGATAAATTCGTCGATGTGCAAAAGTTTAAGATTCAATTTGCGCGAATGGGCGAGCCCACGTTTAATATGGAAGTTTTGAGGCTCATCGATAATTTTGATAGACATTTCAAAGCGCCAGGCTTTATGCCTTCAATCTCAACTATGGCGCCTTTCGGGCGAGATGAATTTTTTGATGAACTTATTCGTGTAAAAAATAAACACTATCATGGTCGATTTCAAATGCAGTTTTCTATTCATACTACGAATGATGAACAGCTAAAAAAATTCATCCCGTTTCCTCGCTTGCCTTATTCAAAAATGGCTGAGTTTGGTGATAAATTCTTCGAAAAAGGCGATCGTAAAATTGCCCTAAATTTCGCACTCTCAAGTGAATCAGAATTAGATGCAGCAAAGCTCATTCCTTATTTTAATCCTGAAAAATTTATGATTAAAATTACTCCAATGAATCCAACATTAAGACGAAATCAGCATAATCTATCCTCATATGAATTTGACGGGAGAGAAACAGAAATTGTTCGTTCACTTCAATCATGTGGTTATGATGTAGTAGTAAGTGTAAATGATTTTGAAGAAAATGCCATTGGCTCAAACTGCGGTCAATTTGTAACACGCATGGAACACAATGAATTTGAAGAAGCAAGCAAAACACGAGACTTCTATACCTATGCATAAAACATGCTGTACCCTTATTATTTTTGTCAGCCTGCTTATACTGAGTTGCGGATCAAAAAAGACAACCATTTGGAAAGGTCAGCGAGTCACGCTTGAAATTGCAACCAAACAATCATTGCTCGAATCAGAAACAATCTATAAAAATGGCGATAAAGAAAGAGCAAAAATCGAATTTGAGAAATTCCTTCGCACGTTTCCTGAAAATGACTCTACTGATGACGTCTATTACTATTTAGGAAGAATTGCTTTTGAAAGCAAAAACTTTGACCAAGCTATTACGGTATTAACCAAATTCCAAACAACATATCAAAAAAGCACGAGAGTTACAGAAGCCCTTTTCTTTCTCGGTTTGTCTTACAAGAACCGCGGGGAATTTGAAACATCCAATACTATTTTGATTCCTCTTGCTTCTTCAAATTTAGATCGCAAAGAAATGCTCACACTCTATCAAGCAGTAGCAAGCAATTTTGAAATGCTCAAAAAATTTCGTAATTCCCTCACCTGGCTTCTCAAGGAATATTTAGCTCAGGAAAAAGGTCCCGAAAAGGAAAAGCTGAAGGAAAAAATAGTAAGCTTTATCGACGAACGCATGAGCCTTAAGGATTTGCGTGAGCTTATTGAATTTGCCGGCGCTGAATTTCCGGCTCCTTACTACTATGCAAAACTCATTAAATATTTTTATCATACTTTAGAATATGAAAATGCGCTCGATCTCGCGCAAGAATTTCTCAACAAATTTCCTCTCCATCCTTATGCAAAAGAGATACAAACCATTTTTCAAAATCTCACCAAATCTCAAGGAGTGAAACCAAAAAAAATTGGCTGTCTACTGCCGCTCACCGGTAAATTTGCTTCATATGGAAATGATGTCTTACAAGGAATTCTTTTAGCCAGCGGGATATTTTCAGATGCTGAAGGAACAATTGAACTCGAGATTCGAGATACAGGAGATGATAGCCAACAAGCTGAAGATATGCTTCGTGAGCTCTATAACGAAGAACAGGTCATAGAAGTCATTGGCCCTCTAACGCAAGAAACAGCTGTATCTACTGCTATTGCAGCTCAAACACTTAATCTGCCCATTATAACGTTATCACAAAAAGAACATATTACTAATATTGGCGATTATGTATTTAGAAATTTTATAACAAAATCTAATCAAGTTGAAAAACTTGTCCGCTTTGCCCGCTTTCATATGGGCATCAAAAATTTTGCAATCCTCTACCCTGATCATGCGTATGGTAAAGAATTTGCAAATCTCTTTTGGGATAGCGTTAGTAAATATGGTGGCTCTATTACCGCTGTTGAATCATACGATAAAGACCAAAAAGATTTTACCAAAGAACTTAAAAAATTAGCGGGAACGTATTATACCGATGCACGACGAAATGAGATATGCGATACGACTGATCGCTTCCAAAATAAAATCAAAGGCCTTAACTGTTTTTCTGAAGATATGCTTCCACCAAAATTTGAATTTGAAGCACTTTTTATTCCTGATACCTATCAAACCGTAAGCCTCATTGCCCCTGCCCTCTCATTTTATGATATTACCGGTATTCAACTTATGGGAATTAATAGCCTCAATCACCCCGATTTTATTCCAAGAAGTGGAGAAGAAAATATTCAAGGAATACTGTTTACTGATACTTTTTTTAGTGAAAGTACTCATAATGAATTGCGTGAATTTCTAAAACTTTATCAAACCATCTATGGCAAAGATCCTAACCTCTTTGCAGCTTTAGGTTATGATACTATGAATATTATCAAACAAGTTCTTGCCACTAATAAACCAGCTACACGAAGAGCATTCAAAGAAGCCCTGCATACCATTCAAGGATATAAAGGGGTTACAGGGACTACAAGTTTTTCAGAAAATAATGATGCGGATAAAGATTTATTCCTACTGTCAGTAGATAATGGAAAAATTGTAGAAGTAAATTAGGAACTCCTCAGCTGGAAACTCAGATAGCTCTAACTTAATGTACCCGAGCCATTTTCTTAAATGAAAAAGCAAAATTTAAAAATGCTCCACAAGCTCTTGCTATTTTAGCTAAGAGTGGCAACGAAGGAATTCTTTTATCAGTTCCACTTTCAAGCCGTGCAATAACACTTTGGGTTGTATCAACTTTCTTGGCTAATTCAACTTGCGTTAAGCCAGCCTTGACCCGAGAAGCTCGAATTGCATATGCAATTTCGGTTCTTATTCTTTCTTCTTCGTAGTGAATTCGTATTTCAGGGTCTTTTAATAATTCATCAATGAATGCTTTTGTATCCCTGTAGTGCTTTTTCTTCTTCATATTTATAAAACCTCCTTCATTCTTTTTTCTGCTAATTCAATATCTGAAATCTGCGTTTTTTGTGTTTTCTTCTTAAAAACATGCAGCCAAACCATACTATCTTTTGCAATAATAACATATGCAATTCGATAACTCCCCTCAGGGGATGACGACCTCGAATATACTCTCCCTAAAATTGAGATAAGGCAGAGATATTCTTTCTATTTCTTAGACATAACAAAAGTATATTTTTTATTAAATAAACAAGAAAACTGGTATTGATTCTTTTAGAAACCTTGAATTTTGAATTATCTCTTAGAGAATTGATAACGAGCTCGTGCGCCTTTTTGGCCATATTTCTTTCGTTCTTTTTCACGAGCATCACGGGTAAGTAATCCCTGTTTTTTGAGAGCTGGTCTCAGTGTACTATCATATTCAAGAAGCGCACGCGAAATGCCGTGTCTCACTGCTTCCGCTTGAGAGGCATATCCTCCGCCTGAAACATTTGCCATAAGACTAAACTTGCCCTTAGTACCAGTAACTTCAAAAGGTTGATTAACAATAAATTCAGCAGTTACTTCTTTGAAATAATTGTTAAAGGGTATTTTATTAATTATTTTTTCGTCTTTGCTATCTACACTGAGATACACACGGGCTTGTGCTGATTTTCTTCGTCCCGTCGCATAATATCGTGCTTCTTGTTTCGTCATAATTTCTCCTCTGATAGTCTATGCAGTCTTTTTTTCAAATAAAGGATGTGGTTTTTGTGCCTTATGAGGATGAGGCGTATCCGTATAAATTTTTAATTTCTTTACCATCTTTTTCCCAAGATATGATTTGGGCAACATATTTCTCACCGCTTGATAAATCATCTCTTGAGGTCTTTTGTTCAATAAATCCTCTGCTCTAATTTGTTTAACCCCGCCAATATATCCTGTATGTTGATGATATATCTTTTCATCTAATTTCTTGCCTGTTAGACGGATTTTATGAGCGTTCTTCACAATAACAAAATCACCACAATCAACTGAAGGAGTATAGGTTGGCTTATGTTTACCCATTAGAATACGAGCAATTTTACTGGAAAGTCTTCCAAGGACCCAGCCAGAGGCATCAACTTCATACCAATCTCGTTTAACTTCTTCTTTTTTGAGTAATGTTGTCTTCATAGATGTGCTCAATCCTTCTGTTACTATTCAATCTAAAGAGTGCTTCTATATCGAAAATTTACTATCAGAGTCAAGAAAATTAATGGGGATTAGGAATACTACAGTGGTTGTCCGTTATACGTTGAGCTATAGGTACAATTATTATAGGTAATAACAATTTCATTATCACTACCATCGGTAAAAGATAATGTACCACTTTGATAGTAGCTCGCACATGGGGTGCTTGGATGAACTAAATCCTTAGCATCGATTGCTACTACATATTGCGCTTTGCCTTGAGCTTCTTGTCCCTTACTTGAAAATTCATACTTATAGAATCCTTTTAGACTTGAAATCGTTCCTGCATCGTATGGATTATCATTGCTATCAGCAAGTGGAGTATAATCAAGGTTCATAAAATAACCTAAGGTATATTCATATGAACTTACCGTATCAAGAGCGTACGTACCGGAAAACGCAAAATCGTATTCAGTGTGATATGTTCCATTATTGATAGAGTTATCAAACGTTCCTTCATATTCGCCTGTGTAATGATATGTCTGTGATTGGCTTGATCCATTAGCGCTATAGGTATACGTGTAATCATATTTATAGTCTTCGATAATAAATTCATATCCACCTGATGTATTCGCATCATCTTTATCGGTAATAGTAAATTTTCCAGATGTAGTAAATGAATAGGTATCTTCTTTAAAAGTACAATCAAATTCTGCAACCACATGAGCAGGAATTCCGTCACAGTCAGCATCGGTTTCTGAGCCTTCGGTCACTTTGTATGTACAGTCCGAAGATTCTTCATCATTAGAATTATCGCTGTTGTCATCACCATCCTTGTTATCGTCGTTCCCATTGTCGTCGTTTTGACATTTTCCTTCTTCAAGCTTTCTCAACAATGCCTTAACTGTTCTTGCTTTTGTTTGGTCAGTTGGAATGCTCCCAACACTACTTGTGATATCACTGGTAACGCTGCCATCAACTGAATCTAAAAGTTGAGCAGCAATAACTTGAGCGTCATTAGCAACAAAAGTTGTTGCCTGTTCTTCTGAAATTTCTCCTGAAGCTTTTGTTGGACTTGAAGTACTTGATGAGCTCTTTCCTCCTCCGCATCCAACCAGAATAAGAGAAAGAAGGACGAGAATGGCCATAAGACCTAATTGTTTCTGTATGTTCATTGTTACTCCTTTGTATTAAATTTATTGAATTAATAATTCGAGTCAGCTCTTTTAGTATAATCTACTCTTTCATGTCAAGCGCAAAATAAACCTAGTTGCGTCATTCCGCAACTTGACCGCGGAATCCGGTCTCATGTAAAGTCTATAAAACCGTAGTATGGATACCAAAAATTTGACATTATATTACTTTGACGGCTGCCCCTTTTGTGCAAAGGTCATGAATTTTTTAGAGAAAAATAATATTTCTGTTCCTATGAAAAATATTCATGAAGAAGCGGGCGCAAAAGAAGAACTCATTCGTATTGGCGGTAAAAGCCAAGTCCCCTGC
>JAHFAK010000040.1:0-13635 GCA_023250585.1 Deltaproteobacteria bacterium
GTTCGGTCTGATTATACCGATATGCATTCCCATCTCTGGTGCAACCAATGAGTGTATTTCCTTTAAAATAATATGTTGTTCTCTTTGAGCCTGTTGTGATCGTTTTATTTGGATCACTCAGAGCTTCGAGTTCCTCTTTACTGGAAGGGACTTTTAAAGATTCTGTTCGTTCATTTTCTTTTTGAAGATGAGTAGTAAGTTTTATAAATAAGAGTGAGGCAGGAAAAATAATAAGATATTCTCTGGGAGCTTCACGATTTGATAAATATCCTTTAAATGGATATCGATGAGTATCGGGCTTAAAGCCAGCAAATACATATTCGTACTGTTCAAAGAAGTGATCTCGAGCTTCCTCAGTTGGAAAACTCATAATATAATGAGTCTCCTCTAAGGTACATTTGTAATTATGAAGGGAATCGTTTCTCCAGGGGTTTTTATTGGTTCTCTTGACTTTATAAATTGATTGAGAAAATGGTGTCTTAGCCTTATATATAATTATAGGGTTAGGAACAATATGTTCAAAATGAACATCTGTTGTAATATCAGCGGTATAGGAAGATATTGATTGAGGAGACGTGTAGTACTCCGTCTGTATTTCAGTTTTTGTAGGAAGGTCTTCAGAGATACCTACTGGTCTATTCCAAATATTCCCACAGGAATGAGGCGTTGCATGTAATTCTGCCCCCAGAAAAATGATTAATATAATAAAAATAAAGTTCATATAATACTAAAAGTAGTTTTCTCCTAATATCTATAATAAATAACGTATTATGTCAATATTTATTTTTTTTGCATGTCAAACCAAAGTAGAAATGTCTCATAGTTGTAATAACGCATACAGGTTCTCCTACTCTCCCAATAACTGAGAAGGTGTGAAAAAATCAAGAGAGAGCTCCATTTTTATAAAACTGAGATTTCTCGCAGACGCTTTCAAATTGACTTCGATTTCTTTTGTGAGTAGAAAATTTCGAGTTAATATAAAAATGGAGGTATCCAATGATTCGATTTGGAAAAGGTAACTTACGCATTCCTCGTTTTGAGAAGCCTGTATATATTGTTGCGGGCGGTATGACTGATTTTAGAAAACGCTATCCAGAGAAAGCAACCGAAGAGCTTGTTGCTGACGCATTCAATATGACTATTCGCCACAATGATCTCAAAGTTGATATGGAAGAATTCAAGACCATGGTCAACTACTGCGTCTATTCACAATTTGCTGATCATTTCGGTGATCAATTGCTCGCGGCTTCGCGCGTTCATGATGCACTTGGTTTTGATCCCTTGGGAAATATTGAAGTGAAAACTGGAGGTGCAACCGGCGGTCATGCAATTATGGCTGCTGCGCATGCTATTGCATCAGGATATGCTACTGTAGTTCCTGTTGTTGGCTGGGAGCGCATGGATGAAGTGCCGACAAAAGCAGGAAATTCATATATCGCTTCAGCTGCCTGCAAAAATTTTGAATCAGAACTTGGCTGGATGTATACGAGTTATTATGCACTCATGGCTCAGCGCTATATGCATGAAAATAAAGTGTCTCGTGAGACCCTTGCAAAGATTGCGGTAAAAAATCATGGATATGCATGTTCATCGCCATTTTCGCAAAGTCCGATGAAACTGACGATTAATGAAGTTTTAGAAAATGGCATGGTTTCTGATCCACTTGCTTTTCTTGAATGCTGCCAGATGAGTGTGGGTGCTGCGGCTATTATTTTGACCGATGAAGAAACGGCATATAAACTCACTGATCATCCGATTCGGCTTACCGCAATTTGTTCAGGTACGCATACGTTGCGAACAGCTGACCGTCGACCAATGGAAATTCTGCGCCTCCCCCATGAAGATGAAAATCTTTATAAAAATTATAAATCTGAATGGCCTGGATTTACTTCATTCTTAGCAGCACGAATGGCAGCATATCTTGCCTACAATATGGCAGGCATCAAAAATCCGCTTGAAGATTTAGATGTATTAGAAACCCATGATGCATTTACGATTAGTGATATTCAAACCTATGAAGATATTGGTTTGCGGCCTTATGGGCATGGTCGCGAATTCATTGAGAGCGGCGATGCATACTTGGGAGGAAAATTACCAACAAATTTATCTGGTGGGCTCATTGGATCCATGCATTCCGTAGGTGCAACGGGTATTTTTCAAATCAATGAAATCTTCTGGCAACTCCAAGGTACATGGGCAAAATTTCATACAGATCCAAAGATGTGGGAACGATTTGGAAAGAAGATTCCCACGGATATTGAGGACCTTCAGGTAAAGAATCCGAAACGTGGTGCAGCCGTAAGTCATGCTGGTACCGGCAGTCATGTGACCGTTGCTATAATGGAGAAGGCTTAGAAACTTTAGGGGACCTCTAAAAACTACCCATCTACTTCGTTGTCCATGCATTCGCAATCCTCACGTATTGACATATACGCTCCGGTTGCTCATGTGTGAACGCCTCGTATCTGGGCACTTTTTAGAGGTCCCCTTTAACTTCTCAAAAAGCGTACTCCTTCACTTATAAGGGAGTAGGAATGTTTTCACAAAGGATTTCTATCGACGTCGCTTCCATAGAAATATTAAGAACGGGGTAAGCGCGCTCGATAGAAATCCTTTGTGAAAACATTCCTACTCCCTTACTCCCCCATTAACTGAGCTGGTACCAAAAAGCCTCATTGAATCTTTCCAGGAAAACTGCTAGTGTAAATTCTAAGATGAATCTACAACAGTATCAAAAATCTTTAGAAGAAATATTCCAAAGTAATAATGTAGTTTTGGCATATCTCTTTGGATCTTATGCTACTAAAAAGGCTAATACCCTCAGTGATATTGATATTGCAGTCTTATGTGCCGAAAAAGTCGATACAATGTTGTATACAGAAATACAAATAGAACTCATTACAACATGTATTAAGCTTTTTAAGAAAAATGAGGTTGATGTTGTTGTCCTCAATGCAGCAGCACCACTTCTTGCTTTTCAAGTAGTGAAAAATGGGGCTGTACTCTATGATCCACAAGGTAGACATCTTAATTTCAGAATCAAGACGCTTAATACTTATTACGACACGGAATATCTGCGTAATGTTCAGACCTATTATTTGAAGCAATGGATTAAACAGCAAAAGTCGAAATGGAAGGAACCGGCAGGGAAATGGTAGATAAACCTATTGCATATAAAATTCTTAAGAATCTTCGAAACTATATTGAAAATTTACGTCCGCTACAAAATCTATCGAATGAAGAAGTCGTCAGTAGTTTTGTAACCCAAAGTGCAGTTCGCTATGGTTTATTGGTTTCTATCCAATGTGTAATTGATGTAGGAAATCATATCCTTTCTGGAATGAATTTTGAAGCGCCAAATACATACGAAGAAGTGATAAAAAATCTTGGAAAGGCACGTATTATTCCAACAGAGTTTGCTACTTCAATAAGCAAAATGGCGGGATTTCGAAATCTTTTGGTTCATCATTATGCAGACGTTGATTCAGAAATCGTAGCCGCTCGGCTAAAAGAAAGACTCGACGATTTTGAGAAGTTTATTGATTATATACAAAAATATTTAGAGTCTGGCTCATAAATTTATTTTAGAATTTATTCATTCTAAAATAAATATCCCTATTCCTTATACGCTTTCATTAATCCCATCAAAACTTCTTTAGAGTAATCAGCTGGTATTGGCCAAGTACTTTCATCTTTTCTATCCCACAATGGATCAACTCCTTCTGACATCATCTGCAGTGAAAGAATCGCATAACTTTTACATGCATTGTAGAGCGGATGTTTTTTCTTTTTGGAAATATCAGTGCATATTTTTTGAGCACCTTCAAACGCATATTTTCGAGTGAGAGAATTTTCGTCACGAATTCCAAATTGTAGAAGGAACCAGAGGCTTATAATGGATTTTGAACCCATCTCAGCAAATGCCTGGGTGAGTGATTGGAAACCCCCTTGAAGAATAGTATCTTTAAATCTTTTCCTATGTGAGAGCACTTCTTTAACTACTAATCGTATGGTTATGTCTGAATCTATAGCTACGAATAAGTAAATAAGGCCGTGAGTGAAACTTGAAGAAAGGTCTTCTAAATCTTGATAAGTAGCATGAAATTTATTCATAATACCTTCCAATTCAGATTGAGGAATATCTGATTTTGCAACTGCCCTTGCAATATTTCCCGCAGAATTCCAGTGTAGATATCGAGTGCCAGTATCGGATGTAGTACTGCTTAAGCTCTCGTAAATTTCTTCAAGAAGTGGAGCAACAATTAGATAATCACCCTTGCGTGTATGTTCTAAGATGTCTTGAGTAGCATTGATTTGAGTATAATATTCATTTTCATAGTGCCCCAGATTTTTTTTAAAGTTTTTTACAAGTTCTATAAGACGAGGTTCTCCACCTTCACGAGCTCTTGCGTAGGATAAAAAACTATTAGATAAGAACAGTAACATTATTAAAGTTTGTACTATTGTTTTCATGTTAGCTCCTTAATTACATTAGATTATAGCCTTACAGCAGAGACTATGCAAAAAGCATTCCAAAATTCAAATAAATGATAACTCTATAAAATTATAGGAGAATTTTAGGTATCTTTTTTAGTATATTCGAAATAAGGAAATAATCTGCGACAGCATAGTCTCACTATTAATAAATGTAAATAAACAGGACGAAGAAGAATTATTTGACAAATTGCATTATTATTAGTAGAAGCTAGAAACGGGGATATGTCTTACAAAAAAATAGTAACTATAATTATTCTCAACTTTTTTATGAGCACTGAAGGCAAAGTTTCCGCTCAATGTGAAAATATTTTTACAAGATTTTTCACATCGAAAATTGTCGCAGCTATTTTCCCAACGTCTAAAGAAGGATTATGGATCAGTGTAGAACATGCTTTAGACGATGGAGGTAAGAAAGAATTACAATGGGTTAAAAATAAGATTAGTGAAGAACAGCGTAAAGGGGCTAAAAGTATTGGCCTTGAATTGAGACAGGATTATGAAGAGCGTATACAAATGGGCATCAAGGTGGCATTCTTTGGCGAACTTTACCGTTTTGCCAAGGAAAATGGAATCAAAATAGTTCTATTAGAAGATCCAATCTTATATGAAGAACAGTCCGCATTAGTTACCGCAGTAGAATTTACGAGGACCAATACTTCAATCAAGATGGTTGAGAGATTACTACAATTAAAAAGGCAAGCTCAGTCAGGATTTATTCCTCCTGAAAAATCTCTTTCTATTCATTTGGATATTCAGTTATTTACCCGAGTTCTAGAGCTGATGAAGCACTATCAAACATTAGAAAGTCTTCAAGATCTCTATAATCAACTTCAGACGAAACGAGAAGTTCATATGAGAAAAATAATAGATAAAGAAAAACCAGATATCGTTGTTATAGGAACAATGCATACTCAAAATATTCGTAAGCAACATAAGCACGGAAAAATAAAAAAATATCGATTAGCTTTTAGTCCAGAAGCTGAAACAATTCCAATACTCAACTAAGGTAATTATTTTTGGGTTTTATCAATTCTTTGAGTCTATCTTTGCATCTCATTAACCGTGAAGGTCATTCGAATGTTGACACAATATGAGTAAACTTTTGAAAAGGTGCCATCCACGAATTCATCTCATGTGGATGACACCTTAATCTTTCTACTACTTCTTGATTTTTATGGTTCGCATACATTACCAATGTTATTAGAATCATCGTCTGCTTGCTCTGCATTTGATACAAGAGGGCAGTTGTCCGAGTCATTTGAGATTCCATCTCCGTCTTTATCATCATCGCATACATCTCCCTGTCCATCGGAGTCGATATCAGATTGATCTGGGTTTGCAATAGAATCACAGTTATCAGATGTATCAATTATACCATCTAGATCAGAATCAGTTCCATCACATGCATCACCAATACTGTTACTGTCTCCGTCAGCTTGATTGCTATTGGAATAATTAGGGCAGTTGTCTTCAGCATCAGCGATTCCATCTCCGTCTTTATCATTGTCACATGCATCTCCCTGTCCATCGGAGTCGATATCAGATTGATCGACATTTGGAACTGCGTCGCAATTATCATAGATGTCAATCCATTGATCGCCATCTGTATCAGTTCCATCGCATGCATTACCGATGTCATTAGTATCATCATCAGCTTGATCTGGGTTATAGGCTAGAATACAATTATCAGTATCATCCAAAATTCCATCACCATCATCATCGTCATCGCAAGCGTCTCCCTGCCCATCATAATTACTGTCTAGCTGACTTGGGTTATCTATAGAATCACAATTATCATAGATATCAATCAATCCATCTAGGTCTGAATCAGTTCCATCACAGACATCTCCGACTCCATTACCATCAGAATCGTCTTGATTTGGATTGTATGCAACACGACAATTATCACTATCGTCTAAAATTCCGTCGCCGTCATCATCGGTATCACATGCATCTCCCTGTCCATCGTAGTCAATATCAGATTGATCGACATTTGGAACTGCATCGCAGTTATCATAGACATCAATCCATCCATCATTATCAGAATCAGTTCCATCACAAGAATCACCAACTCCATTACTATCAGAATCTTCCTGATTTGGATTGTAATATGTCGGGCAATTATCATTTATATCGAGGACTTCATCATTGTCATTATCGCTATCACACGCATCACCCTCTGAATCCCAATCAATATTTGATTGTTCTGGATTGTCTACGTATTTACAATTGTCATAAATGTCTATCCATCCATCGCCATCCGTATCCTTTCCATCACATATATCGCCCACTCCGTCGCCATCACTGTCATCTTGTGCTGGGTTATAAGTCATTGGACAATTGTCATCTATATTTGCAATGTCATCACCATCGGTATCAGTATCACAAGCGTCTCCCGATAGATCTGTCCAGTAATCTGTATTAGCTTGATCTGAGTTTGAGTCATTAGGGCAGTTATCGTAAGTATCAAATACACCATCATGATCGCTATCCTGGCACGCATCTCCAATACCATCAGCATCTGAATCGATTTGATCTGAATTATACCAATAAATACAGTTATCATTACTATCGAGAACTAAATCTCCGTCACTATCAGATGCCGCTCCAAACACTACTGAATTTGCATCAGCAGGAGAATAACCCCATTGAATTAACCAGGTGACATAGTAGTTTTCACCGCACGTTGCTACTTTATCTGCGCAACAATCACCTCTATCGACGCATCCATCATCGCATGCGCATTCGTAACTTGGATTATATCCACCACAAAAATTTCCACCTTCATAGTTACAAGAATGCGGATCATATATAAACGTTGACTGTGTAAATATTTCTTCATTCGCAGTTTCAAAGCTGGTAGCATCATAGGTACTATAATCAAAGGTAAGATCAATTGAACCAAATAAATCATCAAAATCAAGATATGCAAAAGTCCCACTTGAACCTGTTTCATCAGCAAAATTTGAAGAATTATCTTCAAACATACTGGCATCAACGGCTAATTCAATAAATTCTACGAGATTATTTACCAGTTCAAGATCAGCTGATCCATCAGAAGCAACTAAAGAACTCCAGAAATCAGGATCATCGGCTTTTGCTGCAAAACCACTTCCTAAGGCATCAGTAACGTCTGAATCAAATCCTTCTGGATTATCAAATACACTACTAATAATTCCAGCTACAACAGCTTCAATATTAGGATCGTTTACTGCTGCTACAATAGTAGATGGTTCAAAAAGACCTGCAAGGCCTTTTATTACTAAGGATCTGTCATTTGTATTTCCTTCATCTGGAGTCGAAACTAACCCTGCAAAGGTAACTAATACTGCAATTGTTTCTTCAGTTGCATACATTTGTGTTAATTCATCTGTTGTACTTCCTATAATAGAAGCTCCAACAAGCAGTTCTGCTGTTGATTCATCAGTTGTTAAGATCGAATCTATTTCATCGCTACTTGCTAAAACATTCATAAGATCATTGATATCTTGAGCAGAACTTGCATTATTAATAACATCGTCAGAAGTAAAATCAGCTAAATTTGTATTATCATCAACTGCACTAGTTATGGCATCTATTGTTGCATCTGATGTAGATTCATCAGCATTTACAACTATTTCCAAAGCATCAGTTGCCGATGTTCCATCAGAAAGAGCGTCTCCGTTATTTAACTCAGCAATGAGTTCATACATTGTAGCAATACTCGAATCAGCGCTATGGCCAGAAAAATCTGTAATATCTTGATCCACTACAGTATTGACTGCGTCGTTCGTAACTTGAACTAAATTGCTAAAATCTGTAATAAGAGGGGGATCCGTGTCTGCAGTTAATGGATTAAAGTCGCTGCCTTCAAAGATAAGCATTGTAGCTGTTGTGGCACTATTATCTACTTCAACGTCTAAATTTGTAGTTTTTTCGACATTATCCGTAGGTTCAGATATAGTAGCCATTTCAATAACCTCTCCGCCATCAACAGTAGGTGCAGTACATCTTATAAAAAATGTAGATGCATCTGAATCATTTGAGTCAGCTAAAGTTGCTATTTCTGGAGCAAATATAATTGTTCCTGCTTCATCTGTTTCTCCCGTATCTATGACTGAAAAACTTGAATCAAGGAGATCACAGGGAACCCCTGAAGCAGCCTGATCAGTCGATAGTTTCAAAGCATGTTTTGTAGTTTTTAAATACGCAGGTACTGCATTGGGGAGTGCGTTTGGAAGCGCACTAGCCACGTTCGATGGCACTTGAAAAGCAGCGGTAATTTGAAAAGTACTGGGATTGGTGTCTTTACTCTCTCCACCACCACCGCATCCACTACAACTTGAAATAAGAGCGAATACACCAATGGACAAAAGATAAAAATAATTCAATTTTTTTACTTGCATACCTCTCTCCTTTAATGAGTAATAAAACTCACTTTACTAATTTTAAATTTTACCATAGTTAGATAAATATTGCAACTCATATCTATACTATACGGTATATGTAAATTTTTTTCAGTGATTTAGATCACGGTAAGTAAGGATAATTCAAAAGAAATTGACTTATCATCCTTAACTTAGATAAAAATCTAAAGACAATTCAGTAATAAAACGTGGAGGTATTATGGGTGTTGAGTTAGTCGGTCAGGCTTGTGAAGTTCTCAATGAAAAGCCGTTAGTTATAAAAAATGTAAAAGATTATTTTCATATTCATTCCTATGGTGGACTTTCGAAATTTTTTATAAGTTTGAGAGAATCAAAACTATTAGGAACGCGGTGTACAAATAAGGCATGTAAGGAAAAGGGAATTTGGCTGCCGCCGCGAATATATTGTCCTGATTGCCTCCAGCAGATGGAATGGGTAGAGGCACCGCAGGTAGGAGAAATTTATACTCATACGACTGTTGAATATCCGGGGAGTAATTTTAAATTATCAACTCCATGTCCTTTGATTTCCGTTTCTTTGCCTGGCGTTTGCACAAAAATGATGTCATATCTCAAAGAAGGCAAACCAAAAATCGGGATGAAAGTTAAAGCATGGTTTCGAACCGATAAGCCAACGAATACTATACTCGATCTCGCATGGGTTCCCCTCGACAAATGAGTCAACACGTATCGGCAGACTGGATTCCAACGAAAGAAGTTATCGCACAGAGTAATCTGGACTATTTAATGAATAAATGCAGAATCCAGAATTTTAAAGAACTCCATTCATGGTCAGTCAAAAACTTTGAGGCATTTTGGGAGTGTTCAATCGAACGCTTAGGCATCGTTTTTCAAGAACCCTATAGAAAAATCTGTAATCTCGAAAAAGGAATTGAAAAAGCCGAATGGCTTCCCGGCGCTCGCTTTAATATCGTCGATAGCTGCTTCAAAAAAGAAAATTATGATTCGCTCGCTATTATTGAATCATTCAAAGGCGAGAGGATCACGTTTACCTATGAAGCATTAGAAACATACGTCAATCGTTTTGCGCAAGGACTTGTCCGACATGGTTTAAAAAAAGGAGATGCCATTGCCATTTGTATGCCCATGACATGGCAGGCGGTTGTTGCCTACTTGGGAATTATTAAAGTAGGAGGAGTTGTTGTTTCTATTGCTGATAGCTTTTCGCCTGAAGAAATAAACGTTCGATTTGAAATGACACAGCCCAAAGCCGTACTTACCATGGATTATGTATATCGAGGTGAAAAAACGTATCCCCTGTATGCAAAATTACAGAAGACATCTATCTCTCGCATACTTCTTATCAAAACAGATGGGAAAACAAAACTTCGGCCGCAAGATCTTGAGTGGAATCATCTGCTCAGCGGCTATTCAAGTGTGACTTCATATACGGCAACTTCGGATTATATGATCAATATACTTTTTTCTTCAGGTACCACTGGAGAACCAAAGGCAATTCCGTGGACTCATGCAACACCAATAAAATGTGCGACTGATGCTCATTGGCATCATGATGTTCATCCAGGCGATCGATTTACGTGGCCAACTAATCTCGGATGGATGATGGGACCATGGCTTATTTTTGCAACGCTGATTAACAAAGCAACGATGACGTTGTATAGCGATATTCCAACTGACAAAAAATTTGGTGAATTTATTCAGCATGAAAAAGTTACGCATCTCGGTCTTGTTCCAAGCCTTGTACAATCATGGCGAACAAGTAAATGCATGGAAGATCTCAATTGGAAAAATATAAAATTATTTAGTTCTACCGGTGAATGCTCAAATGCATCGGATATGACATATCTCATGTCATTAGCGGGAAATAAGCCTATAATTGAATATTGTGGCGGAACTGAAATTGGGGGTGGGTATATCACAAGTACCGTCATTGAACCAAATATCGCTGCTGCATTTTCGACACCGGCTCTGGGGCTTGATTTTGATATATGTGATGAAGAGGGTAAACCTACAACCAATGGAGAAGTTTTTATAAAAATACCATCTCTTGGTTTGTCACAAAAATTACTCAATCGTGATCATCATGAAGTTTATTTCGCAGGAACTCCAGCTCCACATCTGCGGCGACATGGAGATCAAATCGAAAAACTTCCCAATGGGTATTTCCGTGTGCTTGGTCGTGTTGATGATACCATGAATCTTGGCGGAATAAAAGTAAGCTCAGCAGAAATTGAACGAGCGTGTAGTGGTATTGAAGAAATTAAAGACATCGCTGCAATTGCTGTAACTCCAAATAATGGAGGTCCGAGTGAATTGATCTTGTATATTGTTTTGAACAATGAAAAAAGTGCTGATCAAGAATTTTTATTGAAGAAAATCAAAGAAGCCATTAAGAAAAACTTAAATCCACTTTTTAAAGTATCTGATTTAGTAATAATTGATACATTACCAAGAACTGCATCGAATAAAGTTATGAGACGTGAATTACGAAAGAAATACATAAAGCAAAGGAGTTAAGTATGGATTGGACACGTATGATTTCAAAAATTAAAGGTCTCTCGGAAAAAGATCGAGAAATGATTCAAGAAGCTGATGCAATGATGGGCCCAGATCCAAAAGAGATGGGAGCAGTAAAGAATCTTTTTTGGGGGCATGTTCGCGAAGATTTGATGTTTCCATATCCTGAGTTAAGTGAAACGGAAAAAAAGAAAAATAAACCTTTAATAGAACGACTTGAATCATATTTGAAGAATGAGCATCCAAGCGTACAAATTGATCAAGAAGAAGAAACTCCCGAATGGGTTTTAAAACGTCTCTTTGAAATGGGCGTTATGGGCATGACGATCGGTAAGGAATATGGCGGGCTTGAATTAGGAGTCACGAGTTACAATCAGGTTTTACAACGAATAGGTGCCAAATGCGCATCGACATCAGTTATTGTTTCCGCACATCAATCAATTGGCTGTAAAGCGCTCATGCTCTATGGAACCGAAGCACAAAAGAAAAAATATTTGCCGAAGCTTGCAAAAGAAAGTCTTTCAGCATTCTGTCTTTCTGAACCGAATGTCGGGTCGGATGCTGGTGGCCAAGAGACAACATATACAGAATCACTTGATGGAAAATATTATATTTTGAATGGAGAAAAGAAATGGGCGACATCGGGCGCTCTTGCTGCCATGTTTACCGTCATCGCACGAAAGCATGATCCTAAGAGTACTAAAAAAACAATTTCAGCTTTTATTTGTACGCCAGAAATAGAAGGCGTTGAGATATTTGAACGCAACCGAAGTAAATGCGGTATTCGTGGAACATGGCAAGCGAGGATTCGTTTTACTAATGTGAAAATTCCAAAAGAAAATGTAGTTCTCGGCGAAGGGAAGGGATTGCATATTGCTCTTGGGTGTTTGAATTATGGAAGATGTACGCTCTCAGCAGGAGTGCTGGGCAATGCACTCACTTCTCGTGATCAGGCTATTAAATGGGCACAAACGAGATTTCAATTTGGAAGGCCTTTGTCTGATTTTCAACTAATTCAAGAAAAAATTGCGCGCATGTCAGCATTGACGTACGCTATGGATGCGATGCTGTACATGACGACTGGAATGCTTGATCGTAAAGATACCGACATCATGGTTGAAACAGCGACGTGTAAGGTTTTTTGTTCAGAGATGGGTTGGCGTGTAATTAATGATGCGGTCCAAATTATGGGTGGCGATGGGTACATGACTGAAAATGAATTAGAACGTGGATTTCGTGATAGCCGCATTTACTTGATCGTTGAAGGTGCAAATGAAGTTATGCAGACATTTATTTTTGCATATGGCGGAAAACAGCTTTTTGAATATCTCTTAGCATTCACCTGGGATCCTGAGCAGGGTATTGGCGAGAATATGGTAAACCTTCTTAAACGGCTGACGAATAGAAAAGTTTTAAAACAAGGAATTGCTTTTCTTGCAGAAGTATTTTTGAAGATAAAACCAAAAGCGCCTGAACTCACGAAACTCCATTTATCGCTATCTGATTACTCGAAACGTTTTAGTTCCCTTGTCGGGGAGCACAGCTATCATTTCAAAAAAATGATTATCAAACATCGTGAATCATTGATAACAAAACAAGTTGTGCAAGCGCGGATTGCTGATGTGGCTATGTGGCTTCATGCATATATGTGTACATTGTCGAAATTGGATATGCAACTCCGTAAAGAAGAGAGCGGCAGTGCCTTTGAACGAGACAAAGCAGCCGCATTACACTTTTTTGATCTTGCGGAACGAGAGATTAGAACTCGTTTTGATAGCTTGTATCACAATGCCGATAAGACACTCGACGCAGCAGCAAAAAAGACGATGCTCTACACTGACACGTTACCCAATAGTGATTTTATTATTCATCAAAAATCTCCAAATGCCCAAGGCTCAGGCCGCAAGCCTATACGAGAATTTGTGAAACAGTTTGTGGGTACAAAAGAAAATCTAACTGTCAAAGTTCAAACAAATCGAGACAAAGAAGATAACGAACAACATAAGCCGCTGCAGTAGTATAGTAAGAACTTAGTTCATATGTCGGTCCCCACCTTTTGTTTTCACGTAGTGAAGGGTTCAAAATTTCTCTTTGAAATGAGTTTTTAGAGGTGACTTAAAATAAAAGACATTTATCATCTTTGGGAGCACTTGGCCAGATAAAACTTGCCCTTGGTAAAAATTCCTGAGCTTGTTTTATGTTTTCTTCAGAGATTCCCATTGCTTGAAGATCG
>JAHFAK010000040.1:13645-17030 GCA_023250585.1 Deltaproteobacteria bacterium
CAAGAGCTTCGATGGGTCGATACAGATATCCGAAACAACACTCAATCGAACCGGAAGTAGCGTCACCCCTTAGTTTATCCTTCTTCAACCCATCTTATTTCCAAGGATCTTTCCCATAATCCTTGGTACCGTAAAGAGGCGGTGAGATAGTAAAAGTTTTAAGAGAAAGGTAAGAGAAAGGTGTGACGCTACTTCCCGTCCGTTGGGGTGTATGCACTATACTTAGTTTTGGGATAGTACTCCATAACCTCGGGAGCGGAAAGAATTAAGAGCTTTGAGGGTTCACCGATGTATTCTTTTGTAATTTTTAAATGAATCATTTACTATAACCTTATTTCAATTTTAAATACTTGGTTGCAAGATGTCGTTTGTATGAGTATTTGTACCGATGCAGTACAGATTATACAAACCAAATAATGGGTGATGTAATGAAGTATAGAATAATTTTTTTGAGTATTCTTATCATTGTTTTGTCAGCGTGTGGGACAGACAAGGATAGCGATGAAGAGCTGTATAGTGAAGTCACACAATCAAGCCTTGTATCTTATCAAGGAGTAGATACTATTTATGAGCCAGCGGCTAATAGTCCCCATGGAGATTTCAAGTTGAAATTCAATGACGTTGCTGCTGCGGCTCTTGATGCTTCTGGACGTCTTCCTGAAGGAGGGACATTCCCGGATGGTTCATTAGTTGTGAAAGAAGTACAATTAAATGGTATTATCTCTCTCTATGCAGTAATGAAAAAGAATTCGCAATCTACTCTTTCGGGTAATGGCTGGCTATGGGCTGAATATGATACGAATGGTAAGGTCCTTTCGAGTATCAATGGAAAAGGGAGCTCATGTATTTCTTGTCATGCTCAATCGCCTCATCGCGACTATACACGATCCTTTGATCTTCATTGAAATTCATATGTCGGGTCTAACCTTTTAAAACCAAAACCAAAACCAAAAGGTGGGGACCAACATATGCAAATAAACCTGCCGGGTGTATATCCTCAAACAAGTTAATAAATATTTCTTTTTGGCATCTTTATTGCATATAGTTATCAGTAGCATGGGATATATACGTACAATAGTAACTATAAGCATATTTCTATGTAGCTTACATTCCATAATTTATGCAGCAGAGAATGATATCGATAAACTTAAAAAAAAGCTGTTAATAAAAGAATTATATATTGATGATATACCAACGGATGTTTTTTCTTCACGATGGGGAATTGATGCGAATGAGGGGAAGGCAATAAGAAATAGACGAATTCAAACATTCCTCGAGAATACCAAACATTTTTTCGATAAGATTGCAAAGGTATATCAGTGTGAATCTCTGTCAAAAAGTAAAAAAAGATTTAAAATATTCTATACGACAAAAGATAAAGTTAAAGAAGAATATAAAAAGCAACCTGAAGATTTTATTGCTCTCTTGAGTCAGTGGGATCCTAAGAGTGGAATAGCTGCCGCATTACTTTTTGAGATGAAATTGCCTATGCATTTTAAGCGTCTCATCAACGATAATTTTCCTCGACTTATTATTGATAATAATAATTTTCTCGATCAATATAAAAAACAATTTCCTGAACTTTTTCAAAAGGCCAAAGAGATTACCTTTGAAGAAGATTTATGGAATGATGATTCTCTATTTGTAAAAATTGATGGTTTTACAGATTCATTGAGAAGTATTGTTTATATCTATCCTATCCCACGCGAAGCAATTTATAAAGTTAGTAAGGAAAATAAAGAAGAAGAAATGATTAATCTCTATGTTTCAATCCTTGTTCACGAGATGGGACATATATTGGGTAGTTTAGAACATTCAACTCAAGTAGTTGTTGATGGTGAAGTACATCAAGGTAATCTTATGAATAAAGATTCCTGGTATGAACGTGATCCCTATACCATCAATTTTTTTCTTACGAAAGAGCAAACACTTTCATTCTATTCAAACCTTGGATTAACGTGTACTAAAAGATGATATGACAAAAGTACAGGCACTTTACTTAGCCCTATTGATTATAAATCCATTCTCTGTTTTTTGCATTCCTATTTTAGAATAATACTCCATAGCGGTTGGTACAGAAAGAAGTAAAAGCATAGAGTGTTCGCCGACGTGTTCTTTGGTAATACGTATGAGTTCTTTTCCAATTCCCTTTTTTTGAAATTCTTTTTTTACTGCTAAATCGCTGAGGTAGCAGCAAAAAGAAAAATCAGTCAGTGAACGCGCTATTCCCACTAATGTATTTTCCATCCATGCGCTTACAACAAGATTAGAATGCTGAAACATTTTTGTTATTCTTTGTTTATCTTGAGTAGGTCTATGTAACCCTGAATTGTTATAAATTTCAATGATGGTATCAATATTTAATGGAACGTTTATTTTGTAAGTAATTTTTAACTCAGTCATGTGCTATCACCTCATTCAAATCTTAAATCTATTTCGATGAGTATTGTAGTGGCTCAATTCAAATTATACAAACCAAAAAGACCGAAACGATACCGAAACGTGCCCGGCAACTTTCGGTCGAAAAATGGACAAAAAGGTACACCCGTTTAAGTTCATATGTCGGTCCCCACCTTTTGATCCATTCCACGACTATTATTTCTACTACTAGACAAAGGAGTGAGAAGATATTATGGTTTCATACACTTGTAGATAAAGCACTTTAGCAGGCTATCATTGAGTTAAATTTTATGAAAGGGAAGGGAAAGATGAAAAGAAACTTTATCACTTTTTGTTTTGTTCTCATGAGTCTTCATGTTGTATCTTCAGAAGTTAATGCTGGTTGTGCGGATGTATTTCCTGATAAATTACCTCAAAGTATTTTTGTAACTCAGCAAGCAGAGGATCCGTTACTAACAAAAATTAGTGAACAATTTGCTCACATGAAACCAGAAGATCAAGAAGCTTTGCGAGAACGATTAGCAAAGACGGCGGGGTTTCCTGTAGAACCCATTCCTATGATCGTTGATAGATCTTTTTATAAAGAAATTGTTCACTTAGCAAAACTCATGGCTTTAGCGGGACAGGCTTTTCTCCACGATGTCTATGGATCATCATCCCCGAGAATCTATAAAAAATATCCCGAATTAAAATATTTAGTAGAGTCGAGCCCCTATTTTACGAATGAAATTGTAGGTACACCTATGGCCAACGAAATTCCTTGGGATGTTGTCGGAGCAATGGATTTTGCAATAATAAACAACCCTGATGGAACGTTGAGTATTCGTCCACAAGAGTTAGATTTTGGATCAATGGGAGGCATTCGAAGAATTGGATGGGCGCATAAAGCTATTGAAAATGAATGGGGCACTATTGATGGATTTGGTAGATTTGAAAATAGCTGGAAACCTCTTGAAGAGCAAATTGCATTTCATGCACAGAAGGG
>JAHFAK010000041.1:0-1195 GCA_023250585.1 Deltaproteobacteria bacterium
ATAGATCAAATAACCGTAAAGAACAATTCCAGAAATTCCAAAGAATGTACCCAATGTAATCTGCATAAAAAAAGTCCAGGGATTAAAAAAAATCATACTCAAGAGTGCTAAACTTAAAGAAATAACAATACAGGTAATAACGAGTGGGAATAAAAGATACGACCTATCATTCATTGCTGTTCATCTCCGGTGAAGTCATTTGCGTATGGATAGCATCATGACAATCAATGCATGATTCATCAGGATCACGATCATTATGCGCTTCTACTTCATTAAATCGCTTTGTCGCATGACAGCGCATGCAATGACTATCCTTATATGGTTCATAGAGTTTAATCTTCTTGTCTGAATTTTTACCCATAAGGGTTGCATACATGTGTCGCAGGCCTGTAAGCTTACTTTTTAGCGGTCCATAGAGAGTGTAATCGGTATGGCACGTATAACATGCATGAGTGTTTATCCAAAAACGTTGGGCATGTTGCGCAGCTAATGAAGTACTTTCAGGATTCATAAGATCGTTGACTTTCGATTTCATGGCATGGCAAGAACCACAAAATTGAACGGTCTTAGAAAGTTCGAGATTGTAGGAACTCACACTTACATAGCTGAGTGGCCAAAGGCCAAGACATAGAATACCCAGTAATATTAATGTATTTCTTGTGAAACCCTTTCTCGAACCAATCACTCCTATTCCGAGAACAAAGAAAAGAGAAATAATGATGAACACATATGCTTGATAGTGAAGTAGTGTTTTCAAATGATTATTGTGTATCCTTCGTGGTATCGTTTTGTTTCTTTTCACCCTGAGGAGTACTCTGCGCATCTGATCTTTGGGTATTCAAGAGCAGGAAATCGATGAGTTCAGTAAACTCTTTATCAGCTCCCTTAAATCGAATCTTGTGCTTCTTCCCTTCTCGTTTGATTTCCTTCTTCAAATATTTTCGTAAGTACTCACGTGGGTCTTTCGCATCTTTTGGATCTGGTGAAAGTACTTTTGCCGATAATTTTGAAAGATCAGGTGCTTTGATGCCTTTACTATCATCTTCGCCGCTCTCTTTATTATCTTTACCAATCTGTAGATTCAGTATCGTATGGCATTTTTGACAGTTATTTTTCATAAATACTTCTTTGCCGTGCGTAATTATTGGGTCACTCTCTTTTTTTTCTGCATAAACAAAAATAACTGCATACATGG
>JAHFAK010000041.1:1295-3567 GCA_023250585.1 Deltaproteobacteria bacterium
AACATCATACGTATAACTGAATAAAATTCATGTTTTTTCGTACCCGACTTCAAAAGATCGGTATCAGCCGTGAAAATCAACCGTATATTTTCACGAGGGAGCCATGAAACATGAAATGCCAGCCGATCATCTTCGAGATTAGTTCCCTTATCTTGCTGTACGGTATCATATTGAATTCCCGTAAGGATATAGCTTACCGGCATATATGATGCGATACCCGTAATACCCCAATAGGTTTCTGCACCATCTGGTGTCGTCAAATTAAAATTATTCTCTTTGGCATAATGAAATGAACCAATGAGATCAACATTCTTATTGAATCTCAAATTTGCGGAAGGTTGTAATCTCCAATAATCATTTTTTACTTGTGCAACAGCTGTGTTGAATGTATCAGTTCCATTATAGTAGAAAAGAGAAACTGAACTTCCCTCAATGGGAGAATCGCCCTCAGGTATTTCAGCTTTGAGCGAACTCCAAAAATTTTTATCCTGATTCACATCAACGGGATGCTCACTATTCCCACCTCCAAGCGCCCATACCAATGGTCCCCGATAGCCGTAATAGGTTACTCCATATTGCGCAGAAGATATATTAGATGAATCTTCCCCCACATTCGTAGTACTACCATTAGTAGATGAATTAATTTTATCTGCAAATCCTTTTAGCTCAGGAAAGATAGAAAGGCGATTCGTAAAAGATGTCCATTCAACGGGAGATAATTTACCCACTTGGAAATTAACGAGTCCTTGTGAATTCATAACATTGTGAACTCCAATGACAAACCACCCATGTTTTACCTTGCCATCTCTATCGAGTTCCAATTCATCAAAAATAGACAGATTTTTGGTCACTGTTCCAGCGGTAAATAATTGAATCCAATTCATTGTTCCAAGATCAATTGCCGTTTCATTTCCACCGTTTTTAGTAAGTCCATTTGTTATTAATTTAAATGGCTGTGCGCTTACACGAACACCGAAAACATCCTCGAGTCTGCCAATATCAACATTTCCATAGGTTTTTTTCTGTAATGTTCCTCCATCGGGAGTATCATTATCAGGATCCTGAAATCCATTGCGCATAAATCGTTCGCCATAATAATTAAGTCTTGGAATAGCAGTATGGCACGTTGAACATGCTGTTTGATATTTTCGTGACCACTGGCTCACCGCAAAAGATTTCCCAACATCATTGATTGATGCGCGATCTGGATAGAGATCATGGTGAGATCCAAATCTGAAGGGGCAGGGATTTCCTGTAAACCATGACCATAGCACAGGGAACATCTGTAATGAAATAACTAGAAAAAAAGTGACTAGAAAAAAATTTCGTTTACTCATGGGGCACCTCCTTAGCTCTTCGTAATTAATTTAAGAATCAAATTCTCTACTCTTATTTGTACATTTTAAAAATAATTTTAAGATGATTTACTTTAAACAACAATATGATTTTTATCATGTTTTATAAGAATATGGTTAATATATTGCAGGCAGATTGCCGGCAAGAGCGTGGAGTTTTTGTTCATCAAGAATTTCTATTTTTCTACCGTTAATAGCAACGAGCCTATCTCTTTTAAATTCTGAGAGAAAACGAATGAGTGTCTCTGTCGCTGTTCCGATAAGTTGAGCCATTTCTTCTCGTGACAAGTTAATTTCAATAATATTTTTGTTTTTCTTTTTCTTGGTGAAATTTTTAGCAAGATCAAGAAGAAGTCGAGCAAGACGTTCTCGTACCGAATCCTTTGCTAACGAATGAATTTTATCTTCATAGTCACCAAGTTGTGCACATAAATTTTTGGTGACATCGAAAAATAGATTTTGATTTTTTTCAATCATTGATACGATTGTTTTTTTATCTATAAAACAAATTTCTCCATCTTCAAGTACTTCCCCCGTTGATGAATTATTTTGACGTGCAAGAAGTGCTCGTAATTCAAGAAGCGAACCCTTCTTAACTATCCTCAGAATTGTTTGACTACCATTTTGATCGGTTTTATAGAGTTTTACTGCACCAGTAGCGATACAATATACACCAAAAGGCTCCATTCCTTCATAAAACAATACTTCACCTTTTTGATACGTTCTTGTATGCTTGTGCCTCGCAATTTTTTTTAATTCATCAGCGCTTAACGCTTTAAATACAAAATCAAAATCACATGCACAGTTTTCACAAGTTATTCCGTGTTTTAATGTTTTCATAAGTATACCATCATCACTTTGTAATAGCATTCTTAAATTTTTTTTATACTACCCACAAGGACAATACATTTCAATTG
>JAHFAK010000041.1:3667-17025 GCA_023250585.1 Deltaproteobacteria bacterium
CATGCACAGTTTTCACAAGTTATTCCGTGTTTTAATGTTTTCATAAGTATACCATCATCACTTTGTAATAGCATTCTTAAATTTTTTTTATACTACCCACAAGGACAATACATTTCAATTGTATTTGTATTGTCTATACTAACAATCAGTCTAAACATGACATTTATCATACCCTCTCTTTTCATTTGATATATACTTAAAGTGCAATTTAAAGGTAAACAAAAGGAGGCTTTAGTATGAAAGCAACAGAATGTCTCAATACTGAGCATGGCATATTCATTATCCAATTAAACATACTCAAAGAAATGATAGAACAGAAGGCATCGTTGAATGAACTCCGTGCGGCCGTAAAACCAATTGCAGCTGCCGTTGAAAAACATCGTGATGTTGAAGATAAACTTCTCTATCCAGTAATCCTTAAAGAATGCGGAAAAGATTTTTCTCCAATCAAGGTTATGCAAAAAGAACACGATGAAATTACCGCGTATCTGAAAGAAATTGAATCTCCTGCACTCGCAAGCGATGACCCTGTAAAAAAATTTATTCGTGTCTTAAGCGAACATATTGATAAAGAAATCAAAATATTATTTCCTATGATTGAAGAAACACTTTCCTGTGAAGAACTTGAAGCAATCGCAAAAACATGCGATGAAAAGAACTGCTGTGGTGGCTGTAATAACAACAAATGATAATTCTGCCTCTCTCTCACCCACATTCTGAATACCCACATGCCTTGCAGGTCGCGCAGCCGCTTTCGTGTTCAAGTGTGCCGCCGCAATCAGGACACGCACCCATGGTACATCCATTTTGAACATCTCGATTAATTTCCTCAATATCTTTTTCAAACCCTTTTGAAGCAAGATATCGTTCAATAGTCATACCAATAGCATCAGCACAGGAAACAATTTTATTTCCATTATCCCAACCAGGTTTATGACAGGAAATGCCTTTTAATTGTTTCATGATGGGTTTTAGATCCATACCTAAGCGAAGCGAATAGGAAATAAGCCTCGATATAGCCTCGCATTGACTTGCAGCGCATCCACCTCCTTTACCCATTTGACTAAAAAGTTCAAACGGCTTGCCTTCTGTATCCTCATTTATCGTTACATAGAGATTGCCACAGCCTGTATGCATTTTCCTCGTTGTTCCGGTCATTACGGGAGGTCGCGGGATAACGTGTTTTTTCTCGCTCGATTCTTTTTTTGTTTCAGGTGTGTTTAAATTAAGCACTTGCTCTCCACGACACCCATCACGAAATACGGTAACTCCTTTGCATTCCGAATAATATGCACGAAGATACACATTTTTAACATCCTCGACCGTTACATCATGAGCAAAATTTACCGTTTTTGAAACTGCACTATCGGTATATTTTTGGAATATCGCTTGCATCTCTATATGCTGCAAAGGAGGGATATCATGGCTTGTAACAAAAATATTTTTACACTCTTCACTTAAGTCATTTATTTTTTGAATACTCCCCTCTTTAATTACCTTTTCCATAATTGATTGTGAAAGCATTTTATTATTGTGTAAAAAATTTTCAAAATAAGGGTTCATTTCAGTGAGCTTATCATTATCCATTACAGTACGATAATAAGCGAGCGCGAAATAGGGTTCAATTCCGCTTGAACAATTTGCTAGTATGCTAATTGTTCCTGTTGGCGCAATAGTTGTTACATTGGAATTACGCATATGAGTAATTTTTCTCTCTGGAAAAGTACTTATGAAAAAATCAGGAAAATTACCCCGAGTTTTTCCTAACTCGACTGAAGTACTTTGCGCTTTATCATGGACAAATTTCATAACCTCTTCGGCACACATGAGAGCTTTTTTACTATTATATGAAATACCCAATTGTACGAGCAAATCAGCAAAACCCATAACTCCCAAACCAATTTTTCGATTTGCTTTCGTCTTTTCTTCAATTTGTTTTAATGGGTAGTTATTGACATCAATAACATTATCTAAAAAACGGACAGCAGTCTGAACTGTTTCCCCCAGTTTTACGAAATCTATGGTTGGCTCATTTATTTTAGAACATAGCATTTGCGCAAGATTAATTGATCCTAAATTGCATGATTCATAAGGGAGCAATGGTTGCTCTCCACAAGGGTTAGTACTTTCAATATACTCAACATTATGCAAGGGATTGTGTTTGTTAATTGTATCAATAAAAATAACTCCTGGATCGCCGCTCTTCCACGCACTTGCAGTTATGCGATCAAATACTTCACGAGCATTCAAGGTACCCACCACTTTTTGTGTACGTGGATTAATTAATTCAAACTCTGTCTGAGTTTCATACGCTTTCATGAACGCATCAGTGAGTGCAACTGAAATATTGAAGTTAGTAAGTTGTTTCAAATCATTTTTAACAGAAATAAATTCCAAAATATCGGGATGATGAACACTCAAAATTCCCATATTAGCGCCCCGCCGTGTTCCTCCTTGTTTTATTGCCTCAGTGGCGCTGTCAAAAACCTTCATGAATGAAACCGGACCACTTGATATTCCTTGCGTTGATTTTACGACATCATTGCGAGGACGCAAGCGTGAAAAAGAAAATCCTGTCCCTCCCCCGCTTTGATGAATAAGCGCCGTGTGTTTGACTGTCTCAAAGATTGCTTCCATTGAATCTTCTACCGGAAGCACAAAACAAGCAGAAAGCTGCCCAAGTGGTCTTCCTGCATTCATAAGCGTGGGAGAGTTTGGAAGAAAATATAAATTCCTCATAACGTGAAAGAAACGTTCTTCGTCCTTTTTGGTTTCTTCTTCTCCTTCATAGCCAATGGTTGCTTGAGCAATTGCCAAAGCAACTCTTTGGAGTAATTCATCAGGAGTTTCGCATACCTTGCCATGTTCATCCTTCATTAAATACCTCTTTTGTAAAACCGTAAGAGCATTTGAAGAAAACGGAGGATATTCTTTTGCTTTCGTTTTTTTGTGTCGGACGTTTTTACGATGCTCATGAGACTGTGTTGGTTCAAACATAGGATTCCTTTATTTATTATTGATTATATCGTTCTTTATACATCTTTTGTAAGGCTTGTGCTTCTTCAGGATTTAAGCCTTTTTTCCAGCGATGTTCTTCGTGTGTCATGAGTTCATCAATACGCTTCCGATATTTTTCACCAAGTTCATGACTCTTTGATTCTGCAGCTTCAATAACTGCAGGGAAGAATTTATTATAGTAATGTTTCGACACTTCATACATTCCATGCCAATGGGTATAATCTGGTCCCATCATGCTTGCACCATGACGCGCACGACGTCCTTCATGATGCCAGAGTTCATAAAATATCCACTGAACTTCATGCTCAAATGGTGCATTTTTATTAAGCACTCCGTCACGAGTGAGATCATCCATAAATTCTTGAGCAGGTCGTGCAAATTTTTCATTGTAGAGTTCAACGAGGCTATCAAATTGCGCATAAAAATTATCGACATAGGTATTGTTATGACAATTGAGACATGCTCCTTTCATAGTATCCCGCCTTTCTTTCCAGGTAACGATGCGGAGAACTCGTCGTGCGACTTTACTAGTCTCAAGTTTTTCATTCTGAACAACTTTTTCTTCTGTTGCTACGATATCACCAATTTTTGGAAGTGCGCGGCCTTCAGGATAATCTTCTTTATAGTTATCCTCATATATAACCATATTAAGTTTAGTGCTAATAACCGGTCGTAAGGTCCAACTAATACGTTCACCGACATCATGACTATTACCTTTTGATACGCCCTGAGGAGTCATATAACTACCGATGTGGCATGTAGTACACGTTGCTGAAGCAGAATAATCACGGCCTAAAACCCAATCTCCTTCTTTATCCAAATTCATTTCTTTTCTATTCGCATAAAAAGCAATGCCATGTTTTGATTCATTATACACTTCTATTTGTGGATGATCAGGACCCATGTGGCATTTACCGCAATTTTCCGGTGATCGGGAAAGCTTTGCTTCAAATGCATGCCGTGCATGGCATGCATGACATGATCCTTTTGACCCGTCGGGATTAAGGCGACCCATTCCGCTATTGGGCCAAGTTGTTGGATCAATGACTGGTTTACCTTCAGAACCTTGCCGAACAATCTCTCCTTTTTCATCTCGAATAAATTTAATTAATGAACCGTGACATTGCCAACATCCATTAACTGCATCGGCTTTATTATGAGGAAGACCTGCAACTTTTTCTGCGAGGATATTATCGAGACTTGCAAGTATCTCACCTGCTTTTGCATGATGGCTTCCTCTAAATTCTTCATGCTCTTTTGCATGACACGAAGCACAGTCCTTTGGAGTGACTAACGCTGAGATATAAACGCCTTCGTGTTTCCATGCATCGATTTCACCTTCTTTTGCTCTATGACAATCAATACAACCGACCCCAAGCTTTGCATGACGAGATCGTTCCCATTCCATGATAAGCGCAGGTTCTTTTGTTCGATGACATTCAACACACGATTTATTCTCTTGAGTAATAACAGCCTCAAGTTTTTTTTCAATACGCTTCATTTTCGATTCTTGATACGCAACCAGTAAAAGCGCTGCTAAAAAAAGAATTGATAAGGCAGCAATAAGATATCGTTTCATCTCTAAGCTCATATGACTCTCCTCATATTAATGACTAAAACTTTCCCATACGGTTAAAATCATAAATCCTAAAAATCCAAAAACACCGAGCGATGTGTATACACGATCAGAAAATCTATATTTTTTTGTGAGCCAACTCTCAATAAAAGGCCAAAAGAAAACTACAAATGCGAGCATTCCCGTAAGTACTACCGAAAGCTTGAGTGAAGTCAGTTTCAATAATCTGAAATTAAAATAAAAATACCATTCAGGTTTTATATGGAGTGGAGTTTTATTTGGGTTAGCAATTTCACCAAGCTCGAGAGGAAAGATAAGAGAACATATTGTAAGGATATACATAAGCACAATACCAACGAGCATTTCAGTGGTTATGTGATCAGGCCAAAATTTAAAATATTTTTTTTCTCTCGGCATAACTTCATTTTTAAAGTTCAATTCTTTGATTCCGTGAATGCGAATCAAAAATATATGAAGGCCAACGAGAATAAATGCTATTGTGGGAAGAAGTCCAATATGTAAAATAAAAAACCGTGTTAGGGTATTTGGACTTATTTCAGGTCCACCCCGCATGAAATTTGCAATATAGGGACCAACAAGAGGCACGGCTTCCGCCAAGTTTGTGGCAACCGTTGCTCCCCAGAAACTCAGTTGCTCATACACGAGCGAATAGCCCGTAAATCCGAAGCTAAGCGTAACTCCTAAAAGCAATACTCCTATCATCCAATTAAGTTGCCGCGGATGTCGATACGCGCCCGTGAAATACACACGAAGCATATGTAAAAAAACAGCAATAATCATAAAATTCGAAGACCATTTATGAAGCGAACGGATGAACCATCCAAATCGAATTTCATGGGTAATTGCTTCAATACTTTGATATGCAAATTCAGGTGAAGGAACATAATAAAAGGTAAGCATAATTCCCGTAATAATTTGAACTATGAAAAGGTACATCACGGTTCCACCGAGACAAAACCACCATTTTTTTAAATGATACGGAATTGGTTCGGCACCTGCATGACGGAGGAGTTCCCAATTAAAAGGAATCAATTCTTTTATCATTGTACGTACACTTTGTTTTTCTTCAATGCCGTTCATATTAAACCTTTATTTCCACATACACAGTTCCGCTTTCTTCATCGACAATTAAAGGAACAGGGTACATATTTTGATTTCCATCTTTTGGAGGTCCTGCGATTGCAATACCGTTTTCATCAAATGCACCGCGATGACAGGGACAAAAAAACTGCTTTTCCTTGTCTTCCCAGCGGACTTTACATCCCAAGTGTGGACAGGTTGAACTAAACGCCTTGAATCCCTGTGTGTCTCTTTTAATTAAAACTTCATTTCCTTTATGATCGTAGAAACTTCTCACGCTTCCCATAGAAAATTGACCCATAGGACCTACGAATAACTTTCGCGTAGATTTTCTTAAACTGTGTGGAAGAAGGAATGATAAACCCTCAAATGCAAAAAACCCATAGCTTATGACTATCCCAATACCTGCAAGTACTGATGCAAACCATGTCCGACGAGTCATGAGGTTATTCTCATCCATAATTACATCCTCCATGAAAATTTAGAAGGTATTATACATATATCGTTTGCGTATTATATGATATTTATCAGGTTATTGAAAAAAATTTGATTCAGATGGTATGCGAGCAATAATATCCTTGTGAATGAACATAAAATTAAGAAAATAAATTTTTTGATAGATAAAAAAAATATACTCTTGACATAGATCCTATTTTTAGTATAATATTATACAGAATATAGAATCTATATGAAGATAGATGAAATAATAAAAAAACTTCTCTCCTTAAATAAAAAAATTTTTAGTCTTCTCGATTTGAAGAAATTGCTCAGCATATCGTCAGATAATACCACGTATAAAACATTAGAAAAACTCGTTACAAAGGAAATTGTTATTCGTCTCAAAAATGGAATTTATGCATGTAATCTTGCTATGCCCAATGAATTTGAGATTGCTCAGCATCTTTCAGCTCCTTCATATATTTCTTGCGAAACAGCACTCAATTTTTATGGAATACTTTCTCAGTTTCCCTATACAATAACTTCAGTGACTTTAAAAAAATCACAAAAATTTAATGTACTTCAAAAAGAGTACGACTTTGCGCATATCCAAAAAAATCTATTTTGGGGTTATTACAAAGAAGATAATTTTCTTATTGCATCCCCAGAAAAAGCCCTGCTCGATCAAATATATCTTGCTTCAAAAGGATTTCGAACGCTCGATCTGAGTGAGCTTGATTATTCAAAAATCGACAAAAAAAAATTATATACCTATATAAAAAAAATTAGCTATAAACCTTTTGTGCGTTATTGTAAAATGCTCAAAATATGATTACACAAGAACAAATAAAAGAGCTTGCAAAAAAATTTCAGATCGATGAATTTTCAATTATGAGAGAATATATTCAGCTTCTTTTTCTCAAATATCTCTATGAACAGAAAAAAAGTGAAAACATATTCTTTAAAGGCGGAACTGCTATACACTTACTCTATCATTCATTTCGTTTTTCTGAAGATTTAGATTTTACTGCATTAGAGATCCCACAAAAAATTGAAAAATTAATTAATGAAATCATGATTCGCCTTGAAAAAGAGATCGGAGATTTGAGTCTCTCTGATAATGCTTCTAAGGACAATAGTTTATCAAAAACAATCAAATATCAAGGTGGTTTTAAATATCCGTTAACTATAAGACTTGATTTCTCATTTCGTGAAAAGCCGCTGACTCGTGTAATGAGCCCTCTCGAAACTGCATTTCCTATCTTACCGTATCCACTAGTTGTTCACATTGATAGCGAGGAACTAATGGCAGAAAAAGTTCGCGCACTCATTATGCGAAAAAAAGGCAGAGACCTCTTTGATCTATGGTTTCTCCTTTCAAAAAATATTCTCATACGAGAAGATTTCATGGATAGCAAAATGAACTATTACAAAAAAAAGTATACCGTTAAAGATGTTATTACTGCTATTAATACTTTTGATGTTAAAGAAGTTGAAAGAGATTTAGGAAAATTCCTTCCGAAAAATTACCGATCCATTATTAAAGATTTTAAACAAAAGGTTTTAGAAAAAATGAATGCATTCAATAAATTGTCCTAAGAGAAAGGTGTGACGCTACTGGCAGTCCATTCGGGTACAGGCATATTTATGTACCAAGGGTTGTAGGAGAAGATCCTATAGTCATACAAAAAAATACCTCATCGTTAATGCATCATCACCGTTTACATAATACTTTGGACGCTTACTATATATTTCATAGCCTTGCTTTATATAAAAATGAATTGCTTGTACGTTATGCTCATTGACTTCAAGAAAGGCGGTTTTTACTTTCTGATTCCGCGCGAAGGTGTGTACATGAGTAAGGAGCATCTGTCCATATCCCTTACTTTGAAATTCCTGAGCAACTGCAATATTCAAAATTGTCACTTCATCTTCAATAAGTAAAAATAAAACATATCCAAATATGATCGTATCGCATTTCAAAATACTACTATACGAATACACAGCATCGAACGTTTTCAAGAAATTATCTTTTGACCACGGAGTAGGACTGACTGAACTTTCAATTGCATACACCGCATCGATATCTTCTTTGCTCATTTTTTGAATGTGGAGTTGCATATTCATACCCGTGGCTCGCTTTGAACGGGATACGTAATGCTATATTTTTTATGCATACCCTCATATACTTCTCCTAGTTTTTTTTGTTCTTCATCCTTGAGAGACGCAAAAATATCTATCCGATAAATATCTAAAATGTACCCTCGCGCTGTATAAAGGGTAGTAAGAATTTTTTTAATAGTCTCATCATTGAGATCGAGTTTTTTGAAAAACGAATCACTCAAATCTTGTGATACAAATTTAGTGTTAAATTCTTGAATATATTTTTGTAATGTTATCCGCGAAATTTTCTTAGCAAATTTTAATTTTACGGTGTCCTGATATATAAGATAGATATCCAAAATACGTTGTAGAGATTCAGATGAATAAGCATAGTCATTAAGAAAATTGAGTGTCTTTACTTTTTCTGATCGTAATACGTGTACTATACATGTATACGTTTTCACATCATATGCGGTAAATACACGATTTTCTAGGCGAGCAACAATTTGATTCGTAAAAGAATATGATGTAGTTACAAAAAAGACCGTTACTAAAAAAACCCTTAATCTTATCTGCATACTACGCATATTATGAGACTGTCACATTATTTTCAAGAATGATCTGTAATGGCTCAGTAAATGGGGGAGTTAGGGGATAAGCATGATCTATGGTTATCGGCCATGTCTTTCGTCATAATCGGCGATCATGTATTCTTTTAAGGCATCAAAGATTGAGATACTTTTTCCTTGCGCGATATTTTCAATGTTTCTATAGTTGCTTAAAGCATCAGATGATCCAAAAAGGTGATCGTTGGAAGAATCACCTTGTATGGTAATCGGTATGCCCATTTTTTTTAGTTGTTGCAGAAACTTATCGGGCACCTTATCCCGTATATATACCTCACGAAAACGTATAAATTCAATTAGTGTTACAAGACCTTGCGTAAGCACGGGATTTTTATTTTGTCGACATTCATTTACAAGATTAGGTTTTGTAATTTCAAGTCGCTTCATGAGCTCCGCTAATCTTTCAGATGCTTCAGCTGCTACACCATAGCGATACAGCATATTAATTATCTCAGCAGTATCTGTAAATAATGGTTGGCCACCGACGAGTGGATTCCTTATGATCATTTTCTCGATTGCAAGTGCTTGCAGCATTCTTTCATTGATAGCAGGGAATTCGACTAATGCACCTAAAACTGCAGGGTCTCCTACAACAAGATAATTTCCTTCAGCATGAGGAATCAGTACATAGGGAATGTGGAGTTGAAAAAGCTTATGTTGTCTTTCTGTATCACCATAGATAATCAAAGCATGCTGTTTAAAATCGAGAAGCTGTGGTGATTTAATTACCCACCCCGTTTTTCCTTCAAGATTTTGAACGAAAGCAAAAGCACCTCGATCATCCAAAAGTTCTACCACTTGAGATTGAGTCCGCATTTCCGTAGCATCTCTGGGGGTGTTCCATGATTGCCTTTCCCAAACTTTCAAAATCATCGGAGAATGAGATTCTTTTGCTTTCGAGAAATTTCCATCAATAACGATACGATAGAAATCTCTCTGGTATACACCTTCAGGTAGTATGAGTGTTCTTCCCTTCGTCAGATTCTTCAAGTAATACGTCTTATTTCCTCGATCATCAGAAGTTACTCGAGCCAGCACTAAGATATCAATGATCGGGTCATTAAGTAATTCTAATGCTTCTCCATAATTAATATATACGACTATTTCTCTCTTTTTCATTTCCCGCAATGTTTCGAGCCTTATAAAATGAGCATTACCGTATTCGCTAATAATTTTTTCAATTTTTCGCGAAACAAGGGGATTCAGACTTTCTTTTGGGCTCCCTGAGTTATAAAACCTACTCATAAAAGAAAAAATATTGCAGGGAATAAGCGAGTACGCAGGTGTAGTAATACTTACCATCAAAAAAATTATCATCTTGAAAGAAATTCGGTCCATGGCTAATATACTCCCACTAAATATAAGGAGACCTCTATGCTTGATATCCACTATATTCGGCATAATATAGACAAAATTAAAAAAGGCGCAAGTATTAAAGGCTTTGCGGTAGATCTTGACCTAATTATCGTTCTCGACGATAAGAAACGAGAACTACTTTATACCATTGAAAATATTCGTGCCCAGCGTAACCAAAATGCAAAAGCTCTGCCAAAGCTTACGAATACGGAAAGAGCAGATGCCATTCAGAAAGGAAAAGAACTAAAAGAAGCATTAACAAAAGAAGAAGCATCTCTAGCTACTATTGATGCCGAGCTCAAAGAACTTCTGTTATATGTACCGAATCCCCCTCTTGATGGAATTCCTGCAGGTAAGGATGATCGAGATAATGTTGAAATAAAAAAATGGGGGCATATTCCTCAATTTGAATTTCAACCAAAATCACATGATGAGTTAGGAGAGCTACTCGATATTATTGATGTAAATCAATCTGCAAAATTTGCAGGTAGTCGTACGTATATTCTTAAAAATGAAGGCGCCTTACTTGAACATGCGGTAACAAGATTTGCGGTTGATCACATCTTAAAAAAAGGCTTTGAGCTTTTTTCCATTCCTGTCATCGTACGGGATGAGGCAATGATTGGCACAGGCTTTTTTCCACTTGGTAAAGAAGACACCTATACGATGGAAAAAGATGCTCTGTATCTTATTGGGACGAGCGAAGTATCCCTTGTATCATATTATTCGAATGAAATTTTAGATGTGAAAAATCTTCCCAAAAAATCAGTTACTCTTTCAACGTGCTTCAGACGTGAAGCAGGCACATATGGAAAAGATACAAAAGGCCTCTACCGTGTTCATCAATTCCAAAAAGTAGAACAGGTAATTATCTGCAAAAATGACATCAATGTTTCAGAAACAATGCATACGTTACTACTTCAAAATTCAGAAGAAATTCTTCAAGCTTTAGGCATTCCTTATCGTGTTGCTCTTGCATGTGGAGCTGAAACAGGACTAGGCCAAGTAAAGAAAAATGAAATTGAATCATGGATGCCAAGCCGTAATGCCTATGCGGAAACTCATTCATGCTCGAGTCTCCATGAGTTTCAGGCACGTCGTTCAAATATTCGTTATCGAGATGAAGAGGGGAAAATTCATTTTGTTCATACACTTAATAATACAGCAATTGCCTCTCCACGCATTTTGATTCCGCTTCTTGAACTCAATCAAAATAAAGACGGGAGCGTGAATATACCAAAAGTTTTACAGCCATATATGAATGGAATATCCATGATCAAAAAAAAGTAGGAGCATATAGGAGCATACATGAATACTTTTACCAATGAGCCATTAACTGATTTTTCTAAAGCCGAGAATAAAAATAAAATGCTTGCTGCTTTAGAAAAAGTCTCCCATGAATGTGGAAAAACATATCCCTTAATTATTAATGGCGAAGAAATAATGACCAAGGCTACAATTCAATCTATTAATCCATCGAATGTTGACCAAACAATTGGCATAGTGTCCAAAGCCTCGAAGCATGAAGCAGAGAAAGCACTTGAAGCAGCATATAATACGTTTACTCTTTGTGCAGACTGGAAAAGCACGACACCTAAAATTCGCGCGGACTACTGTTTTAAAGCCGCTCAACGCCTTCAAGAACAACGCTTTGAGTTTGCTGCATGGATGACATATGAAGTTGGAAAAAATTGGGCAGAGGCAGATGCTGATGTTGCTGAAGCAATTGATTTTTTAAATTTCTATGGTCATGAGGCAATTCGCTTTGGCAAAGGTGGAGATGTACTTCAATATCCCGGCGAAAAAAATGAGTTAGTATACATTCCTCTTGGTGTTTGTGTAGTAATTCCACCGTGGAACTTTCCATTGGCAATTCTTGTTGGAATGACAAGTGCTGCGTTTGTAACAGGCAATACAGTTGTCCTCAAACCTTCATCAGAAACACCGGTTATCGCTTACAAATTTGTCAAGCTTCTTGAAGAAATTGGACTTCCCCCGGGAGTGGTTAATTATGTTCCTGGCTCTGGCAGTGAAGTGGGAGATTATCTTGTTACGCATCCAAAAACACGAATGATTGCCTTTACGGGTAGTAAAGATGTTGGCCTTCATATTAATGAACTTGCGGCTAAAACCGCTCCGACACAAAAATGGATTAAACGAGTTATTGTTGAGATGGGAGGCAAAGACACTATTATTGTTGATAAAGACTGTAATTTTGAAAGTGCAGTCGATGGCGTTATTGCTTCGGCATTTGGTTTTTCTGGTCAGAAGTGCAGCGCGTGTTCACGCGTGGTTATTGATGAATCACTTTACGACAAATTTATTGAGCAACTTGTACAAAAAGCCAAAACAATAACCATAGATGAAGCACAAAAAAATCCACCTATGGGCCCTGTCAGTTCAAAACAAGCATTCACGTCGATCCTGAATTACATAGAAATTGGGAAAAAAGAAGGAGAGCTTGTTCTTGGCGGAAAAAAAATTGAAAAAAACGGTTATTATATTGAACCAACAATTATAAAAGATGTTTCCCCAACAGCACGAATTGCACAAGAAGAAATATTTGGGCCAGTGCTTGCATGTATTAAATCTAAGAGTTTTGATGAATCACTCGCTATTGTAAATAATACAATGTACGGACTCACCGGCGCTGTGTATTCAAATAATAAAAAAAATCTCGATAAAGCAAAACATGAATTCTATATCGGAAATCTCTATCTCAATCGAAAATGTACCGGCGCTCTTGTAGGAGTTCACCCATTCGGAGGCTTCAATATGTCCGGCACTGATTCCAAGGCCGGTGGCAATGACTATCTCCTCCTCTTTCTCCAAGCAAAATCCATTGCAGAAAAAGAAAACGTGCCCGGCAACTCTCGGTAAGTTTTCAGACCGAAACGTGCCCGGCAACTTTCGGTCCATTTTCCGACCAAACGGTACACCTCATTGTAAATCATCTTTGAAATATGGGGGTACCTTTTTGTCGATTTTGCGACCGAAAGTTGCCGGGCACGTTTCGGTCTACGCTCTTCCTTGTACTTGAGGGTGAAATTCATCTACATCATTTTTAAAGACATACCGAGGTTGTTTATTGTGAATAAAAAAGTCGTGATCAATGATACATTGACTGAGATTCTTCATTG
>JAHFAK010000042.1:0-6877 GCA_023250585.1 Deltaproteobacteria bacterium
TAAAATATGTCTCGCAATGGTTGTTTTTCCTACTTGTCTTGGCCCAGCCAAAAAAACCATTTTTTTTTCTAAATCTTTTATTATATAATCTTCTAGATATCTTTTCATTCTTACTATTATGCACCATACTGCATAATAGTCAAGACTAATATGCATGTTACTACATTACTGCCCATCTAAAGGTGTTCGCTACAGTATTACAATGTTACAAAACCCTAAAATGTTCGGGCTGATGAAAATCGGGCGATGTTTTTGTTTCGGGCAAAAAAGCGGAGAAGTAATATTTTTTTTCAGGAAATCCCAGAATAGCAAAAAAATTTCCGCGCACATTTGGTGTATTTGATTGCGAAGTATTACTCCCCAAACTTTTGAGCGGAATCGTACATGTTACATCCCAGCCCAGATGATCCGGATGTATTTTTGCTTCGTGAGTAAAATTACTCTTGTACAAAAGATTTAACTCTTTATGTGGTTTTATAATTTCAAGTTCGCAATATTGATTATAAGGTGTTACTTGAAATTCATAATAATGAGGATTTCCTTCAAGCGTTCCATAAAACTCAACTACATCCATATTCCATAATCCCCAACATGATTTATGCTTTGGGAAGTCTGGGTCGGCGAAGATTGAGTTGGTTTCAACTGAAAAGTGTAGAGAAAGATGTGTTTTTGTAAGAGAGTATTCATAAAAAACTCGAGGGACCTGAATAGTATTATTTTGTGAATAGATGAGCTTCAATAAATTCATATTTAGATAAATCTATCTAGTATAAGTGTACTTTTCTGTCAAAACTACTTTTTACTATCTTTTCCTATTTTCATAAGAGTCTTTCTTGACGGTTTCGTCGTTATTTTGGTAAAGAGCACAGGATATGAATAAAAAAGATATTCGGTGGAAACAACGTTTTTCAAACCTTGAAAAAGCATTTCACCAACTTGAACAAGGGTTGACTATAAAAGATCCGAGTGAAATTGAAGAACAAGGCATTATTCAAAGTTTCGAATTTAGCTTTGAACTCGCCTGGAAAACATTAAAAGATTATCTAGAAAGCAAAGGAACGCTCGTTTCTTTTCCCCGAGATGTTATTAAAGAAGCCTTCCACCATGAAATAATAGACAATGGCGAGGTATGGCTTGAAATGCTTGAAAAAAGAAATTTTCTTGCTCATACATACGATGAAAAAAAAACACGTGAGGCTTTAAAACTTATTCGCGATACATTTTTTCCTGAAATAAAACAAGTCATCTCCTTTTTTGCAAAAGAGGCTTCAAAGTGATGGCATTTGGCCTTACCCAACAAAACATCCAACATATTCATGCTATCTTTCGACAATTTCCTTCAATAAAAAAAGTCATTATATTTGGCTCTCGTGCAATGGGAAACTTCAAAAAAGGATCTGATGTAGATCTTGTTATTATGGATAATATTGATTCATCAATTATAAGCCAGGTCTCATCTATGTTAAATGAAGAAACCACACTCCCCTATATATTTGATGTAATTCACTATAACACGATAGCAAATGATGATTTAAAAAAGCATATAGAAACGTATGGAAAAAAATTTTATGAAAAGCGTGCGTGATGATATTCTTATGAGAGTAGGATCTACTAAAATTACCTTATTTAGGCTATTTATTCCGTCGTCTTTTTAGAAAGCCAATAGATCACAAGATCAACTTCATTAATGAGGTTCTTTTAATTTTCATATAATTCTAATGGCAAAACCTTAGGGCTATGTATTTATTTCATGTTAGTTTTTATTTCTATTCTCCCAAGATATTATTAGTTTGCATTGCAGGTGAGCTCAAATTAAAAGAACTAATGATATTCATAAGATAAACATATATGGTTTTATCTACTTATTGGCACGAGTATTGCTTCAATAAAACATTGAGGCTCTAGGTGTAATCATTGTATAATTTGGAGGACATATGAGAGACTACGTAAAATATATTTTTTTATTCCTATTAATTTTAGTTTTTAATGTGCGGGGACAAGAAGTGAAACATCTTAACAAAAATTTTACAACTATTGAAGATCAACTCTATAAGTGGACGCACGATAAAGATAAAACCCTTTATTACTCGTTATTCAAAGAACGCATTCCTGATAAAGATAAAACCCTCTATTATTCATTATTCAAAGAAAGCATTCCTCAACTTTCACTAACGAAAGATGATTTTAAACAAAGAAAAGAAGCACTATTAAAAACATTTGAATTGGTTAAAGAGTTACATCCTCAAAAAGACATTACCACAAAACAAATTGTTTTTTATGGAGATATGTTGGGAGAAGAAAATGTAAAAGAATTATTTGATGATAATCTTAATCACATAAAAACACCAGAAACAGAAATTTCTTCACGTTTTCATCCAGTTCATACAATTCTCATTGGTTCAAAATGGGTGGCTAGACACAACTCAAATGCAGCTTATGCATTTTGGTTAGGTCATGAACTTACCCACCTAATATTTCAATATGAAGTACCGGCTAATCTAAAAGAATATTTGAAAAAAAAGTTTGAGGACTCACCAGAAAATATTTTTATTACATATTTCCAGTTGCCGGTAGAAATACCACTACAAGACCTAAGAAAAAAGTTAAATACTGGAGGAGGAAGTATGGGGTATGGGTTTGGTACAGAAAATATTCCTCGAACGGTAGAATCGATTAAAGCGGGAATAAATATAGAGTGGATAATAAAGGAGTATAAAAATTTACTACCAAGAAACATTGGTGGAAAATTAGAGCACTATTTTCGAAACTTATTACTATTAAAACAACTTGAAGAAATAGCTGATATGTATGGAATTGTTACTGCATCAACATTTATAAAGACATACTACAAAGATGATACAATAGAACAAAAAAAGGCTGCCTTAGAAATACTTAAATCCTTTCCTCCTATGTTGTATGAAGAAGTAGTAGAAATATTCATGAATTCAATTGGTTCAAAACCAGTTAATGAAAAAAGAGTTTTTGATGTCTTATTTAAATGTAACGAGTTTAGAAAACTCCTAGGATTGAAACCAATTCCTCAGGAAGATTCTCTTGAAAAACTTTTAGAAGCTACGCCTCAATCTTCAGAATAATAATTTTCTTTGTAATTCATTGACAAATGTATTACATGGAAAAAGTTTTTATTGATACGAATGGACTGTTTGCCTTAGCTGATACAATGGAGCTTCACCGACTGTACTTCAAATATTTTACTCAAGAAACACCGGATAGAAAAGATATTCACCTTTGATAAGCACTTTAAATAAATGGGATTTATAACGATATAAAGTGTTCCGATATAATGTCTAATTTCTTGTAAGAAGTACCTTTTCAGTCCCAAAATTAATATGAATATTTGATGACTCATTAATTCTTCCAATAACTGAAAATTCTTTATCTAACACAGTTCCTTCTTCCACAATAACTACCATCCCCCATCCCATATTAAATGTTTCAAACATTGTGGTATAATCAATGTCCGCACGCCTTTTAATTTCTTGGAAAATTTCAGGAATCTCTCGAAGAGTTATATCCATACCATACTCGGTTAGGCGGAAGAGGTTACGAAAGCCGCTGCCCGTAATATGAGCTATTCCATGAACTTTATCTTGTAAATCATTAATAATATTTATTATTTCTTTCACATAAATTCGAGTGGGGGTGAGAAGCTTTTGGATAGATCCTTTTTCTTTAGTATCAAAAAGTTTGCGGATTAACGTATATCCATTGCTATGAGGTCCAGTAGAAGGAAGGCCAAGAATTACATCGCCTGGCTTTATTTTATTTCCCGTAATTATTTTGTTTGGATGAACTAATCCTACGGCAAAACCAGCAAGATCATATTTACCATTATCATAAAAATCTGACATCTGTGCCGTTTCGCCACCGAGAAGAAGCATGCGAGCTTCGCTACATGCCTTGACGATACTTACAAAAATTTCTTTCTTTATCGTTTCATCAATTTTTCCATGCGCAATATAATCGAGAAAAAAAAGAGGTGTTGCACCAACACAGAGCAAATCATTGACGTTCATTGCAACGAGATCTTGACCAATTCCATTATGGATTCCAGCATCCATTGCGAGTTTAATTTTTGTTCCAACGCCATCAGTAGTTGCTGCAATTGCAGTCGAATCATTGATTTTATAAATTCCTGCGTAGTCACCAACTTTTGAAAGAAGGTTTGCATTATTAGTTGCAAGACAATCTTTAATGTAATCAACCCAATGTTCTGCTTTGTGAATGTCTACGCCTGCTTGTTTGTAATCCATAAATACTTTCTAATGGAGATTGCTTCGCTACGCTCGCAATGACAATTCTCTATCTGTCATTGCGAGCGTAGCGAAGCAATCTCATAACTCATTATATAAGTCCTTCCAATTTTTATTCTCTTTACAAATTAAATCTATTTTCTTGTGTCTAGAACCTCCTTTAATTTGCTTTTCTCTTTTTATTGCTTCTTCAATATCAGTAAATACCTCATAATATACTAGTTTTATAGTATTATACTTTTTTGTAAATCCATCTACCAATTTTTCTTTATGTTCATATACTCTTCTATGTAAATTATTTGTTACTCCCGTGTAAATAACTGTATTATTTTTATTTGCCATCATATATACAGCGTATACTTTTTCCATATTACAAAAAGGTTGCTTCGCTACGCTCGCAATGACAGATAGACAATTAATGTAAAAAATGCCTCCGGCCTGTCATCAGCACATAAATGCCCTTTTCTTTTGCTCGTGTTACAACTAATTCGTCATTTTTTGATCCACCGGGCTGCATTAAATACTGCAGGCCCAACTCACTCATTTCATCAATCAAATCGGGGAAAGGCAAAAATGCATCGCTTGAAGCAAGAATAGAATCAAATTCAAGTTTTTCTTTTGATACATTGATTTTTGGAGCAATGAGTTCTCGTACGCAATCAACACGATTAGGCTGTCCAAAGCCAGCCGCAAGAAGCATATATTTTCCTTCGCCAATTCTCATCGTAAGTGCAACGGCATTCGATTTCATACTCGCAACAGCAATTTCAGAAAAACGCAAGAATTGATTGTCATGAAAAAGCTTTGGTGCATCAGCAGGAATTGTTAATGCTTCAAAATGTTCATCTTTGTCTTGGAGTAACATGCCAATATTTGTTGATTTACCATCAATTGGGGAAAACTTCGATGCATCAAATGTAATAAGTCGCAAATTTTTCTTTGTATCTTTTATAGCTTGTAAAAACTTTTGAGAAAAAGACGGAGCAGCAAGTACCTCAATATATTTATCTTCAATCTCATCAAGAAATGACGATGACACTCGAGTATTGAGCGCAACCACACTTCCAAAAGCACTTACTTCATCTCCAGCCCATGCAAGACGGAATGCAGTATCGCGATCAGTGGTAACAGCAAACCCACAAGGGTTATTATGCTTAATCACCACAGCAGCAGGTTCTTTAAAGCGGGCAACAATAGCAGTTGCAGAACTTATATCTAAAATATTATTGTAGGAAATTGTTTTTCCATACGGTAAGATGCGGATCGCATCATTGAGAAAAATGGTAGCATGTTGATGAGGATTCTCGCCATACCGAATCGGCACAACTTCTTCCTCAGTGACTTCAGGATCAAGTGAACTAAATTTTGCGAAAATATACTGATCGTAATCAGTAATTATACCAAATGCTTTTTTTGCAAGTTTTTTTCGGAACGTAACTGAGGCAGCGGCATTATACTCATGGTGCTCAAGAACATCCATTGCTTCTCGATAATCATTTGGATTCGCAACAACGGTAATATAACGATAGTTTTTTGCAGCTGCACGAATCATATTTGGACCACCGATATCAATCATTTCAATAGAAGGACTGTCTTTAAAAGGATAGAGATTGCATACAACAATATCAATGTGCGGAATGGCGTATTTTTCGACATCGTATTTGTGGTTCTCTTTCTGTCGGTCAAAAAGAATTCCTCCTAAAATTTCATATGATATTGTTTTGAGTCGTCCATCAAAGACTTCCGCTTTATCCGTAAAAGTACTGACTTCGATGCATGAAATTCCTTTGGCTTCCAAATATGTTTTGGTTCCTCCGGTCGCAATAATACGATAGCCAAGATCAATGAGCTTCTTTGCGAATATTTCTACATCTTTTTTATTGTATACACTCATTAATGCATATTTAGAGAGATCGTGCATATTCAATTCCTTTCTCAAAAATGACCGTCCCTAGGGGAAGCTTTTCTTTTTTATTGGCTCCACCAGCCGGATGCATTTCATATCGGTGCATGGCTTCAGGATGAGGCATCATACCGAAAACGACGCCTGATGTATCACATATACCGGCACTATTACAAGCCGACCCGTTTGGGTTATTCGTATACGTAAAAACGATTTGTTTTTTATCAAAAGTTTTCTCGTTAAAAAAAACTACTTTGCCTTCACCATGACGAATAGGTAGCTCAAAATAATCAGGAATATCTTTGCCAAATACGAGACATGTTTCTTTATTTTTTTCTAAGCCCACCCATGTATTAATAAAATGTCCCCCATCGTTTTGATCAAAGGCTATAGGAAAGAATCCAAGCTGAGCCAGTACTTGAAAGCCATTACAGATACCAATAATTGGTCGCTTCTTTTCGACATGCTGCTTGAGTTCATCATAAAACGTTGCCTGAATTCGGCGAGCAAGAACAAGCGCACTACCAAGATAATCTGCATATGAAAAACCACCGGGAAAAACGATCATGTGATAGTCACGAATGAGCGGAGGATTTTCACAAATTTCATTCATGAGTTTTATATCGGCAATAGCCCCTACTCTTTCACATGAAAATTTTGTTTCAATTTCACAGTTGATGCCATCGCCGGAAATAATGAG
>JAHFAK010000042.1:6977-16823 GCA_023250585.1 Deltaproteobacteria bacterium
GAGCGTCATACTAAAATTCCACGATTTGTTTTCTATAAAATTACACCTGATGTTTTTACCACATACAATTCCCAATTCTATACAACTGAATTTTTTAAATGTTTCTTGAAATTCTTGTAATCGATCTTTTTCTATACTCACTATAAATGTTCCTGTTGGTTCTGAGAACATTATTTTTGCATCATTGATGATCAGCTCTACTCCCCTATTACCTCCTAAAGCTGATTCAATGATTGCGACTAATGCTCCACCATCAGAAACATCATGGAGGGAATGAAAAAGATTTCGATGGGATGAAAGCGTTCGATAGAGATCATTATTCTTTTCTAATAAAACACCCGGAATTTCTTGTATAGAATGATCAAAATTTCTCTCGTACGCGCTGCCGCCAAGCTTGTTACTGCTTTCGCCTATAAGAAAAATAATATCTCCATCATTTTTAAAATCAGGGGTCGTAATATTTTTTACATCCGTAAATACACTCATCATGGAAATAAGCAGTGTTGGAAGAACCGCATAATAATCGCCATTAATGATTGCATCGTTTTTCATACTATCTTTTCCTGAGATAAGCGGAATTTCATACACTTTTGCGGCATCGTACAGTCCTCGACAATTTTCCACTAATGATCCCAACATTTTTTTATCGCGCAAGGGATCGGGGAAAGAGAAGTTATCAAGCATAGCACTGCGATCAAGATTACCGCCTATTGCAATGGTATTGCGAACTGCTTCATCTACTGCGTAGAGAGCCATCTGATAAGGATCACGGATCCAGGGCTTTACACCATTGGTTATGGTAACAAAAACATCTTTGCCTAAAAGCGGCGCAAGAATTGCTCCATCAGTCGGCCCTGCAAAGCTATATCCCACATATTCTTTAAGAATAGTTTGGGCTTTCACTTCAGCATCATATCGCGAGAATATTTTTTCTTTTGAGGCAATGTTTGGATCCTGTAAGAGCTTTTGAATAATTTCACGAGGAGCTTTTTGTAGATCACGAGCTTTCGTATATTCAATAGTTGGTTTTTCTGCTTTAAGATTTAATACAGGATTTCCGGCATGCAAAAACTCTAAATCAAGATAAGCAACTGTTTTTTCACCATACACGACATGTACATAACCTGATCGCGTAAATTCACCAATATCGTAATATTCAACACCATGCTTCTCACAAATACGCGCAAACTCATCTGGTTTATCAGTCGCAACCGTCATACGCTCTTGCGATTCAGAAATTAAAATTTCCCATGGAAGTATTTTCACGTCTTTTAATAATGCACGTGAAAGATCAATGTGCGCTCCACCAATATCTCGTGCAAGTTCTCCGATCGATGATGAAAAACCACCCGCGCCGTTATCGGTTAATGATGTTATAAGGCCTCTATCCCGTGCTTCAAGCAACGCCTCACCTAAAATTCTTTGAGTATACGGATCAGCAATTTGCACCGCACTTGCAGGAGAATCTTCAGTTAAAGAAAGCGACGAAAAAGTAGCTCCGTGAATTCCATCCCGGCCCACACGGCCGCCAAGAATAATTATACGATCGCCGGCTTTTCCTTTCTTTTCGGCATTGCCTTTGGGAAGAATTCCGCCAGCTCCACAAAACACCAAAGGCTTTGCATAATATGATTCATCATATAAGCACGCACCATTTACGGTTGGAATACCACTTTGATTTCCCCCGTCTTCAATGCCCTTTACAATACCTTCGATTAAATTATTTCTGTTTTTGCTATCAAAACATAAAATATTTGTTCCGAATATTGGTTTTGCTCCAAGCCCCGTTCCTAAGATATCGCGATACACCCCAACAATACCTGTAGAAGCTCCGCCGTAAGGATCAAGCGCCGAAGGTGAATTATGTGTTTCAACTTTAAAACAAATATCATGCTCGTCATCGAGAGTGATAACGCCACTATTATCAGTAAAAACAGAAATTAAATAATCTTTTTTTAATTCCTCGGTCGCCTTCTTAATATAGGTTTTAAAAAGTGAATTAATAGTTTCTTTTTTGCCATGAATATCGTATTCAATAGTGGCATTCATGATTTTATGTTTACAGTGCTCAGACCATGTTTGCGCAATACATTCGAGTTCGGCATCAGTAATTTTATGTGAAAGGCCAAGTCGCTCACGATCGTTTTGTATCTTCTCATTATTAAAATAATTCCAGATCGCCTTCAGTTCTTCTGTATTGAGCGCCAGTAATCGTTCTTTGTTAATTTTTTCAAGTTCAGTTAATGAAAGATCAGCAGGGTAATATTGAATTGCTTGAGATTGCTTCGTCGCTATTGCTCCTCGCAATGACAATTCTCCATCTGTCATTGCGAGCGGAGCGAAGCAATCTTTTTCATTGCCTTGTATAATCCTCAAATCATGAATAAGCGGATTATGAATTTTTCTTTTAAACTCTTCAGTAATTTCTTTTTCTTTTTCAAATATATAAAGTTCACTAACTTTTATTTTAAGATTTTTTACTTCTGGATGGGTAAGCAAAATAAGCTTTCGAGCAATTTCAGCTTCATTATCTCGGACATTGGATTTATATGATTTCAGAAGGGCACAGGAAAATGTCAGAGTATCAGAATAATCTTGAATAATATGATTACAAAAGAGTTCTTTAAAATTTATTCGAAAAATATCCGTACCGAAAATAGTGTACGACTTAACCTGGCGAGGTTTAGTTTTTTTTAATTTTCGTCCTATATAAAATGTTACGTGGTCCATTTTTTTCCAATATCTTTACGTATATATTTGCCTTCAAATTTTATGTGATCTGCTGCTCTATACGCATGCGTAATACTCAAAGCCAATGTTTTATCCCAACCAGTTGCATAGAGAACACGCCCTCCGCTTGTGTAGAGTTTTCCTTCTTTTTCAATTACACCTGCCATAAAATAGTGAGTGTTGAGAGAATGAAATTCCTCAAAAGAAATTGCATGCGATTCCGACGTCTTTTCTGGGTAGTTTTTATCGGCAATGGTAATTACCGTTGCATGCTCTTGTGCATTGATTTCTGACAATGCATTATTTTGAAAACTTTCAATGATATCATAGAGGCTGTACGAAAAAGTATTCAATAAAACTTGTGTTTCAGGATCACCAAGTCGCGCATTAAATTCAAGAACATAGAGTTTTCCATCAACGATCATTCCTCCGCAATAAAGAAAACCCTTATACGAATGTCCTGTTTTTTCCATATGAGTTAAAACTTTTTTAAAAATCTCATTGGATTGTTTTTTAAGATTTTCGTCCCATCCGCCTCCGCCTACTACGTTTTCAGATGCGAGTGAATACGAGGCGGATGCCCTCCGTAGCCTTGGCGAAGGAGGGCTCAGTGCTTCGGCGGATTCCGCGGAGCTCCACAATGGATGTGGAGAAATTGCGCCCATGCCACCAGTGTTTGGTCCTAAATCGTTTTCATTTTTGCGTTTATAATCAGCAGCTGTTCCTATAATGCTGTATCGACTACCATCTGCAATTGCGAATATGCTGATTTCATGTCCTTGTAAGCGTTCTTCGAGTAGTATTTTTTCATTCGATTTTGTTGAATACAACTTTTGTAGAATATCAGTTACTTCTTCTTTTGTTTCTGGCAAGAACACTCCCTTCCCTTGCGCAAGACCATCAAGCTTAATTACCGGAAGAGTTTTGAAATGAGCAAGAGCCGCAAGCGCTGTTTGAAGATTTTCTACAATTTCTGCACGAGCAGTATGCGCATGAACTTCATTCAGAACATTCTTGGCAAATGATTTTGAGCTTTCAAGCTGGGTCGCATATTTTGTAGGTCCAAAAACAGGAATATTTTTTGAAGTCAAAAAATCAACAATACCTTGAGCTAAATATTCTTCTCCCCCTGGAATGACAGAATCAATTTCATATTGTTTAATAAAAGACAATATTTCCTCAAAAGGATGCGCTGATGTTTTTTGCAGTACTTCAAGTCCATCATGTTTCATGCCTGGATTCCCGGGATATACATATACATCTAAAACATCTTTCGATTTTTTGCACGAAACTCCCATGGCATGTTCGCGGCCAGCAGAGCCAATGATTAAAACATTTTTTCTGCCGGTCATTACTTTTGCGGCTTTTCTATACAGCTTTGCACCCTTTTCAATTTCTTCGGGAGTCAACGTGTTCTTTTCTTTACAAAAATTTCGTAACAGCTGTTTGGAAAGAATTTCTCCATCAAGATCCATGCGTAATTCATCTGGTGTAATAACATCTGCAAGTAAAATATTGTTATGTTCATCAATTGCGAATTCGAATTTTCCGTCCCAAAGCCGCAATTGTTTTTTCTCGAAAAGATCTTTTAAAAACAGGGAAATCTCTTTCGTATACTCAATAAGAGCATCAAAATATTTTCTTTCAATTCCAGAAATCTGAAATGCTTCATCAAGGGTAAGTAAACGATCTTTCTTTTCATATTTGGTTGTAAATTCAACTAAGGGTTCATCAAAAATGGTATTTGGCTGATATCCTCTTTTAATGAGTGAACTTCCTTGAGGAACACCATAACGGAAAATGCATTCAAGCGGAATCATCTTATTATTTTTATGAGCAGTATTTTCATGATAGTCGTAAACTTCATTGTGCAAGACTGGTTTATATGCCTTGAAATAACGTAAAATAATTTCATCTTCTTGAGTCTTTAGATGATCCGCACAGGATGTCTTAAATGTTTTATTAAGTGCTTCATAAATATACTTTGAAAATCGTGCTAAATTTTTACCTTTACCCGGTATAGTATTGGGCATACGTCCAATATCAAATACCGAAAAACAGTCAGTAAATTTCATGAGCACATATTCAATGCCCTTTTCGCGAAAGAGGTAGAGATCCTTTACGCTACCTGCATATATTTTTTCCATCGTTCCCTCCATGTATCTTCATTTTCTTTTTTATTAAAAAGCCATGTTTGTTTTTTGAGATAATCAAGATAACACGCATAGAGATCACTCGAATCTGTAGGAATTGTATAACGTTCAAAATTACCTTTAAGAAATCCATGAATCACTTTTCCAATTTCGTTGATTTCATTGAGTGGCGCAACGAGTACAGGAACTCCTTTGGGCAGAGAATACATTGAAAGAAATGAGTCAATAGCTGGATTTGGCACATTTGTATCTTTTAAAACAGGAATTCCAATCACTGGCTTATCACACGCTCCAGCTAGTACTGCAGGTAGTGCAGCAGCAAGAGACGCACCTGCAATAAGAATTGAGCCATCGAGTTTTTTAACAAATGATTGAATATCTAAAATATTCCGGTGTGCTGAAAATACAAACGTCGCTACCGTAAATCCTAGTTCTTGTAACGAAGTTTGCAATTTTCCATAGAACCACTCATCGGATGCACTTCCAAAAACAATATTAATACACACGGTATCAGACCTTCGCATACCTTCGTTACTCCTCGTCTCATCGTTGCGGCGTAACAAAGAGTACGCCTCACTCCTCGACTTCGTCGTGCCTCGGTCTGCTTGGTCTGATACCGTGTGTGAGTGATTACTTATTTTGGTTTGTAAAGTTTGTTTTAACATCTTTCGGCCTTTCTTCGTGTAACAAAATTATCTGTGCCTCGTAGTTCTGTAGGATAATCAGCATCCACACATGCGCTACAGAGTTTTTTATGGCCTAATACCGTATATACTTCTTCCATTGTTGGATAATACACTTTATCAGCTCCAATCATTTTTGTAATTTCATCAATACTTTTTCGATTGGCAATTAACTCATTTGCATCGGGAATATCAATTCCATAAAAGCATGGATGAGCAATCGGCGGACAAATAACCATAAAGTAAATATTAGTTGCACCCGCTTCTTTTAAAATAGAAATGATACGTTTACTCGTATGGCCGCGTACGATGCTATCATCAACAAGTAATATCGACTTTCCTTCCACTTGGCTTCTGAGCGCTTGTAATTTATGGCGTAATGCTTTGGTTCTCGATCCTTCAGTATCAGTCATAATAAATGTCCGTTGGAAATAACGGTTTTTCAAAAGTACTTCTCCATAAGGAATGTGTAATGCTGCTTGTGCTCCAGCAGATGCTGGCCGACTTGAATCAGGAACCGGAGCAATGAGATCAATATGGATTTCTTTTTTTACAAGATCGGGAAGTACATATTTTTTTGCAATAAGTTCGCCGAGCTTGTAGCGCACATCATATACATTTGCATTTTCAAGGGTAGAGCTTGTTGAAGAAAAATAAATCCATTCAAAAAAACAGGTTCTTTTTTGTGATTCTGTAATAGTATGCTCTGTTATCTTGCCATCTTTTATGGTGATAAGTGTTCCTGGAGCAACATCACTAAACTCTCGAATACCAAGCAAGTCAAACACCGTGCTTTCAGACGAGAACATACATGCATCCCGATCTTTACCTAATAAAAGCGGACGAATGCCAAAGCTATCGCGATATCCAAAAAGCTCTCCATTCACAATACCAATCACGCTGTAGCTTCCAATGAGCAATCGATTAATTGTTTGAAAGGCTTGTGCGATATCGTGATGACGTGTATATTCATTCACAAAAATTGCATAAATATATTCCAGATCTGATTTTGTTTTAAGCTCATAGTGGTATTCACGCCGTACATATTCTTCAAGCTCTGCGACATTCATAATATTTCCATTATGAGCAATGGAAATAGAAAGCTCGGTGTCACTGTAGGTAAAGGGTTGCGCTTCTTCAATGGTATTGCTTCCAATTGTTGGATATCGTACTTGTCCTAAACCAATTGTTGCGTTTTTTGTAACATTAATATCCCATTTTTTCTCTTCTAATAATTTTGAAAAGAGACCCATACTTTTATAGGTATGAATTTCATGGGCATTGCCCACTAAGCTAATCCCGCTTGCATCTTGTCCGCGGTGTTGAATACCATACATCGACGTAATTAAATCATCGATTATCGGTTTGTTTGATTGTATGCCGACTATTCCACACATATTTGTTTCTCGGTTGGCGGTTTGTGATTAGCGATTTTTTGTTGAACAAACACTTCACATACCGCCGGAAAAAAATTATTTTCTACTGCTTTAACTCTATTTCGTAACGTTTCTATTGTGTCATCTTTTTCTACTTTTACTTTAAATTGACCAAGAATTCTACCATGATCGACCTGTTCATCAACCAAATGTACCGTAACTCCTGTATATTCCTTCTGAGCCTCAAGCACTTGTCTATAGACGTCGGTGTCGATTCCAGGAAATTCAGGAAGCAGTGATGGATGCGAATTAATGATTCGATCAGGAAACGCTTGAATAAATTCAGCTGAAAGGATTTTAAAATATCCACAAAGGAAAATATAATCTATATCGAGATATTGTAAAATACTTAAAAATTCTCTATCTCGCTCGATTCTCGTTTTATGTTCAATGACCACAGCATCCAATCCATAATTTTTTGCAATTTCAAGTGCGGGACAATTTCTGTCAGACAAAACTTTCACAATATCCACAAATAATTTTTTAGCTTGTCTTGCTTCGATTACAGCTTTCAGCAAGCCACCACTTGATGAGGTCAGAATTCCTACGCGTATAGTTTTCTTACTAATACTTTTCATTTATTACTACCTTATCTTCAGGATGTATTTCTTCATGAATAGTAAATTCTATACGTTCATTATCATGAGCAGGAATATTTTTTCCAATGTACGTAGGAAGAATTGGCAATTCCCGTCGCCCGCTACTCATCATCACAACCAATTCAATTCCGCTCGGGCTTCCATATTTAATAATCCCTGTAAGCGCTCCTCGTACTGTTCTTCCCGTACGAATTACATCATCAACTAAAATAATTTTTTTTCCCGTTACAGATCCAGCAATATCAGAAGTATCTTCTCGTTCACGTTTTTCATCATCACGAAAGGGACGCGGATCAATAAATCCCAAATCAATCGCAAACGAAATTTTTTGTTTAAGTAATTCATTATATAATCTTTTCGTTATTGATATTCCACCGTCTTTAATACCAAGTAAAGCAATAGGCAGATTCTGGCTATTTTTCTCAATAATCTCATGAGCGATACGCTCTATCATTTTTTGTACATCGTGATAATTTAATAATACTTTCATAGTATCTAACGCTTATGAACCTTTCAAAAATGTCCAGATACAAGGCGATAAGCTAAAGTCAGACTGAGGCGTACATCATAGCTACGCCGCAAGGAGGACTTTAGCTTATCAACGCCGTAGATGGGCATTTTTCAAAGGTTCATTCCCACTCAATAGTCGCTGGTGGCTTCGTTGTAACATCATACACAACACGATTTACTTCTTTTATATTATTACAAATCATTGATGCAATTTTTTTCAAATCATGAGGAGCAAAATCAAATACATCAGCAGTCATACCGTCGTTACTGGTTATCGCACGTAAGGCAACAGTATATGCATACGTTCGCGCATCACCTTGAACACCTACTGAACGAACCGGTAAAAGCACCGAAAATGCCTGCCAAATTTTATTATAAAGGTCATGTTTTTTTAAATACTCAATATATAAATTATCAACCTCTTGTAAAAGATGAATTCGTTCTTCCGTTACTTCTCCAAGAATACGAACGCCAAGTCCTGGCCCAGGAAAAGGATGACGCATAAGCAGCTCCTCATCAATACCCAAAGATCTGCCTAGTTCACGCACTTCATCTTTGAAGAGTAAACGTAATGGTTCATATATTTTAAATTCAATGCTCTCTGGCAAACCACCAACATTATGGTGAGATTTAATATTTTTACTTTCAATAACATCAGGATAAATCGTCCCTTGCATAAGATACTCAAAATTCTTATATGTATGAACCGCTTCTTCAAATACACGAATAAACGTCTCTCCAATAATTTTTCGTTTTTTTTCAGGATCTTCAACTCCTGCAATTTTTCCTAAAAAACGTTCCCGAGCATCAATAATAGTAATATCAAGGCCGGCTTTGTTTATCAGATACTCTTTAACATGCTCAGCTTCATTTTTTCTCAAGAGTCCATTATCGATGAGAAATCCTTTTACTTTTTTTGGTGCGAGCTGAGACACTACACGTGCAGCAACAAGCGAATCAACACCACCACTAATTGCACAAAGAACATTTTTTCCGGCAATGATATTTTGACCATCTTTCAAAATTGATTCTAAAATACTTTGACGTTTCCAATTTTTTGGAGCTTTACAAATTTTGAATACAAAATTCGACAATAATTCTTTGCCATAATGGGTATGGATTACTTCGGGATGAAATTGCACAGCGTAGATTTTTTGCGCTTCATTTTCAAATGCTGCAACAATCTCATTATTACTTTTAGCAGTAACCGAAAACTCAGAAGGCATCGCTGAAAAAGAATCATTATGGCTCATCCACACAGTTGAACTCTTTGGTATATCTCTAAAAAAATTACTGCTATTTAAAACATTAATTGTTGCGCTTCCAAATTCTTTGGTCACCAAAGGCTCAACCTTTCCTCCAAAATATCGGACTAAAAGTTGTGCGCCAAAACAAATTCCCAACACTGGTTTTTTGAGTTTTAAAATAAATTCAAGTTCACCGCGATAATCAAAATCCTTCGTTGATAAATCACTCCCACTTAAAATTATACCAGCAACATTTTCTATTTTATAGATTTGTTCTGGTGTAATAATTTCTGAGTAAACTTCGTACTCACGTACTCGGCGTGCGATAAGCCGCGTCGTCTGACTCCCAAAATCTACAATGACAATTTTATTCTCCACTATTCACTCCATAAATATCATGAGGATGACTTTCCCGAATACTACTTTCAGTTAGACGAATAAATTTTGCTCTTTTTTGAAATGTAGCTAAGTCTTTAGATCCCGTATAA
>JAHFAK010000142.1 GCA_023250585.1 Deltaproteobacteria bacterium
AGAGACTTTAGCTTTCTTCATTGAGAGTGTCATTCATTCGCCACGCTACCGATGAATAAATTTGATTTCCACCGTATGATCCATAATGAACAACCGCTTGACCATACTTAAAATTTATATTATACTTTTTAAGTATGGTGATTAGAGAATTGCAGCTTATTGATTTTATTGGGCAAAAAAAGTCGACATTTCTTTTCGGTCCTCGAGGCGTGGGAAAAAGTACCTTGGTTCGGGAGTTTCTCAAAGAACAGTCGCAGACATTTGAGATTAATTTACTCAAGTATTCTCTCTTTATGCGGTATACAAAAAATCCCGATCTTTTGATCTCAGAAGTTAAAAATAAACTTACTTCGGAAAGGATATTAACCGTCTTTATTGATGAAGTTCAAAAGATCCCTCATATTTTGGATCATGTACATTTGTTACTTGAAGAAGAAAAACCAAACGTTCGTTTTATTTTGAGTGGATCAAGTGCCCGAAAGCTCAAAAGAGGTGGAGCAAATCTACTCGCCGGTCGCGCGCTGACTCTTTCATTGCATCCACTCATTCATACTGAAATAAAGTTTAATCTTGATAAAGCACTGCAATGGGGCACATTACCCGCAATTTATCTCGAAGATCCCGATCCAACCCCAACGCTTGAGTCATATGTAGAAACGTACTTGAAAGAAGAAATTCAAGAAGAAGCTCTCGTACGAAAAGTTGATGCTTTTATTCGTTTCCTTGATATTGCAGGACAGATGAATGGTGAGCCCACTAATTTTTTAGAAATTTCTCGAGATTGTCATGTTTCTTCAAATACAGTGCAAGAGTATTATTCAATTTTGACGGATACACTCATCGCTTATAGGCTTAACGGCTGGTCATTTTCAGTGCGGAAACAAGTTTTAGCAAGTCCTAAGTTTTATTTTTTTGATTGCGGGGTTTTAAACGCTATTCGCGGAGAACTTTCGATAGAACTTAAAGAAGGTTCATATCGGTATGGAAAATTATTCGAAACCTTTATTATACAAGAAATGTTTCGGTTTAATGATTATACCCGTTCTCATTATGAATTCTTGTATTGGCGAACAAACACGGGAATGGAAGTAGATCTTATTCTCACTGATAAAAACAAAAGGACTCTTTTTGCCATTGAGATTAAAGCATCAGCTGCGCCTCAGAAAAAATACTTAAAAGGTCTTGAGTCATTTAAAAGTGAAAATCATCATGCGCAACTTTTTTGTATATGCCAAACTGAACATTCCTATAAACTTGATGACATCACTGTTTTACCCTGGAAAGAAGCCTTCAAAACCTTCTTTCATACGACACACCACGCTTCTGGTGAATAAACCTGTATATGCGCTTTCTTGCGCACATTATTTTGAATAAGAAAAAGGTGTGACACAACTTCCGGTCCGTTGAAAAATTTGTACTTCAATAGTAAATGTATCACAGCTTTTGTCTATTATAGGGGACGTAAATCAAATCCAATTCCAGGGAATAGCGGTAATTCCATCCGCTAGCTTTTCTGGCAGAGGAAAATTTCCAATGATAAAACCTTTCGCAATGTTATATTCATCCATAAATATTCTTAAATTCTTTATGTGTCTTGCATGAGTTCCCGTAGAATATTTTATTTCAATTGGAATAATTTCCGTGCCTGTATCAATGATAAAATCAACCTCAATATCTGTCGTTGTTCTCCAGTAATAATATTTCCATTGATGGGGGTACAGATAATCAATCCTTCTAATTAATTCGAGTACAACGAAGGTTTCAAAGAGAACACCTCCTTGTGTCTTTAATAAATTTTCATCCAAAGTTAAGCCCGCAGCTGCATTGCGAATTCCCGTATCATAAAAATAATATTTTGGGGTAGCGAGTATTCTTTTTCTTCCTGCTTTTGAAAACGGTGGAACTTTAAAAATCAACAGCGTATCTTCTAATATGTCATAATAATTTTTAATCGTTGCAACAGGAATTCCGGTTTCAATGGATAATTTGGTCAAATTCGGAAATGAACTCGACTCAAGCGCTGCAAGTTCTAAGAATCGTGAAAATGGCCCGAGCTTTCGGGCCAGTGCTTCCATCCGTATTTCTTCTTGCAAGTATGTTGACACATATGAATAGAGGATCTCTCCCCGTAGTTGTTTGTCACTCGTTACAATACCAGGCAATGTACCATAGATTAAAATATCTTCGAGTGTGTATTCATCGTTTGTATTTTCTGGGATAAAATCGTGAATAGGAATAATATATGAGTCGGTACTTTTTTTAAATTCAGAGAGCATAAGCGGATGAAGATGTTTCATAATAATTCTACCCGGCAAGAGATTTATTCCCTGTCTTCTTAATTTTCGTGCAGAAGAACCTGTTACATAGATATGAATCTTCCCTTTATATTGATCGCAGAGGCTTTGGCAATCGCCCAAGAGCTCTGGTAATAATTGAATTTCGTCAATATAAAGATGGAGCGTTGACGCGTTTTTTTCGAGAATTGCCGTGGCAGCATTAAAGATCAATGATGGATTTTTTGCCACATTTTCATAAGTCTTACTTTCTTGCAGTTTAAATATGAGTTTATTTTTCGGTGCAATGTTTTCAAAATAGCTCTCAATGATCGTACTTTTCCCCGTCTGCCTCGGCCCTAAAAGGAATAACCCAAGATGAGAGTTTTTGAGAACATCAATCGTTTTCGAGATATACCGTGTAAGCATGCTGTTATTATATACATATATATTGTAAAAAATCAATGAAAATTTACAAGTATATGTAAAATAACATTGTTGATGAATTAGTTAAATTGCCTGAAATTGAAAATCATCCTGATTTTTATCAAGAAGTATTTGAGACAAAATTCAAAGTGTACACATCAACAAACCAATGGGTTTGGATTAAAAAACCGATGAGAAAAACTACCTCGAGAAAAAACAAGTAATGCCTCTTCTCAAGGGATAAATCTATACCTTAAATTTAGTAATATCATCCATCGGATAATCTCGAGTATTTGCAGTAACGAGGGTTGCATGATAGAGCTTACAAGTCGCGGCGATGAGACAGTCTGGAAGTTTTAATTTATTACCTTGTTTTACGTATTTTCTTCGATAATCTGCTGCCAACCGAGCAGCTGCAGTATCAATAGGAAGACTACCGAATTTATCAAGCAAAGCCTCAAAGATGTTGATTTCATCTTCTTTGGCACCTGCTAAAAACTCTGCAACAACTATAGAAGATAAAGCAAATTGTTTATTTTTTATCCATTCTCGAACTAAATCTGCCCACGGATTTTGTCCTGATAAAGCATAGATTAAAATATTTGTATCAACGACATAAAGCTGCATACGTTATTTCCATTCATTTCTTAATTTTCTCACCCATGATGTTACCTTGGCTTTTGTTTTCCACTCTGGATGCTTCTTTAAAGAAACGCTTCCTATAAGAAGATTTGCAAGAGTATCAAGTTCTCGATGCTCTTCATCTTCTGCAAGAATTCGTAAAATCGCGGCCTTTCGAAGATATTCTGACAGTGTTTCACCCGTTGTTCTTCTTTGAGTTTCTATAAGCCTTTTTAATAAACTCGTAAGAACAACTTGTGCTCTAATTTTTTCATCACTTTCTATAGCTCTAAATGTATATTTCTTCTTATTCATAGTGTGTAATAAGTATACACATCTTTTGTTATTTCGTCAAGGCACCTGGGAAAAGGAAAATGGTGTGACGCAACTTCCGGTCCGTGTGCTTTCTTGCGCACATTATTTTGAGCATTGTTTTCTTTTTATCGTGTAACCAAAATGTTGCAATGCCGTCATCATCACGTCATTAATGTTCTCTATATTCCACAGCGCCAATGAACAAAAACTATTTAAAGGAGGTATTCATGCGTTTAGTACGTTTGTTAGTGTTGCTTTTTAGTGGAGTAGTAATTTTTATGGCACATAATCACAAGAGTTTTGCTGCAGAAGCGGAAGCAGTTCAAGCATCCTACAAAGTTGGAGAAGGACTGAAAATTGGAAATGAGAC
>JAHFAK010000043.1:0-10112 GCA_023250585.1 Deltaproteobacteria bacterium
TTTTTAAACCATCGGTTACAAGTTGTCCTGGATGTGGTCGAACTGACAGCGATTATTTCGTAAAACTCGATCGTGAAGTCACCGATCATATTGCGCAAAAAATTAAGGAATGGAAAAAAGTTTATCCTGGGGTTGAAAAACTAAAAGTTGCAGTCATGGGTTGCGTTGTCAATGGCCCAGGGGAAAGTAAATACTCAGACATCGGAATCAGCCTTCCCGGCATTAAAGAAACACCAACCGCTCCTGTATATATAGACGGAAAAGAATATTGTACACTTCGAGGCGACAACATTCGCGATGAATTTATAGCAATTTTTGATAATTACATCAAAACCCGCTTTGAGAAATCACCAAGCCATTCCTAAAAAAATGTTCCACGTGGAACATTTTAATACTTATATTCAAAGGAAGATGAGAGGGGAGTATATCTTCTTTTTTTATTATCCCATGACGTCGCTTCCATAAAAATATTAAGAACGGGGTAAGCGCGCTCATGGGACAATAAAAAAAGAAGATATACTCCCCTCTCATCATACCTAAGAACCTAAAAACTTATTGATTTTAGCATTGATTGTACTATAGTTCCCCTAATGAAGAATAGTATATGGCTTCTCATCAGCCTGGCAATTATTATAGGATGCACTCCTTTTCATGGGAAAATTCCGGGTGAAATTGTTCTTGACCCACCAAAAGATTATAAAGTTGTCGGTGAATTTGAAATTGATGCTCATCGGTTTTGGACTCTTTACGTAGTTCCTCTAAAACATGAAAACATACGACTTGCGCTTCTTCAAGAAATCGACAAATTCAATGGAGATGGAATTATGGATTTAGAATATGAATCCCAAAAAGATGGATTAGACATTTTTTTAGGTATTTCCTTAGCAGGGTTAACAACGCTTAGTTATACATCAGATGTTCCATTTATATTCCCCTTTCATATACTTCTGCAATCCCGATCTCTAACTTTACGTGGAAAGGTAATTAAATTTAATGAAACAAAGACGGAAAAGAAATAATCTAACAACGATTTTTGTGCTTCTCGTATTTTTATCCTCTTGCTCTCCCTTTCATGGAAAATTTCCTGGATATATAAAGAAAACGGAGTCTTTCAGGAATCAGTATGAAGTTCTCGGAAGATTTGATGTTTCAGCCCGAAGATATTGGGGAGTTTTTACATTGGTAAAATTACATGAACCAAATATTGAAGAGCTTACTCGAGAAGAAATTGCTAGACTCGGGGGAGATGCTGCTATTGAAGTGGAAATAGAATCAGAATTTGATGGCTGGGATATGTTACTGATTGTTCCTATGATTTTTACTCTTTTTGGCTCAAGCAGGGATATGCATATTACCGGCACCGTTATAAAGTATAGGAACCTCTGAAAAAGGCCCATCTGCATCGTTGCATCTGGATCTTTTTGAGAGGTTCCCTAAAACACAAGTTTTTCAGAGGGCCTCTATTAAAAAAATAGGATGTTCCATGTGGAACATTTATAAAAATTCCACCCATTATTCTGTGCGTTTTTTGAGGTGCTCTATGAAAATTGAGATACATGCGTGCGACAGGTGCGGTAACGAATCTATAGCTCAAAATCTTCTTTCAAAAACATCAATTTCCGCAGAAATAACTCCCGGAACAAAAAAGAAAATAACATTTGAACTTTGTGACGATTGCAAGAAAGAAGTAAAAACTTTTGAAGCTGCTCTAAAAAAATTCTTTGGATCATTTAAGCTTTTTAAAACTCAAAAAATAAAAGTCCCTCGAAAAGAATCCTCGAAAATAAAAAAATAGTCCTTATAAATTAATAGGATATAAAAATTTTATTTTTTTGTTCCACATCACAGACATTTTTAAGAATTTCAGATACACTACAATCATAGGGTAGAAATAATAATAATTTTAAAATACCCTATAGACAAAACATAAAAAATATGTTAGGATTTAATATATAATTTGACTGAATTATTTTTTTAGGGAGGTATGTATGAAAAGTAACTGTAAGTTTTTATTCTTCTCAATTCTATTAATTCTGGGATTAATCCTCGCAAATTGCGGGATGTTTAAGAGTCTAGACCCCACGGGGACACTTGACGATGATTCCGACGATGTTGCGGTTAGCGGATCATTTGATGAAGACACTATGACAACTGCATTGCCTGCTCTATTAAGTGCGGCTCTGCCAGCCAGTAGCTCTTCTTACATGAAAAAAGTTAAATATAGCGCCGAAGACGTCGCTGATAACGTACTCATCGTTGGTCTTGCAATTAAATGCTTGCTCAATGCACTGAGCAGCGATTCAGCGGATGATTTAGCTAAATGTCTTTCTACTGCTGTATTAAATGCAGATGGTACATACAAAAACCTATCGCTCCCTGCAGATGAAGCACGTCTTCTTGTTGGATGGAATACTGGTACAGAGGAAATTCTGTTTTATATGCTTGATTCTGGAGTCAATTTTGCGGCAGGAACCGCAGTTAAAACTGTTTCAACGTGTGATGAAACAGGTAAATGTGAGACAACCTATACCGTAGAAAAAGGAAAAGAAGGATCTGCTGTTCCAGCAGATTCTGATACAAATCTTGCCAAAGGAGAGTATCAATTGACCTTCGACAGTATAAAAGGCGCTGATAGCTCTGTCTTAAAAAACAGATTTAAAAATCCGGTGCTTAAAAGAATATTGAAACTCCAATCAGCTCCACCTCCTCAAAATCAACAAGGACATCAGCCTCCTCAAGGGCAAGGCGAAGGAGAGAACCATAACGATGGACCTCAGCCTGGAGATAAAATTAAAATATTCTTCCATAAGGAAGAAATGGCTAATGCTGACATCGTAGCTTTCTTTACAAATCATCCTGAATTTGGCGTTAAACCAGAAGATGTTTCCCCTAATGATGTAGGAATTCTCGCAGCCATCGTTGAAGGAGATGAAGCACCTACGGTTGCGGCATATCAAGTGTACAATACCGAAGATGGAAACGTTCTTGTTTGGAAATTCCACGAAAAACATAACTTCAACCGAGGTTGTATGGCGCTCAATAGCGACAACATCTGCGTTGATGCAACAGAAATGACTATTACGATTAAAGATCCTTCGGAAGCAAAAGAAGCAGTTAAACTTAAAATTCAAGAAAGGCATCAGCTTTTATGCGATAATAGCGACGCAAAAGTTGCACTTGAAGATCAAGGCGACGCTCAAGGAGATCAAGATATAACTCTGCGTGCTACTATGAAATTGATAACCGAATCTGATCTTACCTTTGAACAATATATAGCAAAAGCATTAGGATCCGATGATAATTCTGTGAAGATAAGCGCAAAACTTATTCCTTCCCAAACTTTCTTTACTCATGGCAGCTGTTCTACGCAACATTCAACAGGCTATGATACAACTGCTGCTTCTAATTTAATAACCGCTTTGTGCCCAAGTAAAGTAAATTCAATATTAACCGATCTTACTCAAAATGAATCGGCAGAAATGGATGTTGAGTTTGGAACTTCAGGAGGCGTAGGATATCTTAAGGTATGCGGAGTTGAGGTATCATCAACGATTGTAGATTTCTCCGAGGATCCAATGTATGATATGTATAGTCAAAAGTATCTTTGTGATACCAAACCCGTTGATAATCCATCGGACTGTGGAAGCGGTCATACGCTCTATGCTCTTGAAGTGGAAGCGCATGCAAGAAATGATGCGCGATCTGGCGGTAAAACAGAAGGAGATGCACGCTTTACACTAAGAGAAGGTGGATGTCAGGAGTGGGGTAAATTAAAGGCTCAAGGTCCAGGCGGCCCTGGAGGTCCACAGCCTCAATTTAATGAACCTTGTGCCTCAGAACTTATGATAACTACCGATTACAGTAGGTTACTCCAAGCTGGACAAGATTACGTTGACCCACAATATCAAGGACAACAGAATTGTTACTTTATACCCCAAGACAACATCAAACCAAATCCTGCATGTGATAGTAATTATAAAGATGGTATCAACCTGTGCTATAAAATTAATAATGATGGAACGGCTCATGTAGACATTAGCAATTTCAATGGATCCAAAAAACTCTTTGAAAGCGATGAAGCTCAAATGTTCTTCAATCAAATAAGCTGGGATGTAGAATCCGGCAATGGTTTATACGAGGGGACAATAACCTTTGGAGGCGCTCAATGTAGTTACCATCCAGGAGATCAAATTAGTTTAACCGTAAGTCTCAATGATGGAGCATGCTTAATAAGTGCTGACGTAGCAAATTGTGGATTTGGTCAACCTCAAGGTGGGCAGTCAAATGCAGAACTTTTAATTATTGATCAGCTATTCTCAAAAGATAACGCTGACATCTCTTTCTATTATGACCAGACATGCACAACAGATGATATTCATAAAATATTTGGTCAACATTTTGATCCAACTACATGTTCATGCTACTGGGATTATCAGACCTATACCAATAAATGTTCTGACACATGTCCATCCTTCTCATTTGATGTTCTCCCAGCTAAAGAAGGATCTGATGCAAATCTCTATGTTTCACTCATGTCTAGTTTAGAAACTGACCCCATAGCAAACAATATTAAGATTCCTATTGATTATTATGAAAGTTCAGGATTCTCCATTTACTATTCGGATCCAACCTCTAAGCTCGAACATTCATATAGTTTCTATCAATGGGGAACAGGAACAAATGATCATAATTACGATGGGTCAATAAGCATCAATAATTACAGTAATTCTAATACCTATTGCCATGCTGAAGTTCGATTCCACAACCCATCATTTCAGCAATAAGAAAAATACACGGGGCAGACACACGGGTCTGCCCCTACATCTTAATTGATTTTTAGCCGTACCCCTTTGAGAATCATGTATGATCCACCGGCCACAACTACAATAGCAGCTCCACTCGGTAAATTAAAAAAGTACGATAACCATAACCCCGAAAGAGTAAATACAAGGCTAATAAAAAAAGAGCACACCATAATTTTCCGAATACTTTGGGAAAAAATATTTGCAATGGTAACGGGAATAGTAATAAGAGCAATTAAGAGCAGCGCTCCCATGACTTGTATAAGCATAACAACGGTAATAGCAATCAAAAGAAGTAGAATAGTATAGAGCGCATGAACAGGAATACCACGTGTTCGAGCATATTCTCGATCATATGAAATTGCCTGGAATTGTTTGAAAAAAAAAGTTACAAAAAAAAGAATAATGAGATCCCATGCAAGCATAAAAGAAAGATCTTGTGAAGAAACAGTGAGAATACTTCCAAACAGATAGCTCATCAAATCAGGCGCATAGCCGGGGCTTAACGAAATAAATATACTGCCAATTGCCATGCCTAAAGCCCAAAGAATACCAATGATAGTATCTTCTCTTTCGTTGCCCTGACAATCCATCCATCCTAATCCTAACGCAGATAATAGACTAATGCTACTTGCGCCAATTAAGGGGTTAAAGCCCAGATAATAAGCAGCTCCAAGGCCTCCAAAAGCAATATGAGCAATTCCTCCGCTAATAAAAACTATACGGTTAATAACCACATATGTGCCAATTATACCACAAGCAATACTGACAAGAATTGCAGCAAGAATCGCATGTTGAATAAATTCGTATGTAAGAAGATCTATCATATTTTAGAACCCTCTGGAAAACTCGTCTTTTAAGGAATCTCTCAAAAAGGTAGAGATGCAAGGCGAAGGTAAAAGCACAACCGGAGCATACTCTGGTAGTATGTAAGGATGTGGTTTTACCTTCAACGACGCAGATGTGCCTTTTTCAGAGATTCCTTTAATGTTTCTTCAAAACTTTATGTGGCAAGCCATGCGCCAACAACTCTATAGGACAGTTATACGTTTTCAAAATATCTTCTTCGGTAACTTCACCAGAACGATGACAATAGAGATATCTATTTAAGCATCCAATTTTATTAACGTTCTCTGAAATTGCAGTAAGATCATGCGTAACGATAATAATAGGAATTTTTTTATTGAGATCTTTTAAAATATCATACAAGCCTTTTTCCATTTCGGTATCAATACTCGCCGTTGGTTCATCCATAATGAGGAGAGCAGGGTTTGATACCAATGCTCGAGCAATAAGAACACGCTGCAATTGACCACCTGACAATTCCCCAATTTGCCTATGCATATACGAAGACATGGATACGCTTTCGAGAGCTCCTTCTATAGAATGCGTGGGGCTGGATTCTTTCTTTTTGAATATATGTGCCTTCAGACATCCCATCCTAACAACTTCGTGGACATTTATAGGAAAATCTCGATATCGCTCAGTCGATTTTTGAGGAACATAGCCAACAGAAGATCGTACTGATTCCGGACGCTTCCCAAAGAGAAAAATATTTCCTCGAGATGGTTTTAAAAGTCCTAAGATAAGTTTGACCAATGTTGTCTTGCCACCTCCATTAGGTCCAATAAGCGCTAAAAAATCTTCTCGATACAGCGCCAAATTAATTTCATCTAAAACAGGTTGCCTCTTATAGGTAAAATACACATTTTGTATTTCGAGAATTGGTTCATTATTCATAGAGTTTTAAGTATTCAACAAATGTTCGTAAACTTTTAGTATACTCTTGTGCTAACGGATCAATCGTAACTACACTAGCATTAATTTCTTTGGCGATCAACGATGCCTGTTTAATACTAAATTGAGGTTCTATAAAAATAGCTTTTAGATTTTCTTTACGAGCTCTATCAATGATCTGTTTCATGTGCTCAATGCCTGGTTCTTTTCCTTCAACTTCAATAGATACCTGTTCTAAATTATAATCAGCGGCAAAATATCCCCAGGAAGGATGAAATACAAGGAATTGACGTTTTTTGAGAGGTTCCAATTTTCTTTTTATTTCTTCATCGAGCATTTGTAGTTCATGAATTAAAGACACATAGTTCATTGTATAATACTCTTTATTGTTACTATCAACGTTAATCAAAGCTTCGTAAAAATTTTTTACTTGAATCTGCAATAAACGAGGCGATAGCCACATATGTGGATCACATTGATTCATTTTTCCATGACCATGAGAGGTTCTTCTCAAATGTATGCCTGCTGAGCTATCAATAATTTGAGGACCATTGTGCATTGAAGAAACTTTTTGTATCCATTGACTCTCGAAAACAAAAAGTCCTCCCAGCGTTACCCAAAGCATTGACCTTTGGAGCTTAAGCAAATCTTTTGGTTTAATTTCAAAATGTTCTGCCGACGCAAACGGAGGAAGAAGAATAAAAATATCCGCTTTAGTACCAACGATTTTTTCAATATAATACGCTTGCGGAGGAAGCGAACACGTAATAATAGGTTTCGAACTTTTATAAGAAGTATCATCAAAGCAAGAAATCAAAGGAAAAATGCACAGAAAAAAAATAATAGCATGCTTGAATATAGTCATAAATATGATACTCTTATTTTATTAGATTAATAAATACTAAATTGCATTCAAAATGATAACGAGGCGGCAAGGAGGAAGCAACGTAAGCGTATATAATAATACGCTGAGGAGCTTTCGACGACGCCAACGAAGTTAGCGTTTGAATGCAATTTAGTAAGAGGTATTATTTATTGAAGCCTGACAAGAGTCAACTTATAGCTAAAGCCCAAGAGTACATTCAGGCAGGCGAGCCAAAAAAAGCACTAGCCCATCTCAAAGATTATTTTCAACAAAACCCGCATGATTATGAAATACTAAAACTTCTCGCTCAGGCATTTCTCGACCTCAAACAGCTTGAGAAAGCAAAGTTTATCTACAATGAAGCGGTGAGGATTTTGGAAGAAGCGGGAAAAACAGAAGAGAAAGAATCTCTTTTAAAAGAAATATCAAAACTTCTGTATCCTCAGAAGGAAGAAGAAATTGTTGTTCCTGAAATGAGTGGATTAAAGGAACTCAATGATCAAGAAGAAGAAGATAAATCTCATATTTCTAAAGTAATCAATGAAGCAGATATTTTTATGAAATATGGCCTTCCCGAAAAAGCGATTTCAAACTTAAAGGAAATTGTTGAAGAGGAACCCGACAATATTGAAGCACATAGCAAACTCAAAGAAATATATGAAAAGACGTCCAATGTTGCGAGCTTAAAAAGTGAATTACTCATCCTCAGTGATATTGCTGCCAAAGGAGGAAAAACTGATTTACAAAAACAATACCTCGATAGCCTTTCGTTAATCGATCCTGATAATCAGGAAGTAAACCTTCGCCTCAGTAAAATTGACCTCCAAAAAGAACAATCGATCCAAGAGCCGATTGTAAAGGAACCACAGAGTATGCACCATAAAGAATCTAAAGAAGAGATTAGCCTTGGTCTTGATGTCCTCGATGAATTACAAGAGTCGTATGAACTCTTGAAAAAAGTCAATGATCATTCGTCAGCTCCCAATATTATTCTTAATGAAATTGAAAAAAGTTTGGCGGGAGAAAAAAAACCCACAGGGCTTAAAGTTGAACTTGAAAATTTTATGGGGCATGAAGACCCAACGGCAAAAGAGCCGGAGACAATGTCATATAAGAAAGGCCTTCGTGCGCAAGCCATTTCTTCGGAAGAAGTACAAGAAGGACTCAGAGAGCTTCAATTTTTTATTAATAATTCAATGACAAAAGAAGCTCATGAAATATTAGAACATTTACTAAAAAAATATCCCGATAACAGCGAAATTCAAAATTATAAAATAAAATTGAAAGATCAAAAAAAGGAACATGATAATTATATAAATCTTGGATCTTTTTTAGAAGAAAAAGAAAAGCAGGAAATTCAAACCGTTGAAAGCTTGATCAGTCAGTTCAAACAGGGAGTGCAAAAGGCTATTCCAGAAGGGGATGCGCTTTCCCATTATAATCTGGGAATAGCGTATCTTCAAATGGAACTTACCGATTCTGCCATAGAAGAATTAAAATTGGCAGAAAAGTCAGAAGAAATACATTATAATGTCCATTGCCTTTTGGGATTCTGTTACGAAAAAAAAACAGATTTTCATAACGCCCTCCATTACTATAAAAAAGCAATTGAAAAACGAGGAATAGCTTCTGAACAAAAAATCGATCTTTTTTATAGAGCAGCCCTTTGCTCATTATCTCTTAACGATCAGCAATCTGCTCAGCTGTATTTTAAAAAAGTATACCTTTTAAATGCGCAGTACAAAGAGCTTCCGCAGTATATAAAAAAATTGAATCTTTCTAAAGATATTTTAGAAAAAGATACATCCGATAGTTCTGTAAGTGAGATAAGCAAAAAGATAAGCTTTATTTAAGTGATGCGCGACGTTATTCTGTTTCGTCTGCGCCTTCACCAGCTTGATCTGCAGGAGGAGTCTGAACAGCTCCAGCATTTCCTTCACTTGGAGCAGGAGCTGGATTGGCATCAACGTGCTCTGCAGGTGCAGGAGGAGCAGCAACTTCCCCTTGTGGAGTGTTAACCTCTTCTGTCATTACTGGTTTTTTCAAAAACTTCGTGTACAGAAAATATCCAATAATGGCCACGACGATTAAAATAATAATCGCATTCAAAACGGAAAAACCTCTTTTATTCATACGGAGCTCCTTTCGTAAATAAATAAGAGACGTTTTATGAGAAACTCTCTTATTTAGCTTTTTTTGAGTAACGAAAAATTATTAAATATTTTTTGAAATGAGTCGAGATATTTTTCAAAATTATTTTCTAATGACCATGTAATAATTTGAAATAAGGCCTTATCTTTCATAACGTACCACGCAGCGTATGTATATTTTTTCCCTTCATAGCTCCCACTGTAAATGATATATTGAGCTTCTTTATCAGTATTTATAATAGTTTCTTCATGTTGAATAGTAAAGCCCTCTAATTGTTTTTCAGGATATGATAGCGCTAGTTTACGAAGAGTCTCTGCCGAAAGAGGCTGCTCTAATGTTTCCGCAATAACCATCCCAAAGGCATTATGATCTGAACTCATGAATTCAACATCGGAATCTTTATGCAAGATATGTTTATGTGGCTCCAAAAAATTCCAGTTAGAGGGAAGAGCTTGAATGGAGAATGTTCCTTCGCTAAATGCAGGAGTAGAAACTATTTTTAAAGAAGGATCTTCTATATAAAAATATATTCCGAGAAACACAAAAAAAATAAATGC
>JAHFAK010000043.1:10212-16653 GCA_023250585.1 Deltaproteobacteria bacterium
CGACGAAGCCAACGAAGTTAGCGTTTGAATGCGACTGCGTATTATTATCTTAATTTTCTTTACATCTAACACTCTTTTATATTAATTTCTAGCCATTTCTCTTGGAGACAAATATATGAACGTATCGCAAAAAAAATTGACGTTTGGTCCGAGGAGGGGTTTTTATCTAGACGTTAATGATATCGAAACAAAATCTACGCTTTCTCAAAAAGAACTTGAATATTTAGAGAAATTTAATTCTCTGTATAGATCTCTCTGCGGCGTTCTCTTTAATTTTGTCCCTAAATCAGGGCATCCTGGCGGAAGTATCTCAGCAGGAAGAATAATAGAAAATCTTATTTTTTCTACTATGGATTACAATTTTTCTGATCCAAATTCTACATGTGCCGATGTTATCTCGCTCGGCGCAGGCCATAAAGCCACCGGAGTTTATGCAATGTGGGCTTTGCGTAATGAGATGGTTCGCATTACCGACCCAAAAATGCTTCCAAGCGAAAACAAGCAATTGAGACTCGAGGATCTTTTGGGCTTTAGACGAAACCCTTGTACAAAAACCCCTCTCTTTGTTGAATATAAAGCAAAAGCTCTTGATGGACATACAACTCCAACGACTCCCTTTATAAGACTTTCAACGGGCGCTTCAGGAATCGGCGATGCCTCAAGTATCGGACTTGGCTTTGCACTACTCGACAGTTTTTCCGAAAATTTTCCGTTCATTCATATTATCGAAGGAGAAGGCGGATTAACAACGGGAAGAGCAGCAGAAGCCACTGCTGCTGCAGGCACTGCAAGCTTAAAAAATGTCATTATGCACCTTGATTGGAATCAAGCAGGTATTGATGCAGATGCAATCTGCCGCGATGGTTCTAAACCGGGAGAATATGTTCAATGGGATCCCCGAGAATTTTTCTACTTATATGATTGGAATGTTATTTATCTTTCTGATGGCTTTTCCTATACCGATATTTATAAAGCTCAAGATTTTGCAGTAAAACAAAAAGAAAATAATCAACCAACGGCTATTGTTTATAAAACAGTTAAGGGTTGGAAATATGGAATTACCGGTTCAAAATCGCATGGAAGCGGGCACGAATTCTGTTCTCCGGAGTATTATAATTTTTTAAAAGAATGTGAAACGACTTTTAATATTCACATGCCTCGTTTCGCCGGAGAAAAAAATGAAGCAGCCGTAGAAAAAGCACTCTATGATACGTTACTCGTTTATAGAAAAACACTGGAAGCGAATAAAGATATGTCTCTCTTTTTTACTGAAAGATTAAAAATATCTAAAAAACGCCTCGAAAGCTTGAAAAGAGAAAATTATCATAAGCCATATGATTTGAAAATTATCGATAATCAGGCTCTCATGAATTCTCAAGAAACACCAAAAGAATTAGATCTTGCTCCTGATACTAAAATTGCGCTCAGAGAAACATTGGGAAATGTTTTAAATTATATTAATAAAAAAACCAACGGTGGACTTGTTGCCGCTTCGGCAGATCTTTTTGCATCAACGGGAGTGAAAAAAATTGCGCAGGGACTTTCAGAAGGGCTCTATAATTTTACAACGAATCGAAATGCGCGTCTTATTGCAGTTGGCGGAATTTGCGAAGATGGAATTGGCGGATTCATGACGGGTGTATCTACCTATGGAAATCATATCGGGGTTTCCGCATCATTTGCAGCCTTTGTTGTTCCAATGGAGCACACAGCATTGAGGCTTCATTGCATAGCTCAACAAGCAAAACACGACGTTGGAGAAAATAAAAAAAACACAATGATGATTGTATGCGGACATGCGGGCATGGAAACAGGCGAAGATGGACCAACGCATGCAGACCCGCAAGTATTACAGCTTATTTCAGAAAATTTTCCTAGAGGTCATGTGATTACGTTAACTCCATGGGACTCGAGAGAATTATGGCCATTGATTATGTATGGATTACAAAAACATCCTTCCGTACTTGCGCCCTTTGTTACACGCCCAACCGAAAAAATAATCGACAGAAAAAAATATAATCTGGCGGATATAAATGAAACATTAACCGGAATGTATCGACTGCGTAAGCATGACTCTAAAAAAGAATACCATGGAGCGATTGTTCTTCAAGGAAGTGGAATTGCGAATGCTTTTGTATCTGAGACGCTTCCGAAACTCGATAACGACGGAATTAATGTGGATGTATTTTACGTGAGCAGCCTTGAACTCTTTGATTCACTTTCAAAAGAAGAACAGAATAAAATGTATCCTGAAAAAACAGCAAACCTTGCAATGGGAATCACGGGATTTACCCTGCCCACAATGTATAGATGGATTCAATCAAGCTTTGGCAGAGATCACACGCTCTATCCTTTTTTAAAGGGACATTTTTTGGGATCAGGTCCAGGACATAAAGTTATTGAAGAAGCAGGGCTTAATGGCGAAGCTCAGTATAAGGCTATTATTGAATATATTGAAAAGCGCAAAAGACATACATGATTCTTATTTTGGCCATTTGGTGAGGTTTATTAGTGGAAAAGAAAAAGTTTTTATTCGTTTCAGTTGACGCCTTAATTAATGATATTGCATGGCAACTCGTCAAAGAAGGTCAAGACGTCAAATACTGTATCCAAAACAAAAAAATTCAAGATGTCGCCGATGGTTTTGTGCCCAAATCTGAGGATTGGCAACAAGATGCTGACTGGGCGGATGTCATTATTTTTGATGATGTTCTTGGATATGGTAAACAAGCAGAAAAACTCCGAAAAGCAGGAAAGCTCGTTGTAGGAGGAACAGAATATACCGACAAATTAGAAGATGATCGAACCTTTGGCCAGGAAGAAATGAAAAAGGCGGGCATCAATATTATTCCTTTCCAAGAATTCAATTCCTTTGATGACGCAATCACCTATGTAAAAGCAAACCCTAATCGCTATGTAATAAAGCCGAGCGGAGAAGCACAAAACATCAAACGGCTTCTTTTTGTGGGCGAAGAAGACGACGGAGTCGATGTCATTCAAGTTCTCGAAGCATATAAAAAACTCTGGACGAAAAAAATAAAAGTTTTCCAATTACAGCGACGTATGACTGGAGTTGAAATCGCTGTCGGAGCTTTCTTTAATGGAAAACAATTTGCATATCCTATTAATGTTAATTTTGAACACAAAAAACTTTTTCCCGGAAATATAGGACTTTCAACGGGAGAAATGGGAACGTCAATGTATTGGAGTGGCCCCAACCGTATCTTCAATGCTACGCTCAAAAAAATGGAACAACATTTTCAAGAAGTTGGATATGTTGGATATATGGATATCAACTGTATCGTCAATGCGAATGGAATTTATCCTCTCGAATTTACTGCGCGCTTTGGATATCCAACTATTTCAATTCAGCAAGAAGGTATCGCAATGCCCATGGGAGAATTTCTCTATAAGCTTGCAACCAGCGAGTTAACTGAGTTTAAAACAAAAAAAGGATTTCAAGTAGGAGTACGAATTGTTGTTCCACCTTATCCCTTTACCGATAAAGAAACGTTTGAAACGTATTCACGAGATGCCGCAATTCTTTTTAAAAAACCTACTCTGGAAGGGATTCATATCGAAGATGTCAAAAACGTTAATGAGCAATGGGTTGTTGCGGGTGAATCAGGAGTTGTACTTGTCGTTGTTGGAATGGGATCGACAATGAAACAAGCCCAAAACCAAGTATATAACCGCATTGCAAATATCATGATTCCAAATATGTATTATCGAACTGACATTGGAAATCGTTGGTATGAAGATAGCGATCGACTTCACAGCTGGGGTTATTTAAGAGAAATGTAAATTTTGCTCCGTGGAGTTTTAGCAGATTAAAACGCCAGCTTTACTACTTCGCTGAAGTCTTTTACAAAATAAAACTCAAGATCTTTTTTGATATCGTCTTTTATTTCGGTAAGGTCTTTTTTGTTGTCATGAGGAAGAATAACCCTCTTAATACCAACGCGCTTTGCTGCAATAATTTTTTCTCTAATCCCGCCAACGGGCATTACCCGACCGGATAAGGTAAGCTCGCCGGTCATAGAAGTTTTTTGAGCTATCTTTTTATTAGACGCAAGTGAAAGCAACGCCGTAGCAATTGCAATTCCTGCAGAAGGCCCATCTTTTTGTACTGCTCCGGCAGGGAAATGGATATGTAAATCGTAGTTTTTAAAAAACTCAGCTGGTACTTTTAATTCTTTACTTTTGGATTTAATATAATTGACTGCAATACGTGCAGATTCATTCATTACGCTTCCAAGCTGGCCTGTAAGAACGACATCTTCTTTGCCTTGAAAACGCAAAGCTTCAATGAGAAGGACTTCTCCTCCCACGGGTGTCCACGCAAGTCCAACTGAAATTCCAGGTTTTGTTATTGAAATACGTTCTTCTCGATCAAATTGTTTTACCCCAAGATACTCTGAAAGATTTTTTTCCGTGACAACAAAAGATGTTTTTTCTTCCTTAACGATTGATTTGGCGATTTTTCGAGCAATTTTTTCAAGAGCACGCTCAAGGTTTCGTACCCCAGCTTCAGACGTATAGTCAGAAATAATTTTAGTAATAGCCTGATCAGTTATTTTTACCTGTTCTTCGGCAAGGCCGGTATTCGCTAATACTCTTTTTTTCAAATACTGCTTTGCAATTTCTCGTTTTTCATCATCAATATAACCAGGAATTTTAATAATTTCCATACGGTCGCGGAGAGGTTCAGAAATTGTATGCCGGACATTTGCCGTAGCAATAAACATTACGCGAGACAAATCAAAAGGAACATCGATATAGTGATCAACGTAATGAGTATTTTGCTCTGGATCAAGCACTTCTAAAAGCGCGCTTGCAGGGTCTCCTCTGAAGTCTGATCCAATTTTATCAATTTCATCGAGCATAAACACGGGATTATTGACGCCGGCGTTTTTTATATATTGCATGATTCGTCCCGGCATTGAACCGATATAGGTCCGTCGATGGCCTTTAATTTCAGCCTCATCGCGCATTCCACCTAATGAAAATCGTAAAAACTTCCTGCCAAGAGCCCGCGCAATAGATTTTCCCAAGGATGTTTTACCTACCCCGGGAGGCCCTTCAAAACAAAGAATTGCTCCTTTGTTATTGGGATTTAATTTTTTTACGGCGAGAAATTCTATAATTCTATCTTTTACATCTTCGAGGCCAAAGTGATCTTCGGCCAAAATATCTGATGCTTTTTTTAAATCAGTTTGTTCTTCTGATTTATTTCCCCATGGTAAATCTAAAACAGTTGAAACATAGTTGCGTAACAGCTGATATTCGGGTGATTCAGGAGTCATCGTCTCAAGTTTTTTAATTTCTTCGTACATCTTTTTCATGGCAGGATCATTCAGAGGACGAGAAGACATTTTTTCCTTCATTTGAAGAATTTCGTTATCTTTGTCATCAACTTCTTCGCCCAGCTCTTTTTTAATCACCTTGAGTTGCTCGCGCAGATAATAGGTATGCTGGTGCTTATCTATCTTCTCTTTTATTTCATCACGAAGTTTTGAACCGAGTTTCAGAACTTCTAATTCCTTCATTAAATAAAAAGCGCACATTTCAAGACGCTTCTCTAAGTCTAATGTTTCTAAGAGTTCTTGTTTTTGAGCATTGGAAATCTTTAAACTCGATCCCACAAAATCCGCAAGCCGCGTTGGAGATTCTAAACTGACCATTGAATGAGCAAATTCTTCAGTCCAATATGTTTCAAACACAAGAACATCTTTGAGAAGATTTTGAACGTTTCTTACAACTGCATCAAATTTATTTTGGTCTTGCGAAGCAATATCATCGAGGTATTTAACGTTAGAGAGTAAATCATTTCCCAGCGGAGTAATTTTTATTATTTTGAAACGTTTAATTCCTTGAATAATGAGAGTATACAATTTTGCTTCTGTTTTAATACTTTTAATAACTTTCACTACCAAGCCAATTCTGTTTTTTTGTTTTGATATCGATATATTATCTTCGTCTATATCTTTTACCGGACTGACAACTCCGATATATACATTTCCTGATTTTTCAATGAGGTCAAAAAAAGGCGATTCCTTATCGTATTCAAGAGTAATAGTTGTTACCATTCCGGGAAAAACAAGAAATGAGCTATTAAAAATTAAATATAATTCATTAGGAAGTTGTTCTTTAATTTTTATCAGAGAAAGCGCTTCGGTAGAAATATAATTATGGTTATTTACTTCTTCTTTATCTACTTTGTCTTTTTTTGGCATATATCCCCTTTGTGACCCAACAAAGCCTATATTATGCATTAATCTTTATTTGTAAAGTCTGTAACAGCTCAGTTAATTAGGAGAGATTAAGTAATTTCTCTATGGAACTGGATCCCGCGGTCAAGCCGCGGGATGACAATTTGAGAGTGTTTCCCGTTTGTCATCCCGTGGCTTGACCACGGGATCCATCTTCATTTTTCCCATT
>JAHFAK010000044.1 GCA_023250585.1 Deltaproteobacteria bacterium
ATGAAGATGGATCCCGTGGTCAAGCCACGGGATGACAAACGGGAAACACTCTCAAATTGTCATCCCGCGGCTTGACCGCGGGATCCAGTTCCATAGAGAAATTACTTAATCCCTCCCATTTACTGAGCTGGTACAACAAAGAAACAGAATCAAAAGAAGATATGGATGACTGCAATTCCAGCAACAAAGCAGGTCGCCGGTTTTGAAACAAGTTCTAAAATACAAACGTTGGTGCCAGATAGACCGAATATTCGCCATTATATTTTACAAAATTATCACTCGCATCATATGCTCGAAATCTATCATAGCGAAAGCCGAGCATAAAGCCGGTATAAATTTTTGGGAAAAATTTATAGGCTTCGATTTTTTGAAGCGTAAAGATATTCAAAGGACTTCTATAATCCGAACTCGCGATATGCCACTGATATTGGTAACGCACATCTGTCCAAAAAAAATTTCCCGTTTTGTCCGCTTTTTTATTGAATTGATGTTCGCGCATGAGAAAAAGAGTAACAGCATCTATAAATTCACGATTGTCATGAAACATCGGCCCGATTTCGAAACGCCATGAAATAGTTTCATCCTGAAATGTTTTGGAACCTTTGACTTTATATAAAACGTCAAACCAATTATCTTGCCTGCTGAAAAAATTCTGTTCTCGTCTATTTGAGTAATCAATGATCCATCCTGAAAGTGCATAGCCGACTTGATCTTTTTTCTTAATATCAGTTGTCCCAACAACGCGAGAAAATGGAATTACTTCACCAAAAAAAAGTGAAAACACGTACGGTTTTTCTTCTCCACCTGCAGTAACACGAATGAGATTCAAGGTTTCAGACAGATCAAAAAGTGTAAAATGATCATAAAAGCTTGTATGATCTTCATGAAGGTATGTACCCAAATGATAATACGGATATGAAGTTGCTTCAAAAACGATATATCCCGGCAAAAGCGATTTTTTAAACATCTCAAGATAGAGATCCCCTTCGCTCATATCAACGAGATTTCGTGGTTCGCGCTTTTTAAAATCGAATTGAAAATCTATAAACGATTTGCGAATACCCAACTCAAGTGCGGTAGCAACGCGATGGCCGCCGATCTTTGTGCCGAATGAATACTGAAGAGCAAAAGAATAAAATGAATAGAAAAAAACAAAAAAAGCAGCAAGCAAAAATCGTATCATAGATTTTTAATTGTATCTTGAAGGCAATTTTTAAGTCCAGAAAATCTTCTTTCAATTTTATTGGTAGTAATTGCAAGTTCGAGAGCTTTTCGGCTACCTATAAGAATCACCAGTTTTGCTCCTCTGGTAATTGCGGTATAGATAAGATTTCGTTGAAGCATCATAAAGTTTTGCGTGTGGACAGGAACAATAACGCTTTCGTATTCACTGCCTTGAGATTTATGAATCGTAATTGCATATGCTAAATCAAGCTCATCGAGTTCATTAAACTCGAATGAAACAATTTTACCCTCAAAATTTACCATGATTTCTTGAAGATCTTGATCAATATTTTTAATGACACCAATATCGCCATTATAAATATCTTTATCGTAATTATTTTTGAGTTGGATGACACGATCATCGACATGAAATGTGCGAGAGCCACGTGTAACACCGGCATAATTGTGATTCATGAGTTTTTGTAATTCACTATTCATAGTCATCGTTCCCAAAAGTCCTTTATTCATGGGGCAGAGAACTTGAGGATAGGAATGCAATCCAAATGAATTTTTCAGTTGTTCTTTTTGTATAAAAACTTTTTTTATTTCTTCTAAAATATTTTCGGCGGATTCACACTCAAGAAAAAAGAAATCGCTTTTTGTGTGCAAAGAATTATCAGTTTCGGGAAAAATTCCCTGATTTATTTTATGGGCATTACGAATGATATGGCTATCATCTTTTTGGCGAAATATTTCTTTCAAGAAAACACAAGGCAACGATGATGATGAAATAAAATCACGAAGCACATTGCCGGGACCGACACTCGGCAGCTGGTCCACATCACCGATAATAACAACTTTTGTTTCTGAAACAAGTGATTGAAAAAGATCATTTGCAAGTGTAATATCAAGCATGGAAGCTTCATCAATAATCAACACATCGGTTTTGAGGCGATTCTCTCCATTATACAAAAAAGTTCGTGTTTTCGGCTGGAATTCAAGCAGACGATGAATAGTCTTTGCTTCAGTTCCCGTAAGCTCTTGCATGCGTTTTGCAGCTCGCCCTGTTGGAGCACATAAGGCAACCGATAATCCGTCTTGTTTGAATAATTGAATCAATGCTTTAGTGATTGTCGTTTTTCCGGTGCCCGGCCCCCCGGTAATAATTACAATTTTTTCTTTTCGTGCTCTACGAATTGCCTCTTTTTGTTCATACGTAAAATCAAATGCCCCATATGAAGAATTAATAGCGATATCCGACTCGCTATTATAAGAATTCGATGACAGAATACGGTGAATATTTTTTGCCACATTTTTTTCTGCGTCATACAATAGAGATAAATAAACAATATTGTTATTTTCTGAATCTTCGGTACGAACAACTTTACGTTCTTTTTCTAAAACATTCATACCGTCGTAGACAACATGATCCTCGGTTTGTAAGAGCTCTGTGGTAATCTCCATTAATGGCAAGTATGGAAAATACGTGTTCCCATGAGTAGCTCGTTCACGTAATACATAGATTATTCCTGCTTTTGCTCTTTGAACTGAATGAGGCGAGATACCAAGTTTTAAAGCAATCGTATCTGCAGTTTTAAATCCAATTCCGTAAATATCATATGAAAGCCGATACGGATCTTCTTTCAAAATCTCGAATGCTTTCTTTTTATAGGTTTTATAAATTTTAACCGCATGAGTAACAGAAACACCCTTTTCTTGTAGAAACATCATAATGTCTTTAATATCTTTTTGTTCTTCCCATGCTGTTTTAATAATGGAAACACGATGCTCCCCAATACCATCGACTTCTTTTAAACGCTCAATAGAATTTTCGATAATTTCAATTGTTTGAGTACCAAAGCGCTTAACAATTCGCTCAGCCATCGCTGGGCCGATGCCTTTAATAAGACCAGATGCCAGGTATTTTTTAATTCCTTCTATCGTATTTGGAGTAATCGCAATATAATTATTAACTTTAATCTGAGGGCCATATTTTTTATTAGTAATCCATTCTCCCCAAATTTTGACGTGCTCTCCCTCGTGTAAATCAATAAACGTACCGGTTACAACAATATTTTTACCGCGAATAGTATCGATAACTTTTGCGATAGTGTAGTGATTATCTTGATTATAAAAAATGATCTTATCGACTGTTGCTTCGAAAATTTCTTTACTGTTCATATAAGCAAATTTCTATAAAAAATGTTTTTTTGTAAAGGCTTTGCCGGAGCCATGTTTGAGATACTTTTCGAAGGCAAAAGCTTTCTCTTTATTTCTAAACCAAATAGCTACTTCTATACGCCAAGGAATGTATTTTGAAGTATGAGGCATCTTACCAGAATTATGTATTGTTAATCTTTCTTTTAAATTTTTTGTTATACCTATATAATCTTTATTCTGGTACTTTTCACTTCTTAAAATATATACATACATAAAAAATCAATTGTCCTGCTTCGCCTTATAACATCTATATTTATCTTTGTCCCACCGGGCTACGCAGGACATGCTCCGCTCAACAAAACTAAGTTATGAGCAGGATGGCTTGCCATGCGTAGCTCGCTGCTTTGTGAAACAAAGCCGAGCGGAGCATGGAGCTGAAGGGGATCGAACCCTCGACCTCGTGAATGCCATTCACGCACTCTCCCAACTGAGCTACAGCCCCTTGATTAGGTTTTGGTAATGCTTGCTTTGATTCGCTGTAATGTCCCTTCTATTTCAGGAAAAAAATCAATAATAATATCATACATTTCTTTTCGTTCTTCAGGAATATATTCATGTGCTATTTTATTACGAAGATTACGGATGCCAATCCACTCGTCAACACTTCGAAGAATGATACCTCGCTTTTCCATGCGAAGGAGAATATCACGGATGCTTCCTTCTGAAATACCATCAACGTACATCTCAAAACTCCGGAAGCATTTTGCTATACATATCTCTACTGTTCTTTCAAACCGACTCGAAAGAGCATCATATGGTTCAAGCTCCTCCGGTGAATAACTTCTACTGGGATCAAATGGCTGTATACGATGTATTGAATCAGCAAGCAATACAAATGCCTTCTCTGTTTTTTCAATATTTTCTTGTACGAGTGAAAATTGTTTATTCATCATGATACTCCCATAATTCTACAAGATTTTCTTTAATCACCTCTATAAAAGGAATCTTCCCTTCTTGAAATTCAGCACGAGAAATAACTTTGGTATCAATTTTTTGATCATCGCTCTTTTTAATGACACATGCTTCAAAGTCGAGGATTGTTTTCAATGTATTCTTCAAGACTTTTGGCTCATCTATAACAATAAGTATATCAACATCTCCTCCTCGTTTCCTCGGATTGGTTCTCGACCCAAAAAGGTAGGCTTTTGCTCCTTTGAACGGAAAGCACCTCTCTAATGCATTAACTATCGCTTCTCGTACTTCAGGTGATAATCGAATCTGTTTCTGCTCCATAGAAGTACGTAGTATGATACAAATTTTAATCTACTTCAATTAAAACCGTATGCGATTTTGTTCATTATCGAATAGTAAAGATAAAAGGCGAGAAAATTAATAGGCATGTCGTACCAGCTCCGGAAGGTGTGAAAAAATCAAGAGAGGGCTGCATTTGCTGAAAAAGAGCGATAGGAAACTGAAATGTCCAATGCGACTGTCATTGCGAAAACCTGAAGGGTTTGAAGCAATCTCTTCTTACATATGCACGATTGCCGGAGTTTATCCCGAACCTGCTTGAGATTGCTTCGTCGGACAAGAAAACGTGTCCTCCTCGCAATGACAGAAGCCTGCACGTTGTCATTGCGAGCGTCTGCGAGAAATCTCAGTTTTTCACACCTTCTCCGTTATGGGGTTATTTAGATGTCAGCTATTATCCAAATTTAGATAATACATATTGACAAAAGAGTGAAATGAGTATAACGTATCAATAATGAAGGAAGATTTTACCATCCATAATTTATTTTGGAAAAGTCCTGAAGAATTTTTACGCTATGACCCTCATTTATCCAAACTATCTGAACTTTCTCTGATATATCATTCTCCATTGATTAAAGAAATTTCCGATGCAGGCCATGGAATCTATATCTTAACGGGAGGAAGGCAAGTCGGTAAATCAACACTCCTTAAATTACTGATCAAAAAGATATTAAATGAACGGAAGCTACAACCGAAGCACATTTACTATCTTCCCTGTGATACTATTCTTGATTTTAAAGGCCTCTTATTTGAGATTGAACAGTTTTGCAATCCGAAAAATAATAGTGAACCCTTTATGCTCATTTTGGATGAAATTTCGTATGTTACTGAATGGGAGAGAGGGATTAAAAGTTTGGCAGATTCTGGATTGTTTACACAAGGAATGGTCATCATTACGGGATCAGACACTTATTTATTGAAAAAAGCAATGATGGCGTTTCCGGGAAGACGGGGAAAAGCAGATAAGCACGATTTTCATCTCCATCCTCTTTCCTTTCATGAATATGTTGAACTCAAAGATAGCACGCTTCATTCTGCGTTACAGGATACTCGTGAAGAATTTCATGAGAACTGCACTATTACACGAAACCGAGAGGAACATGCATATGGCAAACTACAGAAACTCTTTAATGAGTATCTACTGTGCGGCGGATATCTACGGGCAATCAACGATTATGCAAAAGATAAAAGCATACATTCTGCAACCTATAATACCTATATTCAATGGATTATTGGGGATATATTAAAACGAGGGAAAAGCGAAAATTACTTGCATGAGATAATAAAAACATTAATTCCTCGGATTGCTAGCCAAATTACCTGGAATGATTTTGCTTCAAAATTATCAATCGAGCATCATCAAACCGTTATTGATTATATTGATATCCTTACTCGTATGGATATTGTCGTTGTTTTACAGGCATTAATAGAAAATAAATTAGAAGGTGCTCCAAAAAAAGCAAAAAAAGTTCACTTCTTTGATCCATTTATTTTTCATTCTTTACATGGCTGGGTTATGAGTACAAAAGAACCATACACATTATCGGATAAAGTCTTAAAAAGTAATTCTCATGTACACAACGCATTGATTGAAGGTATAGTTGCTTCACTTTTTCATCGAAACAATAAAATTTTTTACATCAAAGCAGAAAAAGAAGTTGATATTGTTCTTATAAAGAATAATGCTTTTTTCCCTATTGAGATAAAAAATTCTCTCTCCATTGATAAAAAAGAAATTAAGCAGATACTCAAATATAAAAAAGGTATTGTTGGCTATGAAGGAACTACGATCAATACCCTTGATACGATTACTCTCATGCCAATTCCACTACTCGCTTATTGTGCATAATTATACATAGTACTCATACTAAGTTACTGATCAAAAGATTAGAAATTGAATATGACTGACGCTTTTTGACGGGAAGCTAACAATCAGCTTGTCGCTGCTTGTCACTTATTCTAAAACACTTGAGCACATGGCGAATTAGCTGGTACTGATTTATTTTTCGCAATAATTGATCTTAACCATTCAAGTCCTGCTGTTTTATACTTAGAAATAGTCTTCTGAGTAATGCCCAATCCTGATTCAATATCTTGAAAACTCTTTCCTTCTATAAACAGCATCCGCAGTACTGTCGCCTGTTGCTTCGATAATTGACCTAGCAACTCCTCATTATTCCTTACTAATGATCCATCCGGATCAGCAAGCTCTCGTAACCGTTCAAGCCCTGCTGTCTTATGCTGAGAAACAGTATGCTGAACAATGCCCAATTCTGATTCAATATCTTGAGGACTCTTACCTTCGATAAACAGCATCCGTAGTACTTTCGCCTGCTGCTTCGATAATTGACTGAGCAACTCCTCATTATTCCTTACTAATGATCCATCTGGATCAGCAAGCTCTCGTAACCGTTCAAGCCCTGCTGTCTTATGCTGAGAAACAGTATGCTGAACAATGCCCAATTCTGATTCAATATCTTGAGGACTCTTTCCTTCGATAAACAGCATCCGTAGTACTTTCGCCTGCTGCTTCGATAATTGACTGAGCAACTCCTCATTATTCCTTACTAATGATCCATCTGGATCAGCAAGCTCTCGTAACCGTTCAAGCCCTGCTGTCTTATGCTGAGAAATAGTCTTCTGAGTAATGCCCAATCCTGATTCAATATCTTGAGGACTCTTTCCTTCAAGATAGAGCTTTCGCAGCACTGTCGCCTGTTGCTTCGGTAATTGACCAAGCAACTCCTCATTGCTTTCAACAAATTTTCTTTCGCTTTCTTTTTGTTCTGCTAAAGTCTTGGCATAGCTAACAGACGATCCTGATAACAGTATACCTATAATGAATAGTACTGAATAGAAAAGTTTAGTATGTTTCATTGCTACCCTCCATGATATCTTTCTCTATCATAATGATTTAATATGTCAATAATTATTAGTAACTCACCTTCCCGCAGTTTAGATTATAATCTTCTTGATCGTCATCCTGCGGCTTGACCGCGGGATCCAGTAATCATAGTAATACTAAGTTGCATTCAAACGCTAACTGCGTTGGCTTCGTCGTCGGCTCCTCAACGTACTATTACGTACGTTTGCGTCGCCTTCTCCTTGCCGACGTTTATCATTTTGAATGCAACTTAGTATGATACCTTTTGATGGAAAGCCGACAGTTAACTTTTCGTTAAAAAAAAGACGCAGAAAAAGCTTTAAATATTGCTGAAAAGATATATTCTTTTGTTGTATCAAAAATGAAAAGGAATCTAATACTTATGAATACAAAAGAAAATTTAGCCCAAAAACAATGTGAGCCATGCGAAGGAATTGGAAAATCACTAACTGAAGAAGAAGCACGCAAGTATATTAAACAAGTTAATGATTGGAAAATCTCTCCAAATAAGAAGTCAATCTATCGAGAATGTACCTTCAAAAATTTTATGGCCGCAATTTCGTTTATTAATCACATTGCAGATCTTGCAGAACACGAGGGGCATCATCCCGATCTTCATCTGACGAATTATAAATCCTTGCGCATCGAACTTACGACCCATGCCCTCAATGGCCTTTCGAAAAACGACTTTATCTTAGCGGCAAAGATTAATGAGATATGTTAAGAATTTCTGTAAGCAGGTTTGATTATTTTTCCATGAGTTTTTATTTCATGAATGAGTGTGCTAAACCGATCATTAAGGTCTCGGGGATTCAAAGGAATGGGTTCTAACTTTGAGTCTATGTGTAATGCAAGTTTGCGAAGAAGGACTAATTCCTTGAAGTTATTATTTCCAAATTGAGAAGAAATAACTGCAAGATCAATATCACTATCAGTATGTGATTTTTCTTGAGCAAATGATCCAAAAAGAATTGTTTTATCAACCGTAATACCTTCTCTTTCAAGAAGTTTAATAAAATCTTGAATTTTTTTTTGTATTACCTTTTTTATGCGTGCTTTTTTAGCCATACAAGAATTTCCTTTGTTTCATTGAGGTATTTTTGGGTAAATGAACGAGTAGCCTTTTTATAAAAGCTTAATTTATAATCATCATAACGGGTTTTAATATTAAATGAAGTTATTTCAATCAAGCTATGTTTCAAATCTATGGACAATGGAATTCCTGCTTTTTCCGCAAGCCGAATAAGATCATGAGTAAATGGAGGAGCGCTTTCAGTATTTTTCACAATAATCGCTTTTAGATATTTTTCAACACTAAGGTGACAAAAAAATAGGGAATAATGAAATTTTTTGTTCTTAAATAACGATTTGGCGACCTCATAATCTTGCTCAGATGAATGAATCCAATAGCGAATAACCTCTTCTCGCTTCATAAAGACTATGGTATCAGATGATATAAGACGCTGTAAAGTTTATTGATTTTTACAAGCAATCCATTTGACAAAATTAATTCATCGTGTTAATAGGTATCTTTAATCAGGTTAAAGATGAAAAGGATTATCGTCATAAGTATCTTTGGATGTTTTGTATTATCCATTTATGGATACGCCCTCGACTGTGCACAATTATTCATTACTCCTACAGGGGAATCATGGAAGGTAGAAAGACTCGTCTACAGTCCGGGAGGGATACAGAACGCAGGCTTTACGGACTCTAATGGCAATCCAATTACAAAAGATTTTTTTGGAAACTACCCTCATTGGATCTATGTTATAAAAAATAATGATTCTCTAGAGATTCGTTATTATGGTCCTCAAGATATAATTCGGGAATTTCCGGGGCATCAAAGCGAGATTGACTCTTTACGAAAATCAAAAAAAGAGGAACTCGAAATCTATCAAGAAAAATCCCGTCATATTAATACTGCTCGACGGGTGTTCGGATTAGCATTGATAGAAGAAAAGAGCATAGGAGATCGACACTATACTGAAATCGATCAAGCCTATAAAGAAACCCACAATATGCTCTCTCTTCTATCACAAGAAGTAACCCTCGAAGCATTTACCGGTATACTCGGAAATCTTTCCAAGCTTGGTAATTACTTACAAAAAAAGAAGCTTTCGAGTATTTCTGAGGATACGAGAATAAAGCTTATTGCAGTTTTAGAGAAAATCAAGGAAGGAAAAGCACTGACTCATGATGAAATACAATTTCTCATTCGACTCCATGAAGATATTATTACGTATCTTGAAGCTCATGATTTTAGTAAAGAGCGTTTGAGTTGGGGGCGTCGCCATGCTGTTTCCGAAGATACACTCTATCGCGCAAAGACTCCTGCATATCATGCCAATGTGTGGATTGCACATTGGATTCTCAAGAATTTTGCCTCACGACTTCATGAGCTAACGATCATCGATATTGGAGCAAATAGCAGTATTTTATTTCAAGTTATGAATGAACTTAATCCTCGAGTTGCTCAAAATATTATTGATTTTGAAAAGGATCCTGAAATCTATCGTGGAGCTCCTAATTCAATGAAAGTGCGAGGAGATATAGGAATCCTTGATGAGAAAACTCATTTACCCAGAATAGAAGAAGCATCTGATGATTTAGCGGAACAATTTGTATCGACTCCTCATAATTTTGACATAGCAATAGCAAGCTTTATCTATGAACAGCTTGAACCACGTGAAGTTCGTTCATCACTTATTGCATTGGAGAATCTTTTAAGAGAACCAAAGGAAGGCGATGAACCACCAATTCTTATAATTGCATTGCCTGAGCATTCGCCGCTTATTGGATCAAACCTTGATCGAATACTGACGAACAATGGCTATACACCGATACTCGTCGAGGCACTGAAAAAAGTATCGTTAACACAGGAAGCAAAGGAACGAATAAGAAATGACCATGGTAATGAAGCACTTTCAATCCTTGAAGAAGCAGTGGACAAGGCATTTCATATAGGGGTCTATAGAAAAGAAGAATCTGCAGATAGTACAAAACTTGAAAAAATTAAGGTATCGGAATTAACGATACGTGAAAAGGTATCGAGTCCGAAGAAAAATGGAAAGCCACAAGAGGAAAGAAAAGTCGAATTTACTATTGAAAAGCTCAGGAATCTTGATTTACTTGCAGGTCTAAAAGCAGCTGACTTTACAACTGAAGCAGAGGGCGATGGTATCTCTATCCGAAGTCTTGTGAGTGATCCCGTCTATGCTGATTTTGAAGCACGACTTGCCTCTCTCGAGTATTTTCGTGGTCATCTCACGAGGGCTGATCAAACGATGCTCGATTCAATGGTAACACTACTCAAAAACCAAAACACAACCTATCTTACACAGACTCAGGTAAATTTTGTCATGAATAAGCCTACTGAAATCACACTCAAATATAGTCAGGCAATAGAGGCATCAACACCTATTCAACGAAAATTACAATTTGACTATGACCAAGCATATAAAGACCGTCGATCCGAAATTATTACCGAAGTATCTGAAGGCAGAGAATCTGCTGCCATTGCTAAGCTAGGACGAGAGCTCAAGAACAAAGCCTATTCGCTATGGCAGCTCTTTGAAATTGAAGAAGAATATCGTATGAAGCATGATCAGGCAAGTCTTGTAGATGAAGTACGCAAGAAGTTTTCATCGTATGATTTTTCGGCAATTGAAGTTGGTGAGATAGAGACATTCATCGATTCTGAAACAGGGGCTTTGCAGATTATTATTGATAATTATGGAAAAGGATTTAGAGAAAACAACGGAGCACGGTTAAGTCTCGAGGCATTAATTGAGCACTATGATTCAACGACGAGAAAAGATCTACAAGAAGTGATGAATCAACAAGAATTTAAAGCTAGGGATGGGGATACTATTAAATCAGGAATTTCGCATAATGGCTTTAAAGGACCATTTTATCGGTATTATCTCATGTGGCGGAGGATTTTGAAGGCCGCACGAGAAAAAAACCCCTCGATAGATCCATCGAAATGGTATGAACGAAAAACAGCAGAACTACTTTTAGAGCACCTTGGTGTTGAACCATCAATTGAAAAATTAGTAACCGAATATAGAGCACAGATAGATCAATTCCTTAATCCTGAAACCGGGGCTTTGCAGATTATTATTAATAATTATAGAAAAGGATTTACGACAAACAACGGAGCAAGGTTAAGCCTCAAGGCATTAATTGAGCACTATGATTCAACGACGAGAAAAGATCTACAAGAAGTGATGAATCAACAAGAATTTAAAGCTACGGATGGGAATATTATTAAATCAGGAATTTCGCATAGTGGCTTTAAAGGACCATTTTATCGGTATTATCTCATGTGGAGGAGGATTTTGAAGGCTGCACGAGAGAAAGATCCCTCGATAGATCCATCGAAATGGTATGAACAAAAAACAGCAGAACAACTTTTGAAGCACCTTGGTTTTGAATTATCAATAGAGCGATTAATCGAAAAACATACGGCACAGATCAATCAATTCCTCGATCCTAAAATGGGGTCACTGCAGATTATTATTGATAATTATGGAAAAGGATTTGCAGCAAACAACGGAGCAAGGTTAAGCCTCAAGGCATTAATTGAGCACTATGATTCAACGACGAGAAAAGATCTACAAGAAGTGATGAATCAACAAGAATTTAAAGCTGCGGATGGGAATACTATTAAATCAGGAATTTCGCATAGTGGCTTTAAAGGACCATTTTATCGGTATTATCTCATGTGGAGGAGGATTTTAAAAGCTGCACATGAATTTGATCCGTCTATCAATCCTGATGAATGGCACACACGAGAGACTGCAGAAAAATTACTTATGTACCTTAAGGCTCAACGGAAATAAGAGTTTAAAGAGCTCGACGTTCTATAATAACTTTAAATTGTTCTGATTCACTATCGTTAATAAATTGAATATGAGGATAATGTTTTAAAGCTCGTAGGATTCCTAAGCCAACCCCTCGATAGGGAATCATTTTTGACATGACCGATGTGAGGATTGGATTACGAATTATAGAGACACCATGGGTGATATTTTCAACAGTTAAAGCATTCGGTAATTTACCGGGGTTAATTATCTCGATACGATTATCAAGAATAAAAATTCGAATCGGTGCACTGATATAATAATCACGATGAAGGTACGCATTAGTAAGTATTTCCTCAAAAACAATGCGTGGAATTTCGAGTTCACCTTCGGTGTTGATACCTTGGCCTTTCTGGATTTTTCGAATATTACGTAATATAAAACTCATCATTTCCTGATATTGAAATACCAGTGTTCCTTTGGCGTCTCTACTTTCAATATATTCATCGGTTGTTACATCATTTCCTTTAAAACACATACCTTTGGTAATGAATTGCGGATAGAATTTTTGAGGATTGTTAGCAAAAAGCATAATACCGCTGAATCGAAGATGAGGCGGTTCTGCGAGCTTTATATTTTTAAGAATCTGATCACAAGATCCGTCAACTTCATCAAAATCAATTTCATAATTTTTTTTATAAAAATTCTTAAAGGCTTCAAAATTGATATCATTGAGTGTCGATTCATTACACACGTGCTCATCAGCATACATTTTTCCCGATTCTTGAAAGAGTCTCTGCAACTCTTCTTCGGAAATTCTTCGCTTGTCAGCTCCATACCTTTTTACATATATCCCTTTATTTGTTGAATAAGGTTTACTTGAACCCTCTTTAAGGAAAATTACAACAAGTTTTTTATCCTCAATATCATAAACTTTGGTAAGAGGATTAATCGGAGGTTTGATTTTAGTCATAACCGTATTAGAAATCAGTTGATTTAATTTACGTATCTCATCAGGAGATAAACCCATTAATTTTCCTGAATCATTAACACCAACAATAATAATTCCTCCATGCGCGTTTGAAAATGCAACAAGTTCTTCCGCAAGTTTTTCTTCATTAATAATTTTTTCCTTTAATTGGGTAAAACTATCCTCTCCGCGCCGGATTCTTTCGAGTATTTCTTTGGATTCCATAGTAAACATGTGCGTTACTATAGGGGTAATCCAATTTTGGGTCAATTCATTTTGACATATACCTTAATACCTATTAGTTACTCTACCAGTGTTCTATGCGGAAAATGAAACAATTCAAATGCATTCTCACTATTGTTATTGTCTTTTGCCTTTTTGTGGTGAACGATGTACATGCCCTGTGTAACGATATGTTTGGATTACCTCCTACAGGCAAATTGACACAATTCGAAGAAATATTTACGCATCTCTATAAACGTTACGGTTCTCGTGGCTGGTGGCCGCTCTTTAGCGAAGATTCACAAGCGCCGAAATATATTCCAGGAAATTATGGGAAGAAATCGGAAAATGAACAATTAGAAATTATTGTCGGATCAATACTTACTCAAAATACTTCCTGGAAAAATGCAGAAACAGCCCTTGTAAATCTCAATACACAAAAGCTTTTGAGGATTGAAGAACTTTCCAAAATAAGTGAAGAAGAACTTGCCGATGTTATTCGTCCTTCACGATTTAGTAAACAAAAAGCAAAAACAATTAAGGGAATTGTCAAATTTCTTGAGAACGAATCTCTCGAAGCATTGGAGCAATTATCGATTCCCGAATTACGTAAAAAACTTTTGGCGCTCTATGGCATTGGAAATGAAACAGCGGATTCAATAATTCTTTATGCCTTTAACGGGCTGAGCTTTGTGATCGATGCTTATACAAAACGAATTTTCTCACGGGTTGGGCTTATAGAGGAATCCATCTCTTATACTAATCTACAAAATGAAATTACAAAAAATATTCCACAAAACGGAGCACTTTATAATGAATATCATGCTCTTATTGTTGCCCTGGCACAGGATCATTGCACAAAAAAACCGACATGTTCTCTCTGTCCGATTAAAAATCTCTGTACAACAGGATCGTGTGTGCCTCATTTTTGAATAAAAGACCCTCTTGACATGACCACTTAAAAGTGGTATTCTTGTATAAGATTCTTAAGAAAGCGTATATGCCGTTAAGCGGGAAAGAGATGCTTAAAGAATATTTATCGTATGGTTGGATTAAATTACGGCAACAAGGCTCTCATGTAATTGTTTGTAAAGGTGAGCTTAGAGAAACGATCCCAATGCATAAAGAACTTAAGAAGGGATTAGAGAAAGCGCTATTAAAAAGATTAAGAAAGGGAGACTAGTATGAAATATCACTTTAAAATCAAAAAAGAAAAAAGTGGGTTTTCAGCTTCCTGTATTGAACTTATTGGATGTAGAACAGAAGCAGACACTCGTGAGGAGCTATTAAAAAATATGCAAGAGGCTCTTAATCTCTATTTAGATGAACCGGCAACATCTCACGAGGTTTTTCCCTTACCCAAAGAAAGAATACGAGGACGTACTATTATTGAAGTCGAATGCGATGTCCGCATTGCTTTTGCTCTGCTTATGCGGCAGGCTCGTCTTAAAGAGCAACTCACCCAAAGAAAAGCAGCAGAAAAATTAGGATATGCCAATGTCTTTGCCTATCAAAAGCTTGAAAATGGAGAGACGGCAAACCCTACTCTGACTACCATCAAAAAAATTAAAGAAGTCCTTCCTAAACTCAATTTGAAGTTTGTTTTTTAAAAACTATCGCCTAAAGTCGAAAGAATTTACTTTTGACTGTGTTTTTCATAGGCGGGATGACATATAAGGGGAAGTCCCCAAAATCCTCATTCCGCAGCTTGACCACGGAATCCAGTTTAGTCCCTATCTTGACTTATTTCCATATATATGGAATAATCTATATATATGGAAATTATAAAAAATGTAATCTTTTCGACTCCACTGTTACGAGTATTAGATGTTCTTTTGCAGCATTCAAATCAAGAGCTAAACGATACTGAAATTATACAAAAGGTTACGGGAGCTAAGAGAGCTGCAATTCATCGTGCACTTCAGAAGCTTGCAGATTTTCACATAACCGAGAGAGTACATAAGGGTAGACGCTGTTATAATCAAATCGACCTCGACAATACATGGCTTTTACCGTTTAAAATAGCACTGAATATTCTCGAAATATCTCCACTCGTGAATAGAATTAAGAAACTTTCCATTAAGATTATTCTTTTTGGAAGTAGGTCACAGGGAACAAATTGTCATGATAGTGATTTTGATCTCTTGATAATCAGCTCAAAGAAAGATCTCATCATACGAGAAATAAATAGAGTTGACGAGAGTCATCGAATACAACCGATAATAAAAACACCTGAGGAAATACTGAATGTAGAAAAAAATGATCCTGTATTTTTTAAAGAAGTACATCGAGGAGTTATTGTATGGGAAAAATAGAACTGGAATTCGAGAAATGTCTTTCGAAAGGACAGATTAAAGCCTTTAGTGACGGACCAAAACTTGTGGGTAAACAACTCAAAATAGCTGAAGGAGATTTGGCGGAAGCTCAAGAAGGACTCACCCGTAAGAAATGGAAATGGTCTACGATTCAAGCCTATTATTCAATGTTTCATACAGCACGAGCGCTTCTTTACGCCAAAGGCTTCAGGGAGCATCATCATCGCTGTTTACGAATTGCAATTTCTCATCTCTATGTATCTGAAGATACAGCATTTCATGCATTAGTTTCAGATTTTCAACTTGCTAAAATGATGCGCGAGAATGCGGATTACGCCGATGATTTTTCAGAGAATGGGGCGAATAAACTCGTTAGTTCAGCAGAACGTTTCTTAAAAATCGTTCGGAAAATTTTAAGAAGACCAATCCAGATTATATAAACTTCTTTTACTCCTTTATCATTTGACAAAAGAATAGTTGCAACACTTACCAATTTTTTTCGGGAGATCTGGGGATTAAAGGGCCGGCTGCCTTGAACAGCCGGCTAAAAAAAGGTTTAACCAAATTTTTCAAGGAGGAGGAATATGAAAAAGCTCACTTCATATAAAGTGCAATTTCCATACCAAATTATAATGTATCTAATAATTGAAGGTAATTATTAGAGTTTTAGCACATTTTTAAAAGATAATGAGGCTTTATTTGTTTAAATAGTGAGTAGACTTTGTCCTAATAACGAGACATTTAAGCCCCCATCATTGACTCTATTTTCCATATAGGACAAAGAATGTCAATTCTT
>JAHFAK010000045.1:0-5848 GCA_023250585.1 Deltaproteobacteria bacterium
CGCCATCCGGCTGTCCCTTTCATACACGTTGTCCGCTTGCCGAAGCACGTTGTAAGGCAACTGAACCCGAATTACGAGAGGTTGAACCAAATCATTTTGTTGCTTGCCATTTAGTATAATTGTGCTGATGTTAAGATTGTACTGAAGTACTGATGTTAGAGATAGTTAACGTTAATTATCTCTAACATCAGCACAATAATGCCAACTTGACTAAATTAACAGTCGTGTTAGAAGGACTCAGTATTATATAAATCATAAGGAGTTATTACTATGCAAGTCGGTGATAAAGTTAATTTTGCGTTTGCAAAAGGTGAAAAACAAGGAAAAATTCAAAAACTTTTCGAAAAAACAGTGTATATTCGAGTAGATTTTCCTAATCATAAGAACAAACTCATTAAAAGAAAAATACACGAAATTAAAAAAACATAAGGTATGAAAATAGATCAACCTATCAATAAATCAAAAAGTTCAACGTCATCTACTCGTCATCCGCAACATTTTGTCACATCAACTATTAAAGAATTTATTGAAGCGCTTTTAAAACTCGAAGCAAAAATAATTAATACTAAGGAGCCTCTAAAAAATGTCCAGATACGAGGCGTACACACATGAGCAACCGGAGCGTATATGCCAATACGTGAGGATTGCGAATGTATGGACAACGATGTAGATGGATAGTTTTTAGAGGTTCCCTCATTAGTATCGATAACCAAAGGCAATCGTAATTGTATAGGAAGTATCTTTAACGGTAGCATTTTCGATATTACTGCGAGGTGTATCATCATAAATACTCGTTCCCGAAAAATGAAATTCAAGTGGCCGAATTATGAGCTTCGCCATTACAAAATATCCTTGTGCATATTCACCTAAAATTCCTGCTCCATATCCTATCCCATCATTGCCTGTATAATTTCCGGAAGCATGAAGCGGGTTTTCTAAAAATGTTGTTTTAAAAAAATATTCAAAATCAGCCAAGAGAGAAAAATTGATATGAGCAATATCAATCGTAGGAATTTCAAGAGATAGCCCCGTTACCGGCGAAAGATAGCTGTAATCAACAATTAAATTTTTATAAAATGGATCTTGCGCTGCCGCCTTATTTGGTGCGTTTGAAGTAAAATAAAACCATTCGAAACCAATTATAAAATCAAGCCGAGGACTATAGAGTTCAAATAATGGAAAAAATCTATATTTCATATCAAATCGCAGACGATGTGTGTACCCAAAAGCCTTTCCAAAATTCTCACCGGGAACCTCAAGAGCAAAATGAGAGAATGCATTCGTATATCCGAGAAATGCAGATACAGACGATCGTCGTACCGGAAGTCTATATAACGTAGTATCGAGCCCTAAATTAAATGCTGCCGCTCGTTGATTATTTCCGATAACCTGAACCTGTCCGTTATTAAATGCATAGTCAGAAAGATATACTCCTGTACCAATATACATAAAGAATTGTTTTTGTTTGAGATTATGAAGCGGCTGATCGACTCGTTCAACCAGCTCATCAATCATGAGATGTTTATCGTCTTTTTTTTCTTCTTCAGCCAAGAGCGCAGAAGCAAAAAATACAAGAAGAAGAAAAAAAAGAATTCTATGGTTCATAATTGTAGTATAAAATTTTAGTGACATTTTCTGCAAGACGTTTTTCTGGATTCCCTCGTAGGCGTGAATCCACTCCTTTCCTCTGGATTGACTACCTCAATTAAAAAAACATAGAGTAGTTCTATGAAAAAAGACTCAATTGGTGAACTCGAACGCGAAATATTATTTCATAATTATCGCTATTTTGTTCTTTCTGATCCACTCATTTCGGATCAGGAATTTGATGGGCTTGTTGTAAAATTAAAAAAGCTCAATCCCTCTTCAAAAGTATTAAGACAAATAGGATCGGATATTCCATTAAGCACCAAAAAAAATATTATTGAACATAGCATTCCCATGCTATCTCTCGATAAATCATATGATCTCGAATCATTAGAAAAATGGACCGAAAATTTTAATGGAGATCTTGTGCAATCACCAAAAGTCGACGGTCTCGCTGCTGCGATTCATTATAATCGTGATGGTATTCTCGCCTGTGCAGCCACACGAGGAAATGGATTTATCGGAGAAAATATCACACAAAATATTTTTATGGTAGATGCGATTCCTCTTCAAATTCCTCTGTCAAATTGCGAAATTCGCGGTGAAATATACATGAATCTTTCAGTTTTTAAACAATTTAAAGAAACGTTTAAAAGTCCTCGCAATCTTGCAGCTGGAGCAATTAAACAAAAGAATCCTGAAAAAACAAAAGAATTTAATTTATCATTTTTAGCCTATGATCTTTTAGGAAAAGAATGTAATGAAGAATGGGAAAAAATTGAACTCTTGAGAAAATTTGGATTTCATTCGGTCAATAGCAAGAAAATTTCTAAAAATGAATTAAAACAGAGCGTAGAAGTTTTTCTCGAAGAACATACACAGTATGATTACGAAGTCGATGGCATTGTGTATAAAGTAAATAGTATGAGTGAACAAAAACGTCTCGGTGAAACGAATCATCACCCGCGCTATGCTCTTGCATATAAACTTCAAGGAGAATCAGGCATTACACATCTCTTTGCTGTAGAGTGGAACGTCTCGCGAACAGGAACCATTACTCCCTGTGCAATTATTGAACCTATCAAACTTTCAGGTGCTGTTATTAATCGAACTTCTCTTCATAACTTAGGAAATTTTAAAAAACTCGATTTACGAAAAAATGCAAAAGTTATGATCACGCGCCGTGGAGGGGTTATTCCGAATCTTGAATCAGTTACCAGCGCCGGTCGCGGTGAGGCTTTAGAGATTCCTAAAGAATGTCCGTCATGTGGCAGAAGCGTAGTTACTCGCGATGATTTTCTATACTGTGCACATCCACAAAATTGTAGGAATACACAAATATCTTTTCTTGAACATTTTGTAAAAGCTCTCGAGATTGATGGTTTTGGAAGAAAATGGATTGAAATACTCTACGATGAAAAACTTGTTAAAGAACCGTCTGATCTTTGTACGTTAACTATAGAAGATCTTTTAAAACTGCCCCGCATGGGAGATGTTCTTGCTGAAAAACTTATCAATAATATTTCAACCAAAAAAAGCGTTACGTTGGAACAATTTCTTCTGAGTCTTGGAATTGATGACTTAGGCGGAGCAGTTTCAAAAATTCTCGCCGATATGTTTGGATCTCTTGAAAAAATTCTCGAGCTTGATGAAGAAGAGCTCATGTCTATTCATTCAATTGGCGATATTATTGCAAAAAATATTGTACGAGGCTTAGAAGAACGAAAAGAAATGATTACCAAACTTTTACGTTTTATCACGATAGAAAAAATTAATCCTGTATCAAAAGGACCATTACAAAATAAGACGTTTGTTTTTACGGGTACCCTTAAAGACATGACACGAAAGGATGCGGAGACAAAAGTTAAATCGCTCGGCGGAAAAATTTTATCACAGGTAACAAAACAATTAGATTATCTCGTTGTTGCCGAAGATGCGAAAGAAAGTACGAAATTAAAAAAAGCACGCGAGTATGAAATACACATACTGAACGAAAAAGAATTTTTAGAAATTATAGGCAAGTCCGATAAATGAACCTTTTGGGGAGACATCAATGCGTGGCTCAAGACGTGATTCATACCGAAATTTTTTATTGAGATTTTCATTATATTTTGTTGCTTCATGAGCACCGGTAACAGCTCCAAAAATTCGTGAAGCAAGCATAATGCCTAAACCGCCATAAAAGAGCCCCGCTTCATTGCCTGTTAAATTATCCCATTTAATTTCGCTTCGTTCGAGAAAGCCATCATTGTCATCATCTGCAGCAAACCAACCACCAATCGCCAAGCCTAAACCTAATACTTCACTTACAAGACATATGGTGCCCAGCTGATAATTTTCTGCATAGAAATTCCCAAGACCAAAACCAGCAAATCCACCCAAAACTCCAGCAGTAACAGTTGATTTTTCATTAACATACACAATACGTGGTTGAACTACTTGCGTTGTATCAGTTTCTGCAAAAAGCACTGAAGTAGATGAAATGAGAAATATGCTCAAAATCACAAGATTTCTTAGATATCCGCACATATGAGCCTCCTATATTTGTTATTATAATCCACAGATCTCATAAAATTGCAAGCTCAACTAGTTTTTTTCATACATCAAGAATACTTTTTTCTACATGGAATATATAGGCAAGAAGCGCAGCTCGAATCCACATGCCATTGCGTTCTTGGCGCCAGTAGACTGCTCGCTCATCGCTATCAACACGAACGTCTATCTCATTTCGCCGAGGCAATGGATGCATAATAACAGCATCTTTTTTAAGAATGGAAAGGTGTTCATACGTAAATGAAAAATCATCATAGGAACTCTGTGTTTTTTCCTTGTCATTGTCATGTTCATCTTGAATTCTCGTCATATAGATTGCATCGGATTGAGCAATTACTGATGCAAAATTATCTGTTTCATAAAATTCGATACGCGATTTTTTCAAAAAGCTACGAAGATCCTCTTCAATCATTAAATGTTTCGGCGCGATAAAATAGAGCTTCATATTTTTATATTCTTTCATAAGAAAGCTGAGCGAGCGAATCGTACGTCCTCTTTTTAAGTCACCAACCATGGTAATGACTTTTCCATCAATGCCTCCACGATGTTCAAATGATCTATGAAGCGTATAAATATCGAGAAGCGCTTGCGTTGGATGTTCATCCTTCCCCGATCCAGCATTTACCACAGGAATGGGGCGGTCAGTAGAATTTAACAGCCATGCAGCTTTTTGGTTAAAGTCCTTTTCAGGATGGCGTGAAATAATCACATCAACGTAACTGCTAAATGTTCGAATCGTATCGTAACTACTTTCCCCTTTAATTTCACTCGAAGTAAAAGTATCACGAATATCGCTCGTTTTAATACCTAAAATATGACATGCATTTAAAAATGAAAGATAGGTTCTTGTTGATGGCTGAACAAAATAGAGCATGGCCTTTTTATGCGTTAAAAGCCTTCGTAAATAATCGGCTCCTTCCTTTCGTTTAGCAACCAATCGAATTTTTGTCGCTAAATTAGATAAAAAATCTAATTGCTTCCGCTCAAATTGGCGAGCAAAAAGAATATCAAATATTCGTCCTTCTTTTTGAAAAAATGCAAGTTTAGCTTCTTCACTCGTCTTTTGAAACTTTTGCCACTCTAATTCAAAATACTCTGTCATGGATTTCTCCCTTGGTCATTCGCGCCTTCGCGGGAATGATAGTCCCGTAAAACTACTCTATATTTTTTTCATTGCTCCGTAATACGTCAATATCTCAGGTAACGCCACTATTGAATGAAGTGGAATTCCAATGTCCTCATGATCAGTGCCTTCTCGACGGTCGACAGCAACAACGCATCCAACAAAACTTACCGTCGGACATATTCGTTTAATGAGTTTCATAATTTCTACTTTCGTAAATCCCGTAGTAAATACATCATCGATGATTATTATTTTTGAGTGGTCAGGAACACGCAATGAAAGCTTCGTCATTCCTGAAGCAGCTTCGTCTCCATGTTTTTTTTCTTCTTTGCGATCATAAAAAAATCGTTTATTAATGCTATGGCTTTTCCATAAACTCATTGAAATACCCGCAGCTAATGAGATGCCTTTATATGAAGGTCCCAAGATCAGATCATAATCGGATTCTTTAAATTGCTCTACAATAAAGCGTGCGAAATAATCTCCGAGTTGTGAAAGAGATTCACCATCATTGAATACTCCCATATTCACAAAATATGGAGAAGTTTTGCCGCTCTTTAAGGTAAACTCGCCAACTTTGAAGGC
>JAHFAK010000045.1:5948-16535 GCA_023250585.1 Deltaproteobacteria bacterium
CCAACCGAAATTCGTATTAATGAATCAGAAATGCCTACTTTTTCCCTTTCTTCTTTTGGAATTGATGCATGAGTCATAAGCGCTGGATGCTCGATGAGCGATTCCACTCCCCCCAAGCTTTCAGCAACATTGAGTTCCTTTAAATTTTTTAAAAATGTTTTTGCTGTTTCAAGATTTCCACCCAATTCAAATGAAAACGTACCGCTATATCCTCTCATTTGTTTTTTGGCGAGTGAATGCTGTGGATGACTTTCTAAACCTGGATGATACACCTTTTGAACTTTCTTATGCTTCTCCAAATACGTAGCAACTTTCATTGCATTTTGCTGATGCCGATCCATTCTAAGAGCCAATGTTTTCAAACCTCGTAAGAGCAAATAACTATCAAAAGGAGACAGAATTGCTCCCATCGCATTTTGATTAAACTTGAGTCGTTCAAAAAGATTATCATCCGAAACCATGAGCGCACCGCCCAAAGAATCGCTATGTCCATTTAAATATTTGGTCGTGCTATGCATAACTACATGAGCACCAAGATCAAGCGGATTTTGGAAATAGGGACTCATAAAAGTATTATCAACGACTACCATAATTTTTTTTTGCCGGGCAATCTCTGTAATTGCTCTAATATCGCAGAGTTTCATGAGGGGATTTGTTGGGGTTTCGAGCCATATCAGCTTTGTTGCACCGGTAATATGAGTTTCAACGTTAGCTGTGTTTCGCGCATCTACATAGCTAACAGATACCCCGAGTTGTTTTTTAAAAAGATTCTCAAACAATCGCCTACAGCCACCATATACATCATCAAAAACAATCACATGATCATTTGGCCGTAACAACGTTAGACACAACGTTGTTTCCGCCGCAAGCCCTGAAGCAAAAGCTAATCCGTAACGGGCATTTTCTAAGGCTGCTAAGCGTTTTTCTAATGCATTTCTCGTTGGATTACCTGATCGTGAATACTCATATCCCTTGGTTGGCTTATCAACTTCTTTTCGTGCAAAGGTACTCGATAAATGGATGGGAATTACAACGTCGCCCGTTCCATCAGTAACATTAGGTTCTTCACCGATACGAATCAGTTTTGTTTCAAATTTCATATATGACCTTTCTCTTTCATCCATTCGTCGTTATACATTTTGCTTAAATATCTCGTTCCCGAATCAGGAAAAATGGTAACAACGACTTTTGAAGCATCGAGTTTTTCTGAAACCTCTAACGTACCTAAAAGAGCAGAGCCACTTGAACCTCCTGCAAAAATGCCCTCTTCTCGCGCAAGTTTGCGTGCAGCAAGAAATGAATCTCGATCATTTATCTGAATAATGTCATCCATTACCGTAAAATCAATTGCACCAACGAGAAAATCCTCTCCAATACCTTCAACTTGATACACATGAGGTTTCACCATTTTTTTGGTTTTAAAATAATCGTAAAAAATTGATCCCTTTGGATCTACACCGATAATTTTAATCTGAGGATTTTGTTCTTTTAAATATTTTCCTATCCCACTTAATGTTCCACCAGTACCAATACCAGCGATGAGGTAGTCAATTTTTCCATTACACTGTTTCCAAATTTCAGGTCCTGTTGTTTTGTAATGCGCAAGAGGATTCATCGGATTATTATATTGATTAACATAGAAAGAATTAGGTGTCTCACGCGCGATACGCCGCGCAGTTTCATAATAGCTTCGAGGATCATCATGGGGCACATCTGTTGGTGTTACGACAACCGTAGCGCCATAGGCTTTTAAGAGATCTATCTTTTCTTGGCTCATTTTATCAGCAATGGTAAAAATCGCCTTATACCCTTTGACGGCTGCAATCATAGCTAATCCAAGTCCAGTGTTTCCCGATGTATTCTCAATAATTGTCCCGCCTTTTTTTAAAATTCCTTTTCGTTCAGCATCTTCAATCATATAAAGAGCCATACGATCTTTAATACTTCCGCCGGGATTCATGTATTCAAGCTTTGCATATACGGCAGGCTTCACCCCTTGGACAACTTTTTGTAATCTCACAAGAGGCGTATTCCCAATAGCTTCTAAGATAGTATTCTTTTTTATACTAATATCGTTCACTGCACCCTCCATAGTATTTGACAGGGTAGTAATTTTCATATTATAGCAAAATTATCAATACAATTATGAAAACAAAAAAAGATCTTATACATATCTCTAAAAGTATTATTGTCGCCTGTGATACTGACTTGGATCTCTATAAAAAAATTCTTCATGAAACCCATGATATTCCAGGCATTAGCGCCTATAAAGTCGGAGTAGAACTTGGATTGCGCTATGGATTACCTGAAGTAGTTAGCATTGCAAAAGATATAACTGACAAACCAATTATATATGATCATCAAAAAGCATGTACCGATATTCCTGAAATGGGACACAAATTTGTAAAAGTTTGTAAAGAAGCGGGTCTCGATGCAATTATATATTTTCCGTTGTCAGGACCGCAAAGCCAAAAAGAATGGATTGAAGCGGCACGAGATCAAGACATGACAGTACTTCTCGGCGGCTACATGTCCCATCCTCAATTTCTCGTTTCTGAAGGTGGATATATTCATGATGAACGGGTCATTAATCTTTATAATCTTGCCTATGAAATGGGAATTCGTGATTTTATTATTCCATCGACAAAGCTACACCTTTTTTCAAATCTTCCCTTCGCACAAAAAGATACCAAGCTAAATTATTATCTGACGGGATTAATTTTGCAGGGAGGAAAAATACAAGAAGTTGACACACTTTTAAAGGAAAGATACCACTGCATTATAGGTCGTGCAATTTACGGTTCTGACAATATCATTCGAGAAATTTCACTCAAGCTTCTGGAAGAATTTCATTGCTAACTCACTTGACTCACTTCATTGGTACGTTTACAATTTTCTTATTAAAAATTAACCATTTATGTAAGGAGGCCTCTCATGAAAAATTTATTTGTAAAGCTTGGAAGTACCTGCTTTATTTTATGCACTATTTTGTCTGTACACGCTCATGCAGGAAAATATGGAACTGCAGGTTGTGGTCTTGGCTCAATGCTTTTTGAAAATAAAGAAGGCATGGTACAAATTCTCGCTGCAACAACCAATGGAACTTTTGGTAGTCAAACATTTGGTATTACCAGTGGAACAAGTAATTGCGATGGAACAAATATGGGGGAAGCAACCTCACGAGTATTTATCGAAACAAATCGCGAAGCAATCGCCAAAGAGATAGCTAAAGGACAAGGTGAAACAATCAGTAGCTTAACCGAATTAGCAGGCTGTATTGATCCAACTCTTGTTGGATCAACATTACAACAATCTTTCACTTCAATTTTTCCAAACACCTCAGTAAGTGATGCAACGGTAAGCTCATCAATTGTACAAATTCTTGCTGAACATAATGAACTCTCATGTAAAAATTTATAATTCCTTTGAATAAACCTATCATTTTTTTATTCTCATTATTATGTCTTTTCCCCCCAGATGTGTTAAGCAATCAAACTGAAAAAAATAATTCAATTGAAAAATTTATTGAAAGAGCTGTCACACAAAAACTCTATCTTGACCCTCAATGGATTAAGCTGGGCCATTACCAAAAAACAATGTTTGGAGATTGGAAGAGTCAAGCTGATGGAGAAAACTTTTTTCTTTCTCATCAGGGGAAGAATGATCCAAAAATTGAACTTGAAAAAACACTGAGAGGATTTTTTCAAGAAGCTTCTGACGTGGCTGATGATCATCCTATCTGTAGATTTCCTGCGCGCTTTCTTTGGCTGAATAACAAACTTTCAATTGACCCAAACTTACTACCAAGGACAACATGTCCAGATCTTAGAAAGTTTTTAAAAGAACTCAATGCTCAATCAGTTACATTAGTATTCTCATCGTATTACTTAAATAATCCTTCTTCGGCTTTTGGACATACGTTGTTACGCATTAATAAAACTCCTCGAAGTGAGTCTGATAAACATCATGAGTTGCTCGACTATGGAATCAATTACGCAGCAGTTCCCGACACATATTTTGCGCCAATTTATGCATTTAAAGGCCTGACAGGTTTTTTTAAAGGAACCTTTCAGCGCATTCCTTATTATTATAAAGTTAGAGAATACAATGACTTTGAATCACGTGACTTATGGGAATATGACTTAGCGCTTACTCCTCAGCAACTACTTATGCTGACTCTCCATCTCTGGGAGCTTGGGCATACGTATTTTGATTATTTTTATCTTACTGAAAATTGTTCTTATCACATTTTAAGCCTTATAGAAGTTGCAAATCCTGAACTTAAACTGACTGAAACCCTTAAATTTCCTGTCATACCTGCGGATACAGTCAAAGCTTTGTTTAACCAGCCGAACCTCATAGCAGATATCCATTATCGTCCATCGCTTCGTACACAATTTTTAGAACGAATTAAAAAAATTGATGAAAATAAAAAATCGTTTGTTGTGAAGCTTGCAAAAAATCCGGATCTTTCTTTGCCTTCATCTATATCTGAGCAAGAAAAAATAGAGATACTCGATGCAAGCCTTGATTTGGTTGATTTTCAATATGCAGAAGAATTACTCAAAAAGCCTGAGGGAAAAGGACAAAAAAATAAATATGAGCTTATGAAAAAAAGAGCTGCTCTATTAAAGCCATCCAAACCATTGGCACTGAAGCCTCCAAAAAATAAGATGATTCATAATGGCCACGGCTCATGGAGAATAGGCACTGGCTATGGTTACGAAAATATAGATAAAAATTTTATTGCTCTCGACTTGCGCTTATCCCTGCATGATCTTGTTGATCCGGTTGAAGGATATTCTGATTTTTTTCAACTTGAATTTTTTAATACTCGTATGCGCTTATTTATTGAAAATAAAAATGTTGAGCTAACAGAATTAGATTTGGTGCATATTGTCTCACTCACTCCGCTCAGTCCTTTTGATCTTAGTCCATCATGGAAGTTTTCACTTGGCACTCGAACACTATACGATGGAAGCTGTAATGCATGTATGGCGGGAGTTACAGAATTAGGCGGGGGAGCTACAATGGCATTTTTTGATAATGCCATTATTACTTTTGTTCTTTTGGATACTACACTTCTTGGTTCCCCTGAATTTCATGAATTTGGAGATCTTCCTCTACGTGCAGGATTTGGATCTTTTGGAGGGCTACGTTTTCGAATCAATGATAGCCTTATTTTACTTATCAAAGGAGAAAGTCTTTTCTTTCCTACACAAGACAAGAATCATATATGGAAGGTGCAACCAGTACTTCGATGGGAATTTATGAAGAATATAGCTTTTAATCTTGAAGGAAAAAAATCAAATACTGAATGGGAGGGACGAGCCCTCTTCTATTATTACTTTTAGGAACCTTTCAAAAAGGCCCATCTGCATCGTTGCACGCAAAACCACAATCCTCACATACTACCCGAGTATGCTCCGGTTGCGGCTTTGCATGCGCCTCGCATCTGGACCTTTTTGAGAGGTTCCTTGAAATACGAGTTTTTCAGAAAGTCCTTTAATCTTTAAACGGCGGCAGCCACTTATTCTCTCGGTACCAATCAAGTGTTTGAGCCAAAGAATATTTTATTGATTTGTGTTTAATGACGTAGCCTGCTTTTTTTATATCATCGATTGAAAATACTCGATCACCAAAAAAATACGAATAAAACTCTTTATGAAGTTTGGGATAAAAATCTCTTTTTAAATCATATTTTTCTACGATTCTTTTCCAAAATCGTACCACAAAAAAACTCAAAACTCCTGCGGAAAGGCAATTGGGAAGAGCAAGTAAAATAGAAGAAACAAGATTTAAGAAAAATTTTGAGATTGGAAGCGTGCAACATGGTTTAATTCCAAAATTCTTTAATAAAAGTTCTACTATTGTTCCCATCTCAATTACTTCTTCTTCAGCGATATTGAAAATTTTATTGTAGGTTCTTTCATTAAGAAGCGAAAACACTACAGAGCCGGCAACATCTTCCACATGAACTAAGGTAACTTTTGTGCCTCCAGTAAAATAAGGAAGTTTTTTAACACCCAAATATCGTAATACACAGGGCACTGAAAACAAGATTGCGGCGACATATGCACTTCTCGGACCATAGAGCATAGAAGGACGAATAATTGTCCATTGTATTTTATCTCTATCGTGATGATTATGAATAACCTCTTCAGCTTGAAGCTTACTCCACGCATAATTATTTTTTGGATTCTTAGGATGATCAATACCAGCGGGGATATATTTCAATGCGCCATAAATATCGCATGATGAAATGTGAATAAATTGTGCTACTTTATTTTCAATCGCCGCTTCGAAAATATTTTTTGTTCCGATTACATTCACTTGATAGAGTCGTTCTTTACTCACCGACAAATCAAAAATTGCAGCACAGTGAACAATAACATCAATATTTTTTGTAATTTCTGTCAGGCGATTTTTATCAAGTAAATCCGCTTTATAAAACTGAATGTCGGGTAGATGTTCTTTTTTGTCGATTGTATCAGTTGCAACAACAGTATACCCCTTTTGTCGAGCTTCATTAATAATATATGAAGCTAAAAAACCATTTGCTCCCGTAATGAGTATTCTTTTATTCATATGTTTTATTATAGCATATTTTACTAGAAGTAGCAAAAAAAATTTGGAAAGATTTTGTCATTCCCGCGAAGGCGGGAATCCAGAAATAAAGTTTACAAGGCTGGATCCCCGCTTCCGCGGGGATGACTTTTCAAAAGTAAGTTCTACATTTATTGCTTGAAAAAGTAACCACAAAGAGTAGCATAAAGAGCGAAAATTAGGAGGCTTCAATGAAAATTGGTATATTAACTGGTGGGGGTGATTGTCCCGGACTCAACGCGGTTATCCGAGCCGTGGTTCGACGTTCATTACGATATGGTCATAATGTGACAGGGATTATGCAAGGTTGGAAAGGACTTCTCGAAAAAAAAACCCGCGATTTAGCAATTAACAATGTCTCAGGCATCTTACACGTTGGAGGTACTATTCTAGGTACTTCCCGGACAAATCCTTATAAAGCAAAAGAAACTGAAAATGAACTCAAGCGTAATTTCAAAGAACTCTCACTCGATGCTCTCGTTGCTGTCGGCGGGGAGGATACGTTAGGTGTTGCGAATAAACTCTTTAAAGATGGTTTTCCTGTTGTAGGTGTTCCCAAAACAATCGATAATGATTTAAATGGAACTGATTTTACGTTCGGCTTTGATACAGCAATTACAATTGCAACAGAAGCAATTGATCGCTTGCATACAACTGCTGAATCTCATAATCGTGTTATTGTCTGCGAAGTCATGGGACGCCATGCAGGCTGGATTGCAACATATGCAGGTATTGCAGGAGGCGCGGATTATATTCTCATCCCTGAAAAAGAAACAAATATTCATGATCTCTGTAATGCTATCCAAGAACGATCATTACGCGGTAAAACCTTTAGTATTATTGTGGTTGCCGAAGGAGCAAAAATTTTTGATCCGGAAGAAAAAAAAGATACAGAAATATATGCAAAAACAGAGCAAGATGAATTTGGTCATGCAATCCTTGGTGGCATAGGAAATCTCCTCGGTCAAAAGATAGAAAAAATTACGGGTCATGAAACTCGTGTAAGTGTGCTTGGCCATATTCAACGCGGTGGTTCACCTACACCGCATGATCGTGTTCTGGCTACACGATTCGGAGTTCGTGCCATCGATCTTGTTAACCAAAAAAACTTTGGGAAAATGGTAGCGCTTCAAGGTAATGAAATTGTTGATGTCTCCCTCTCTGAAGCTGTAAAAGAGCTTAAAACAGTAGATATGCGGCTATATGAAATAGCAAAGGTATTTTTTGGATGAAAGAAAAGATACCGGGAGAGTGGGTATGTGTTTTAAAAAAGTATATTTAAATTTGCTTCCTCTTATAAAACTTCACTGAGCAAAATTTAAATATACTTTTTTAAAACACATACCCACTCTCCCTTAACAAACCCAGGTACGAACTATGAATAACAGAGTTACTCCATTTTTAACGGTTGATATAATTATTAATCTCGAAAACAAAGGCATTATTCTCATTAAGCGAAAAAATCCTCCGTATGGCTGGGCGTTGCCGGGTGGTTTTGTTGATGTGGGTGAATCAGTTGAACATGCCGCAATTCGTGAAGCAAAAGAAGAAACTAATTTAGATATTTGTAATCTCAAACAATTTCATGTCTATTCAGATCCTTCACGAGATCCACGAATGCATACCGTTGCAACTGTTTTTACTGCCAATGCTATAGGGACTCCAAGAGCTGGTGATGATGCACAAGAATTCATGATCAGCGATTTGTATAATCTTCCAAAACTTGCTTTTGACCATGATATCATCGTGACTGATTATAAAAATCAATTCGCGCCACAAACATTAGCACATGATCTCATCAGCATTGCAGAAAAAGAAGATTTTCCTTTTGGTGATTGTACTTCAGAAATTATTTTTGATGATAAGCACACCTCTAAGGCACAAATACTTGTTAAGGAAGACTGTATTATATCAGGGTTACAGGTCATTGAACAGATTGTCAAAAGACACCATAAAAACATCTCCTGCGACTTTCATTATAAAAACGGAGATCGAGTGAATAAGGGAAAGAATATTGCCACTATCACCGGTACAACAAAACTTCTTCTGACATACGAACGACTCATGTTGAATTTTCTCCAGCGTCTTTCCGGTATTGCGACGTATACTCGTCAATTTACGGAAAAGATGGGAAATCATATTGAAATTCTTGATACGCGAAAAACAACTCCAGGATTACGATATCTTGAAAAAGAAGCCGTTGTACATGGGGGCGGGAAAAACCATCGTATGAATCTTTCCGATATGATCATGATTAAAGATACGCATATTCGTGCCGTAGGTTCGATTACCGAAGCGTTACGAAAAATTCGAAATGCTCACTTACATAAAAAAGTTGAAGTCGAAGTACGAACCATCGAAGAGGTATATGAAACGCTCTCAAATCCACCCGATATTATAATGTTAGATAACATGTCTTATGCTGACATGCAAAAAGCAATTCAGTTAATTAATAAAAAAAGCAAAATTGAGCTATCTGGAGGAGTATCATTGGATTCAATCAATGAATATAAAAATTTAGATATAGATTACTGTTCAGTGGGCTCGCTTACTCATTCAGCTCGTGCTATCGATATATCAATGAAAATAGAATAAGTACTTTAAGAGCGAGGTGCCTATCTTCTTTTTTATTATATATCGAGCGCGCTTTCCTGTTCTTAAAATTATTATGGAAGCGACGTCGATATATAATAAAAAAGAAGATAGGCACCTCGCTCTTACCTATGTTTATTGTATGTCCTAAAAGAAAAAGAAACTTCTCTATGGTTTTTTGTATCAATACTCTTGAGATCTTCTTCGTAAGCAAGTTCCCACTCGGAAAAATTAATGGGAGGGAAAAAAGTATCTCCTGAATACGTGCCATGAATTGCCGTTAATTCAAGTGTGGCAGCTTTCTCTAATGCAATTTGAAATAGTGAAACTCCACCAATAATAAAAACTTTTGGATATTTTTTCTCATGCGCATACGCTATTGCATTGTCAAAATCAGTAAAGACGGTAACATCGTGAGGTTTATAATTTTTAGTATGCGATAAAACAATATTTTCTCTCCCCGGTAATGGTTTAACTAACAGCGAATCATAGGTTTTGCGCCCCATAATGCAGGGATATCCGAGAGTAAGTTTTTTAAAATGTGCAAGATCTTCTTTAATATGCCATGGCAAGGTATTATTCTTACCAATGACATTATGAGCTGCAATTGCTGCTATAATTATAATTTCTGTCATATGGCAACTTCAAATTCTATGCGAGGATGGGGATTGTATTCTTCTATTGTTGAATCAGTATACTGCCAATTAAAAATTGAACTGAATTGCGCGGTAATTATTTTTGGTAACTGTCGTGGTTCTCTTTTCATTTGTTCTTTTAAACCATCTATATGATTTACATACACATGAGTATCAGCTAAAAAGCCGACAAGACGCCCTTCTTCTAAATGAGCCTCTTTGGCAAGTAAATGCAACAGTAGTCCATAACTGGTAATATTGAATGGTAAACCTAACGCAACATCAACAGAACGCTGGTTCCATAAAAGATTGAGTTTATTTTCAGCAACGAGTACTTGAAAAGCATAATGACACGGTGGAAGCGCCATTCGATGTAGATCTTGAGGATTCCAACTCGAAACAATCATACGGCGACTCATGGGGTCTTTCTTGAGACTGTCGACTAGGATTTTCAATTGATCAATTCCGTGAGTTGCAGGCCTTTCATTATACGAAGCATATGCTGCACCAAAATTACGCCACTGAAATCCATAAATAGGACCCAACTCACGTTCCGCTTTCATTTTCCTTTTTGCTGTTTCATCGTGGCTATAGGTAACAACATCAGGCGAACACCATTCATCCCAAATATGATTATCTCGGGTTTTGAGCACTCTTTGTCCGTATTACCCTTAATAAAAAACTCGAGCTCTGAAGCAACAAGACGAAAAGGAACTCTCTTAGTGGTAAGTAAGGGAAAGCCTGCTGCCATATC
>JAHFAK010000046.1 GCA_023250585.1 Deltaproteobacteria bacterium
GAATTCATAATACTATTTTACATACTCATATAAATAAGTCAAAACTTTTTTATATGAGTATATAAAATAGTATGAAGACGGGAATCAATCAAAAAACCATAAACCAAAAGGTGGGGACCGACATATGAACTCATTTAGTCGGGGGCATTTCGTTAGATATCAATAGTTACGATTTTCTTAATAACATAAGCGCCGATACCTTGCAGAATCAGTGCAGCTATAATCAATAACCAACCAAGTTTTGTAGTGACAAAAAGCTTCATGCCATTAGGATTTAATGAATAAAACGCAAAGGCAAGCACATACGGAAATCCAATCATCATGGTTCCTTGTGCGATGCCCATCGAAGTCATAGCTTTAATTTTTCCGTTGATTTTTTTTCGTTCACGGATGGTGTTGGTCGTGGTATCAAATGTTTCTGATAAATTACCGCCGGTTTCTCGCAGAATTGTGATCGAATTTACTACCATTCCAAGATCTTCGGAAGGGACTCTATTTGCTAAATTAATGAGAGCATCATCGAGGGTGGTTCCTAATGAATGTTCGGAAAGAACAAGCGCAAATTCTTGTGCGATAGGATTCGGCATATTTTTTACAATGACCTGAAGCCCTTGTAAAAGGCTCAATCCCGCTTGAATTGAATTTGAAAGCATGCCTAATGCATCGATCAGTTGTTCATCAAATTTTTCCAGTCGACGATGATACAGAAATCCAAGAACAACTTTAGGCAAAAACCAGCCTATGAATCCAAAGACCGATATCACAAGTACTAATATAAAACCTGACATGCTGTACGTAAAAAAGAATCCAAGAAATGCCAACAAAAGCATAGGACCTAAACCAACCGCGATAATAATATATTTTTTCTGAAGTTTAGAAACATACATTTTTCCCAATGTATCAGATGTCCAGGCGATTCTCTCGCGAACTTTTGTAAGAACAAAGTTTTCAATGAGTGGATACATCATCATGACGATGAGAAATCCAGCAGCGCCAAAAAGAAGCGAGATAAAATTTGCTGATGCTTGTGTGATAAAGTTCATAATTTTTTCTTTCATACTTGTCATTGCGAGGCTGATTTTATAAGCCGGAGCAATCTTCGTTCGGGATAAACTCTGCAATCTTAATCTTTATGAGATTGCTTCGCTACGCTCGCAATGACAATTAAATCTACTTTACTCCTGAGAATAATCCTTTAGGAATTCTAATCCCTTTTTCCTTCAAGGTTTCTAAAAACTTTGGTACAAGTCCTGTAGATTCAAAGCGTCCAATAACTCTCCCTTTTTCATCAACGCCTTTTTGTTTAAATACAAATATATCCTGAAGCACTACTTTTTCTCCTTCAATGCCTGTTACTTCAGTTATATGTGTAATACGACGTGAGCCATCACTCATTCGATTCAATTGAAAAATCATATGTACCGCTGATGCGATTTGTTCTCGAATCGCTTTTGATGGCAAATCATATCCTGCATACATAACAAGTGTCTCCAGTCGTTGCATGCAATCTCTCGGGCTATTTGCATGGAGTGTTGTCATTGATCCATCATGCCCTGTATTCATGGCTTGGAGCATGTCGAGCGCCTCAGCGCCACGACATTCTCCAACAATAATACGATCAGGCCGCATACGAAGTGCATTTTTTACCAAATCCCGAATTGAGATTTCATTTTCGCCTTGCAAATTAGGAGGGCGGGTTTCAAGTGTTCCTACATGTTCTTGCGGCAATTGCAATTCAGCGGAATCTTCAATGGTGATGATTCGCTCATTGGTAGGAATAAATGAAGCCATAACATTGAGAAGCGTTGTTTTTCCAGAGCCTGTTCCTCCAGAAACAACGCAGTTCAATCGTGCTTCAATGCATGCCCTCATAAGGTCGGCGATATCTTCAGTCAATGTTCCAAATTTAATGAGATCTTTATAGGTGAGCGGCTCTTTTGAAAATTTACGAATGGTAATCATTGGTCCCGTTAACGAAAGAGGCGGAATAATTGCATTCACCCGTGAGCCATCTTTAAGACGGGCATCAACCATTGGTGTTTTTTCATCAATACGTCGCCCAATGGGCGCCACAATTCTCTCAATAACACCTAAAAGATGTTTATCGGTTGTAAACGACATATTGGTCAGTACAAGCTTTCCGCCTTGTTCTACGTATATTTGATTTGGTCCATTGACCATAATTTCTGAAACGGTGGTATCGGCGAGCAAATCTTCTAACGCGCCTAATCCAAGTGCTTCATCATAAATTTCTTTAGCAAGACGACGTCGATCTTCAAGGTTTTGGATCTTTGCTCCAGCTTCATCGAGCAATCGATTAATGGTCTCGCGCGTTTTAACTTTAAGCTCTGCAAATTTCTTGGGATTTTTTTCACTGATTTCAGTGGGGTCAACACTTTTTAAATCCATAACATCAATGAGTTTTTTATGAATAGCTATTTTTATTTCATTATTGAACTCATTAATTGCCGCTTTTTTTTGCGAAAAAATATCACGTGATACTGAATGTGCAGTATCGCCACTTTTTCCAATAGATGGATTAATATCTTGAAGCACATCAAAACCAATGGCTCCAGAGCCTGCAGCAGGTTTGATATATTTCAGGAATTTTTCGCTTATGATGTACCCCGCAAGATCAAAAATGCATTTCGATACTGCATTCGTTGGCCCTGCAATGGTAATTGGAATCCCTTTGGTAACAGAATATTCAAAAAGAGTTTCGTCCTTTGGAATGCTCAAGAGCACATCTTTTCTAAATTTTTGTCCGACAATTTGTTTAGTAATAACACTTTTGGGATTAAATTCATTAAGAATTATCGCAATCATTTCGCCAGGAATATGTAAGGATTGTAACTCTGAAAGCTTTTTAGCTCCTTGTTGTAATGTCGTAATATTCTGATTGGTAAGAAAAAAAACAAAGTTTGCAAATTCATATGGTTTATAAGAAAAAGTATCAATCTTGTTTCCACAATCAATCACAATAAAATTATAACTTTGCCGTGCAAGATTTATGAATGCTTCAATAGTCGAAGCAGATAAATTACGAAGTTCATTCTTTCGTTTATACAATTCAATAAGAGATATTCCTGAGTTGTGTTTGGTAAGATATGTTGCAAAAGCTTCTCTATCAAGTTTATGCAGGGAATCGGCAATGCCAGTAATCGAAATAATATCAGTAAGCCCCGCAAGATTTTTTATGTCGCCACAATTTTCTGTATCAAAATCAATAACGAGGACACGTGCATTAGATGTTTTATGTAAGCTGATAGCGAGATTGAGGCTGAAATTAGATTTGCCTATTCCATCTTTTGATCCCGTTACGGCAAATACATATGATTGTGCGCTCATAATAATTGTTCTTTCAGTAAGGGTGATATATGTTCAAAAAATTATATTTAAAAATTTGCTTCCTCTTATAAAACTTCACTGAGCAAAATTTTTAAATATAATTTTTTGAACATATATCACCCTTATAAATCATTATCATTTACTGGGATACACTTCATATAAATTGAAATAATCTTTAAGCTCTTTATTTGCATCTTTTGAGCTATCAAGTGTAGTAGCTGTTACAAAAATAATGAATTGTGTTTTTCGAGAGGTGTCATCTTGTGTTTTAAAAAAAGTAAAGAGGCCTGCATTTGCTTCAATATCACCAGGCTGTCTGTCTTTAATATCAGTTGTTGATGTTCGTAAAATTCCACCAATGACAATACTTTCTCCATTTTCGACAAGCTGACGTGTGGAGATAGAGCTTTGGTCAATATTTACCATGCCTGTGCTTGTCGGTGATCCGAGCGCACTAATAGAAACATCGACTTTAAGATCAATATTTGTTTTTACGGTCTCGGCTTTAATCGTTAACTTTGTTCCAATTTGTAAAGGATCAAATGTTGTTGCTCCGGTTGGTTGAACCAATGGAATCAAGACAGTTGAGCCGGAAAAAATATCCGCTGTCTCTCCGCTTTTGACTGATACGATTGGATTCTCAAGCACGCGCACGATGCCCAAGGATTTCATATAATTAAAACGCGGCAAGAGATTCTCAAATGTAGTGACAAGAAATCCTGAGAATTGCGAGCTTCCTGTTTGCGGATTAAAATTAAGCTGGCCTTGCGCTTGTGCTGATGGAAACGGTGTCCACTTAAAGAGAAAGTTTTTATTTAAAGCCTTTGAAAGCTCAATATAATGAGTTGATATTTGAATCGTTTTTGCAACGCGCGGGGGTTCTTTAACAATTCTGATTTCTAAAAGATCAACGACCTGATTTTCAGGCCAATATAAACTTGCTGTTTTACGAGCATTTTCTGCCTGTTCTTTTGAATATACCCAGCCTTTCAAAACCATTTTATTCTTATACGGCTCAACGCTCACCTCTGGTTTAGAAATTTCTCGTTCAATTTTCTTTGCCATGATTCGTTGTGCATTTCGTGAAAGCTCCACGAGATTCACTACAAAAGGAGTATTCTTAATAACCGTATTGATGGTATCTATATCTTCTTGGAAAAAAACTTCTCCTTTTATAAATACCTGTGTTTCAATAATTGATATGGTGATACCCTCAATGTCTTTGAGAATGACCTTCAGGTCAGAGACATATTTTTTTAAGTCTTTAGAAAAAACGGTAATGGTAACTATATCACGTTCTTTATCGGGAGTTTCTATATCATACACGGTAAGCTGCGTTTTCCCTTCTTTTAATGGAATCAGCGTAATCAGACTGCCTTCGCGATGAAAGTTGCAAACACCCGGATCACCAATATCGACCCGGCGAATTTTGTATTTGAATGAGATATTTTTGGGTTTTCCTATAATGAGGAAAATCTCATCTTCTTTTGCGAACGAATAATCGCATACAAAAAAAAGTATGAGTAAACAAAAAATATTTTTAATAACGCGTTCCAAATTGTGTTCCTCTCAATTCATAATAAGGCGGTTTATCTTGAGCTTTCAATGGTTCTTTTGTTCCTGTTACGCTAAATACATTATCTTCCGGTAACTCTTGTATTCCAGGTTCTTCAAGCTGTTTTCGTAAAGCCAGTGTAATCATCCCAAGTTCTTGTGCGAGCACGATTCTTTGAACTTCGCGAGGAGGCAATGCAATGGTTACATTGTTCACTCTTTCTTTTTTAGTATCTTCAACAGCCACAAGCGGATTTGAAATTTTTGTCAGATTTCGATCAACCGCTAAAATCTTTACATTTTGGAAAATTGTTTTTGTTCGTTTATCCACGGTTTGTTTATCGCTATAATCATGGGTAATAAGTATATCGACATAATTTCCTGGTTTAATAAGTCCTGCAACACCGGTAATATCCGTGACGGCGATGGTAATTGCCCGCATGCCTGACGGAATTTCATGTGATAAATAGCTTTCCGTATATTTAATGAGAGAAGCATCCAGAACCTGTTGACCTTTTTTAATTGTCGTAAGGGCCAATCGGCCGACTGCTTGGTCAATTGTTGTTATACTTCCCGGTTGTACAAATTTTTTCGGTACTTTTTCGCTGGTGAGCATTGATTCATCGATGATAGTATCGCGTAATATGTCGGCGGTCGAAACAACGACATCGACCTTTTCATAGGGTCCAATGACCTGTTCAATACGGCTTTTAATAAAAAGGTTATGGGCAAAAACAGCAAATCCTGCAACAATGGCAGCGATAATTATGGCTCGTTTATTTTTCATGGCACACTACTCCTAGCTTTAATTTTCTCATATTACTGAGCAATCGTCAATGGAGTAGAACATATTGAAATTTCTCGAATTATTGTTTTGAATCTTCGGTAGCTTGGCCAGTAAGCATACCGTGTACTACTTTTTCTCCTAACTTACCGATATTATTCTTAAATTTTGCGGCAAAATCGGTATTCATGGCAACATAGATAACAAGAGATACTCCTCCAATAATTAAGGCGTATTCCATTGCCGTTTGACCTTTTTTGCCAAATTGTGGGAGTTTTTTTAAAAACTCTTTTAATCTTAGTAACATAGGTTTATCCTCCAATTATAATAGTTGTTACTCACCCACAGCTGAATTCAAACACTAACTTCGTTGGCTTCGTCAGAAGCTCCTCGCCGCCTCGTTATCATTTTGAATCCAGCTGTGGGTGCATCCACTTTTATATATCGCAAATCGTATGCCAAATTGTTCGATTATTTATGATAAAGTTATAGGCGAAGAATTTTTGTAACTATCTGTTATTAAATGACTAATTTGCTTATGATTTAGTGAGTAGAAGAAGAATTGTTTGTAGGATATACGAAAGTACCTAAAATGAGAACATGCTATGCAAAAAAGTAAGGGTAATAACAGCTTGAGTTAATAGGGGTAATGCCTACTCACTAACTCACCCCATATAACTGAGCCATTAGTAATAGGGGGGTTATTTTTATTTACTCACTTTTCTATGTATGCTATGCTAAAAACGAATTTTAATAGTGCCTTTTAAATAGATGAAAACACTTGAACGTTTTGTTGAACAACTTGCAAGCATTCCAGCAAACACTTCGTGGTATTTAGCTGATCTAGGAGAAAGTCGAGGAAAACAGGAATTATTTACTAAGCAGTCTTCTCAGCGTCTGAGGGCTTTGCGAGAACACGCTTTAATTGAAAGTGCTGTTTCATCAAATCGTATTGAAGGAGTAGAGGTAGATCATAAAAGGATAGGTACTGTCATTTTTGGAAAATCCCTGTTACGTGATCGTGATGAAGAAGAAGTGAGAGGTTATCGGAATGCGCTTAATCTTATTCATAAAAAGGGAGCATCTCTTGCGATTTCTGAAAAGACAATTAGTATGCTCCATAAACTTACCCATGGTGATGTTTGGGATGCTGGAAAATACAAAGATAAAGAAAGTAATATTATTGAAAAATATCCTGATGGCCGCGAATATATCAGATTTAAAACAGTTGGAGTAAAAGAAACACCCCAATTTATTAAAGTTTGGATAGAATTGCGGCATCAATGTTTCAAAGAGCGTCCTATTCATCCATTGATTGCCCTTGCAGCATCGAATCTTGACTTTCTGTGTATTCATCCATTTCGTGATGGTAATGGGCGTACTTCTCGATTACTTCTTCTTCTCCAATGTTACCAGCTTGGATACGAAGTTGGACGTTATATAAGTATAGAGAGGCTCATTGAGGAAAATAAGGAAAGATATTACGAAACATTAAAACTGAGCTCAGAAAGATGGCATGAAGGTCGGCATGATCCATGGCCGTATATTAATTTTCTTCTATCACTATTAAAAACGGCTTATCGGGAGTTTGAGGAAAAAGCAGGTGCTGTGAAAGATCCGAAAGGAGCTAAAACTGAGCTCGTAGAATCAACTATTCGATCCTTTATCAATGAATTTAGTCTGTCTGACTTAGTACATTCATGCCCCGGAGTGAGCCGTGATTTGATCCGGAAAATACTGCGTACCTTAAAAGATATAGGTTCCCTTGAATGTCTCGGTAAAGGTCCGGGAGCGAAATGGCGAAATAAGGGTATTACCTCTAAAAGAGGGTAATAAAGAGGGTAATACCTCATTAATAATACCTTTCCCATAAGTGAGAACGTCGGCGTGAAAGGCCTTATCGATTTTTTTATTTGGGGAGCACGACAAACAGGTAAGACAACGTTGTTCAAAGAATTATACCCAGAAGCATATTACGTCGATTTAATACGCTATGCAATGCTCCCTATCTTCTTCGGGAGGAGCTTACTCAAAAATATAACAATCCTTGGTTGGTCATTGATAGACGTTCACCTTTTTTACCTGTCTATCATCATTTTCGAAATTGAACAGTACAAGAATCTTTTGGGAGTAACAACCGTGATATGGGTAAAATTGTCAAATTTTGTACTTCGATGAAAATAATGTATCGAATTCGATACATTTTGTAACGGAAAACATACAAAGGCTAGAAAAATGAATAGTTTCAGGCATTTTTGTTCTTGACAAAGAATGACCTAAATATAAATTTGCCGGAAAGAATTTATTATGAATTTTATTCGAAAAGTATCTAAAATTTTTTTATCAATTATTTTTGGATATATCTTTTTATTGTCTTCATTATTACTAGCTCAAGAAATTACGAAAATTACTTTAATTCAAGATCCATGGCCTCCATATACTTTTGGGAAGGCAGGAGAGATCCCTTCTAGGGGATTTGCTGTTGAGATTTCTAAAGAAATTTTTCAACGTTTAAATATTCAAACTGATTTAATGTTATTTCCATGGAAACGATGTTTACTGCAGCTCAAACTTGGTGAAAAAGATGGTATTATGCTTCTTACGAAAAACACGGAAAGGCAAGAATATATGGATTTTACCGATAAGCTTATGGATTCACAAGATATGATTTGGTACTACCCCGAAAAATTCAAGGCTCATGTTGGCAAAGAATTTAGTTGGGATACATTTAGAGATCTTAAACCATATAAAATAGGCCATACAGCAGGTTTTAATTATGGTGAACGCTACGATGAAGCCGTAAGAGAACATAATTTAATTGAAGAATATGCAAATACAGACGAACAAAATTTCAAAAAATTATTTCGAGGCAGAATTGATATTTTTGTTTGCAATGATAATGCAGCTTATGAAGTTTTTAATATACATCCTGAGTTGAAAGGTAAATTCAAATTTGCCAAGAAGCCACTCCAAAGAGTTGAGTACTTTATGGCTTTTTCTAAAAAATCACCTGCACGTTCTTTACTCCCACAAATAAATCATATTATTGCGCAAATGAAAAATGATGGGACTATTAATAAATTAATCGTTGCCAAGAAGGAGTAGTTATGGGAACACGAGAACAAAACTCGATAGCAACGCGTTTGATTATATATACTATTGTATTTAGCTCTCTCATTACTATTGTATTAACAGCAGCTCAACTTTTTTACGATTATTCACAAGAGGTTCAATTACTGAAAGAACGAATAGCTCAGATTAAAAATAGCCATATCAATTCACTGACACTTTCTCTTTGGAATTTTGATAACGAAAGCCTTAGGACACAGTTACAAGGTATTTTGAACTTACCTGATATTGAATATCTTGAAGTCATCAGTAAAACTGATTTTGGATTACAAGATGAAGCAATTAATAAGTCGATTTCAGTAGGTAAAAGGAAATCGAAGAAATCTCTTACAGATATATTACCTTTAATTTACAAAGATAATAATCAGAATATAATGCTCGGTAAACTGACTATCGTATCAAGTCTTGATAATATAATAAACCGATTATTGAGTAGAGTTATTATTTTATTCCTGAGTAATACTTTCACTACATTCCTCGTAGCTATTTTTATATTTTTTATTTTCCAATTTTTGGTTACGCGACATTTAAGAAAAATATCGAAATATGCTGCAAATATTATTATTGAAGAAAAATTAGAACCATTAAGACTCGATCGAAAGAATTATAAGAAAAATAGTACTCTACTACAATTAGATGAATTAGATATTGTGGTTAATGCTATTAATACTATGAATGATAAACTTAAGGATTATACTGATAATATTCGATTGGCTGCAATAGGCCAAGTGACCGCCCAAGTTGCGCACGACATTCGCTCTCCTCTAACCGCATTGAATGTAGTGGCGAGTAGTGTTAGTCACATTCCCGAAGAACAACGTATCTTACTGCGAAGTTCAGTAAAAAGAATTCAGGATATAGCAAATAATTTATTGATCATGAAGGGAAAAGATATCCCAGTAAATGTTGTTCAAATAATGAGTATTGAATTACTTTCAAGCCTTGTGGAAGTTTTAGTGTCAGAAAAGAGAACACAGTATAGAGATCGTCAGGAAGTAATAATAGAAGATCAATGTGATTCATCTTCGTATGGCGCATTTGCTGAAATAGATCCTGTAGAATTCAAACGAATTATTTCTAATCTTATCAATAATTCAGTAGAGGCATTAGAAGGCAAAGGAAAAATAACCGTATCACTGAGTGCTTCGAAAGAAGGAGTATCACTGATTATTACTGATACCGGGAAAGGTATTCCACAAGCACTGATTGAAAGAGTTTTTGATCGAGGAGTAAGCTTTGGAAAGACAGGAGGATCAGGCCTTGGACTTGCGCATGCAAAAGAAACTATAGAGAAATGGGGTGGAAAGATTGATATTATTTCAGAAGAAGGAGTTGGAACAACTATAACCCTCCTTCTCAAACGTGAAAAAGAGCCAGCGTGGTTTTTGCCACGTCTTGTATGTAAACCTGGAATGAAGATTATTGTCATTGATGATGATCCTTCAATCCATCAGGTATGGCAGAGTAGATTTCGAGAGCAAGGATTCAAAGAATTGAACATAGAAGAAGTTCATTGTTCTACATCAAAACAATATGGTGAGTGGTATGAACAGAATAAGAATAATCTTAGTAATTATATTATGTTAAGTGACTATGAATTATTGGGTGAATCTACCACAGGACTCGATATCATTGAGAAATACAATGGAGGAGCTCATGCAGTTTTGGTGACGAGCCGGTTTGAAGAAGCTTCGGTGAGAAGTCGCTGTGCAAAACTTGGAGTAAAGCTTCTTCCTAAAGGCTTAGCTGGACTTGTTCCAATTAAGATGATTCCTGAAGCCTTATATGATGCTATCTTAATTGACGATGATCCACTCGTGCATATGATGTGGAATATGAGAGCGCGGGACAAAAATATGAAATTAAAGGCATATACTTCTGCGCAAGAATTTATGAATGAATATGAAAATATTAATAAAGCCGTTCCACTGTATGTTGATTCACATTTATCAGATACATTGAAAGGAGAGGATATTGCGAAGAATTTTTATGAAACTGGTTTTAAGGAAATTTATCTGTGTACTGGTTATATGAAAGATGATTTTCCCACAATGTCGTGGATTAAAGATATACTCTCTAAAGAACCTCCGTTTTAATATAATGTAACTTTTCTTTTCAGTAGAACCTTACAGTTCAAGTTCGACTTTATAACGAATGAGCTTGAATTGCATGTATGAACTGGTCTTTTCCTAAAGGCCAGGTATCAAAATGCGTTGCTTGATCAATAATTATAAGTTTACAATGCCCGTTTTTTGTGATGAGTTCCGCATTATTTTGTGAAAAAAATTCATCATGATTACCAAAGAAAACATAGCAATACTTTGATTGTATTATTTTAATATCTTCAGCAATATGTTGATTTCCAAAAGATATACCAGCGTAGATTTCTGCAAATTTGAGAGCAAAAAATCCAAAGGGAATCCAAGGGAGAGAAGACATCGTTGGTACAAATGAGCGAACACTTGCATATACTTCTTCCATTGGGCTTTCGATAATAAGATCGGGAATAGAAAAGTCCGGTTTTTCAAATTCCTTTTCAATAATTCCATAAATGGTTGCGTTACAGCCCATAGAGGTACACCACATGAGGGTAGGTTTTACATTCAGATACGTTTCAATATAATTAATTGCGGCCAGTACATCGAGTGCTTCAGTCTTTCCTGCCGTAGTGGAAGTTTTTTGTGAATATCCATGATTGCGTAAATTAAGTGCAAACACTTTAAAATTAAGAGCAAGCAGAGTTTCAATTTTTCCGTGCGCGTAGCTGTCGCCATTATTCATACCAAAACCATGAACATAGACGGCAATATCTTCAGCCGTAGGATTATCGACGAGAATTGCATCAAGTGTGATCTTATCGCGTGTTTGAAATGAGACATGTGTGCAGTGGTCTTTATAGATGGTACATCCGTCACTAATAGGCGTGATGGCGACTGAGATAGAAAATTTATAAAAAAGAATTAAGGATAAAACTCCAGTGGCAATTAATAATAGACAAATAAATAAAATAGAAAATTTTTTCAGTTGTTTCACAAGAGAGAGAAATTAGTAGTAGTTATTTTTGCGAGAGAATTTTATACATACCTGTTCCGCATGCAGGACATTCGCCTTTCATTGCTGGCCGGCCATTCTTCATCTTCACTTGCTTTGCATTTTTCATTACCTGTTTTTTCTTACATTTAACACAATATGCTTGTTCATTCATGATGCACCTCCAATTAAAGTTTGTAGATAATCCGTAAATAGATGAATGTATCTTAACAAAAAAGAAAAAGAGAATACAAATGTTTTTTATGTTTAAGGGTAATGGCTCAGTTAATAAGGTGAGTTATGGAGTAGGTATGTTGCAAGAAAATATTCCTATCGACGTTGTTTCCATAGGGAAAATATGACTTTAGGCAAAGGTGATTTTGGTACGAATGCTCGAAGAATCTCTTCTCTTTATGGCTCAACTAACTTGTAATCGGTAACTCCACTGCTCGATACACATCGAATAGTTGGATTATAGTATTTACTACCTGTTCCTTGATTCATTGAATAGTAATATTTGTTCCCACCCGATCCATCAGTAGAATTGACGATAATTCCATAATTGGTTGAAGGAGAGCTTTTCCAACCACTAACGAGCGATGTAATATCATACCAAACCCATCGATCATCACACGCATCTAATGTCCCATTGCCGCACATATTTCCACTTGGTGAGATTGCCGAATTTTGGTAGGTTGGCATTGAATTATAGGTGAGCGTATTATATATCCATGAGCTTGTAACTTTGTAGCCATATGCTATTCGACTAGCCCCATCTCCTCCCCAGGTATAAAAGAACAATCGTAAATATGTAGTTGTACATGTATCAGGTATTTGTGAGGGATCGTCTATTTTGATATAGCTACGAAATTTCCAGCCATCGTAATTTCCTATATACAGAGAGCCATCTGTTCCATAGGTAACCGTTGGATCATGTTGGCTTACATTTGTATCATGCCCTGATAGTTCTGGATAGGCTGTAGTTCCTGACCCATACAATGCACCTAGTGTTTTATATTCATTAGCAGATGAACCTGGAATGATATCATATGTTGTTGTAACTCCAGCAATGGTAACAACGAGACGAGGAGCTTCTCCTTTGACGTTACGGTTTATAGTATAATTATATCTACCCCAACCACCGCCGTTTTCTTGTGTATTACGAAGACTGATGCCATAGTTTTTATTCGACCCACTAATCCACGACGCCAATTCATTAGAAATAACCAATTCCTTATAACCATAGTTCGGTGTTGCAAATGTTGAACTCCATGAAGGAATAGTTCCAAATGAGCTATTCACTGCAGGAGCATTCCAATATGTTAATTTACTATCATGCCATGGTTCTGTCATTACGTATCCTGCGAGTAATTGTCCGGTGCTTGGAGGACTTCCTGATAAGCTAAAATAATACGTTTGAAATTTTGCACTATCTCCGCTGGCAACAGAGAATCCACTGTCAGCTAATGCAGTAACATCAAATTTAATATAGTAATCCCATTTCCATGCCTGATAAGACGTGGAATTCCATGAAGTTTCTGTCTCATATTTTGTTTGCTTGGTAGTATTATCATACGCATACGTATTGGTATCCCATCCTTCTATACAAGGTGGATCAAGTGTTAATGATTGTGTAACTTGCGTGGTGTTGTTCGCTAAGTTAGTTACACAGAGTCTAACAGTATTTGAACCTAATGTTAAATCAGTATTTTTTATTTGTGATGTAATATTAGAAAGCGATGTAGTTCCTGATGCATTAGTTCCATTTGATACCGTTGCATTACTGCAGCTTGAACCGCCTATTTTAATTGAATATGCAAGATCTGACCTATTAGAACTCCATACAATATTGCTCGTCTTATTTGTTCCTCCATTACATAAGGTTGTTCTCTCAACAGAAGCAATAGAAATATTTGGATCAGCAGAATCCACGTTATACGTTTGGCTTTGTACACTTTCTATATTTCCAGCATCATCAATTGCCCGGAACTTCAGGGCGGTCTGTGCAGGATTTGGAGTTGTCCAAGCAGCGGTATACAACGTTCCATTGGTAATATTTCCACTACTATCGAAAGTAGGAGTAGTACCATTAGTCGTGTAGGCAATTTTTGAACAACTATTACAAGAAAGTTCTACCGATTGAATTGAGCTAAAGTTTCCACCTCCAACGCTTGCTGTTGTTGCGGGGCTTACATCATCTCGAGTAATTGATTGCTGAATACTTGTCGATACATTATATATATTCGTAAAACAAACATTGATTTTATTCAATCCTGTTGCCAAATCAGAAGCATATATTACTGAGCTAATATTTTGACTTTGTAGAATACTTGTTCCTAATGATCCTCCAAGATACACATTGCTCTGACAATTTTCTCCCACCTTAATTGTATAAGAACCACTCTGATTGCTACTCCATGAAAGATTTGAACTCGTATACCCATTTATACTGATATAATTTTTTGAGTTGGATGCTACGTTAAGAGAAGGACTAACAGCATCGAGTAAACTTGGATAACCATTGTTATTCGAAGAAAGAAGTAAAATTTTATTCACTAATCCATCGTTATCAGTATCAATACCTCTTTCTGCTAGGCCAATCCATTTTATCAATCGAATATTAGATGACGATGCACCACTGGTACTCGCAAGAATAACACTTTGTCCCTCCTGAGGTTTAAGATAAAAAAGAGGATTTTGCGAAGTATTATAAACATAAGAACCGCTCGATAAAAAGTAAACACCGAATGAATTATTATCTTTAGGAATTATCAAGAAATCTGCAATGGTGTCATTATCAAGATCGAGCCCTTTCCTTCCATTATTATCAACTACTACTGCTGCTGAAAGAGAAGTGTCGGTCGTAGGTAATGAGAGAAGAGTGCTCTCAGGTAGCACCTCTGTTGTAAAACTAAATGACACGTTACTCAATGAATTACTATTAAAATCTGTAATTTGATCTGTTAAACTTACGGTGTATATGGTCCCACCACTTAACGTAAGAGGTACTATAGTAAGTTTGTTATGAGTACTATCATAACTTAATTGGAGCCCTGAAACGATTGAAGCACCAGAAGTTAGAAGTATACTATTTGTTGTTAGAGTTGAACTTTTTATTGGTTCAGAAAATGTTATTACAATGTGAAGATTAGGTGAAACGTTGGTAATAGCATTAATCGGACTCGTTGCTATAACTGTTGGAGCTTCTCGATCCGGTGGAGTTGAGGCTTCTTGATTTGGTGGCGATTGATTAGTAATGTTTGATGAACTTTCAGATTCAGTTACAAATTCAAATACATAATCATCAGCTAAGGTATTTCCCGCTAAATCGGCAATTTCTTTTTTTACGAGCACCGAGTATTTTTTTGAATATGAGAGATTAGAGCTTGGATCTAAAGCCACCCGATACAATTGCTTATCATAGGTAATTGTTTTGTCTACGATGCTTACATCCTGTTCTGTAATCATGATATTGTCATTGGTAAGAGTTAATGGATCAATATCTTCTGAAAATTCTATGCTTATATCGTCCGAAACCGAAGCATCTTTTAATCCATATAATGGCACAGTCTTTACAATTGTTGGTTGGATTCCATCTGCTTGTGCATCTTGATTTATTTCGTCAGACAAACTATGTGAGACTGTTGTATTTTCGAGTATCCCATTTTCAGTAATTGGTTGATTAGTTGATCCATCATTGGATCCTTCCTGCGTATCTTCGGCAACATTGGGACAAACTCCAATAAATCCAGATGAACTTACAAATATCAGAAATAATAAAATGATAAGATGGTTAATTATTTTGACTGTTGTTTTTTGTTTCATACTCCCCATCCCCCGAGCGTTCTAAAATTTCTATGGATAGATAACCATGAGAAAATAATATCTATATAAAGTGTACCATAATAATAACATTTTGTGAATACTGATTCGGTGATTTAGGTCACATTTTTATAACTAATTGATATGATTTAGTTATTGTAAGTGATTTTTATGCAATCCAAACAAAGTTATCGTTTGAATGCACCTTAGGCATTGCGCAATGCCTAAGTATAAAAAGACTAAGAAAGGGAAATCTGAAGTTTAATAATTCAGAATAATTTCCTTCAAAAATTCCACTCCATACAAAAGAGCATCTTCATCGATATTGAATGTGGCTGAATGCCAGTTAGTTGAATGGTTATTATTAGGCTTTGATCCAATGAAAAAATAGCAGCCAGGGACAGCATTGAGAAAGTAGGACATGTCTTCGGCTCCAAGAG
>JAHFAK010000047.1 GCA_023250585.1 Deltaproteobacteria bacterium
CACGATAGGCAATGATATATTTGTAGGTAAATATGCCTACATGAGCCCCGAGCAATTGCTGAGAAAAGAACTGACACCAAAATCTGACATATTTTCAGCAGGCATTGTTCTCTATGAACTTATCTTTAAAAAACTTCCTCCGGGACGAATGGGAAATAGAAGTGTCTTAAATTTGGATAACGACAAATCCAGCGTAGATCCCAAGCTTGATAAAAGTTTAATGAACACTCTTCCTCATGAACTAAAAAACATTATAGAGAAGGCAACTCAAACTAATCCAGAGGATCGCTATAAAAATGCATTAGATTTTCATGATGATTTAATGAGTTTTATTTTTGCCCATAATAAACGTGTTAATTCATTTTCCGCCGCTCATTATATTAAAATGGTATTTGCAGGCGACCTGTATGAGCAGGAGGCAGAAGAAAAAGAATCAGAATCAACAACCTTTAGAGAAACAGTAACGTCATTTATTGAACAAAAGAAAGTAGCAGTTCTTACTATTAACATGAAACCAATAATGAGAGATACGGATAAGAATGAAACAGTGCTTGGTATGTTTCAAGAAGTGTTGCGAATTGTGCAAAAACACGGAGGAATTATTTATCGATTACGTGATACTGAACTCATTACGGTCTTTGGTCTTCCTAAAAATACAGAAGATGATGTGTATCGAGCTTTGCTTACAACGTTAGACGTGAAAAACTATGTAAGCGGACTCAAACTCAATTTTAAAGTCGCCCTGACTCAGGCTTTAGACTTTGGTACGGTTATCGTAAACTTTAAAGACGAGGACTTAAATAATTTTACTATATCTGAAGGTCCTGAGAAGCACGTAAAAGACCTCATTGCTGTTGCATCTACCGGCGACATCTTATGTGGAAATTCAATTGAACATATGGTAAAAGATGAATTCCGATTTAGTCGAGTTAAACGAAACGATCAGTGGTGCTCAACTTTAATTGATAAAACAGAAAACTCACCTTCGTTGAAGAGTTCACATGATTGCCACGAGCAATTTATTAATAGAAAAAAAGAATTGGATGTTGTTACCCATGCATTGCATGAAGTAACTATCGACAAGGGAAAAACGATAACGTTGACCGGAGAAGCAGGCATTGGAAAAACAGCGCTGATTTATGAAATATGCAGATACGCTGAGCAAGCAAATATTCAAGTCTTTGTAGGAAGATTTCATCCTTATATAAAAACGCCCTATTCATTCTTTAAACAATTAATTTTAGAACTTTTAAATAACAACAGGAGCAGCAAAGAAATATCTTCAGCCGAGATAAGTGATCTCCAGGGTTTCGGGCTAACTCCCATGGAACTCGAATCAATTAAAAGCATTCTTTCCATGAGATATAAAAGTGAGACCTTTGATGCCCTTCCAGGAGAGAAAAGAAAACTCATCATCTTTATTGCTCTTAAAAAGATCATGCTGGGATGTGCAAATCAGAAGACAATCGTTGTTATTGAAGATATTCATTTAGCTGATGAATTATCCCTTGAAGCAGTAGATTCAATCCTTGCCAATGGACCGCTTTCTGATATCCTTTTGATCAAGACTCACCGAACGGAATTCTCGTATCCCTGGAAAAACCTCGATCTTTCAGAAATAACAATGGAGCTTGAGCCACTTGATGTAAGAACCTTAGGAAATTATTTAGAAACAATAACATTGTGTCCACTAGAAGAAAATTCCCTGGCACAAATCTATAGTAAATCATCAGGTAATCCATTATTTGCAGCAGAACTTACCAAAAGCTTACTTGATAATAAAACATTGGAAAAAATTAATAACAAGTATGTTTTAGGAAAAGACAAAGATGGTTTTATCGTTCCCGATACCATTTATACTTTACTCGCTTCACGTATCGATGGCCTTCCCAAGCAATTGAAAGAAATCTTGAGGATTGTATCGATTATCGGGAATGAATTTATCGTTGATACACTTGGTGCTCTTTCGAATAAAGATTCTAATAGTTTACATCATACCCTCGCCCAATTGCAATCAGAAGGAATGATACGGAAAACAGAGAATGGCTTTACTATAACTCATGCGCTCATGAGAGATGTTGTGTACAAAAACATTCCCACTGATACAAGGAAGCAGTTACACAAAAAGACAGCTGATTATCTTCTTGAAAAGTACACTCATGAATTGGAAGAGCATACGAATGAGCTTACGTATCATTACAGTAATTCCAACGATGCCCAGAAGGCTTTCTATTATTTAGTTAAGGCTGGAGATGAAGCACACAAGATTTATCTCCTGAACGAAGCACATCGATACTATAGTGAAGCCATTGTTTGTTTTACCAACAACCTGACGCTCTTTGGAGATAGCTATATTGTGCTTATTGAACTTCATTATAAAGTAGGAATTATCAATCAAATTTTGGGAAAACTTCAAGACGCACTTATAATGCTTAACAAAGCAATTAAACTATCAAAAGAACATCAGATTTTTGAGTTTGTTCCTAAGATCTATCATACGGTAGCTCATGTCTTTAATCTTAAAGGAGATTACAAGAAAGCGCTTTTTTTTATACAAAAGGCAACAACTATTTCAGCCAAAACCGGTAATCGGATAGATACGCTTGAATTCTTACGTGAAGAAGCAGATATCTATCGAACAATCCATAATAATACAAAAGCTCAAGAAATATTAGAAAGAGGTTTACAAGAAGTAAGACATTTAGGTGATAACTACTTGGAAAGTCGGTACTTAAATAATTTAGGCATTATCTACGGTGATATCAATTATAAAAAGGCATTACTCTATTTTAAAGAGTCACTCGTATTCCCTCAGGAAATGAACGATAAACTCGCGCTTTCCGTTGTATTCTCAAATATCTCAGCGCTTTTCTATAAACTTAAAAAATTAGATAAAGCAATTAAATATGCAAAAAGAAGCTTGCGGATTTCTTCCGAGATAGAAGATAAACTGGGCGTTTGTCTTAATCTCAATAATTTAGGAGAAATGTATTTAGCACTTGATGATCTTGATACAGCACTTCCTTATTTTAAAGAAGGGTTAGTACACTCACGTGAAATGTCCTGGAAGGAAGGAATGGTATCAAATAGCATTCATATGAGCCTTATCTATGTAATTAAAAACCATGATATATCTCTAACTAAAAAGATATTAGATGAGTCACTCAAAGGAGCTAAAGAATTACACCATCCTGAGCTTATTGCAAAAGCCTATCTGATCCAGTCAAAAATCCTTGCTCTTGAAAACAAAGCAGAAGAATCACAGGTAGTTTTCAAAGATGCTCAAAGCTTAATTAAGCAGAATAATCTCTCACAGGCTGTGCAGGATTTTGAGAGAAAAATTCATTAATCCTTACACCAACCGCTCGTTGCCAAAATTGACTTTTACCAAAAAATAGCATAAACAGTCTTTGATAAAAACAAATTGTGGGAGGTGCACCATGAGACGAGTATACGCTCTATTTTTAGTTCTTAGTATGTCTTTATTTATCATCTCTGCCAAAAAATTCTCCCGTGAGCCTAATGGAGATTTAGATGCATATAATGGGGAAGATGATCCCTTCCAAGATACCTATATTGAGTATATCAGCGTGGATACTCATAAGCCTATTCCTACAGGCAATTTAGGGCGTCCTGATGTGTATTTAATTACCACAAATATAAAAACAAAAGAAAAGACTATCAAAAATACAACTCCTCTTGTTCCGTATGGTCAATTTAATGGAGAAGGTGGTTTCCCAATACCAAGTGGCTATGCTGTTGTTAATAAGGAATATTTCCTCAACTACATTGTTCCATCGAGTGACAAAGAGCGATTAAGCCAGTGGTTTGCAGCTTCTCCATATCCAACAAAACCTACTGGAGATTTTTTTGCTGAACCAGTCGTAATTTATTCTCCTGATGCTATTTTAGGAGAAGATCCCTACGATGCACAGTATCATTTTGAAATAGTGAGCCTGGCATTTTATTTGCCTTTTACCGATGAATATGGTGATGGAACGCGTCTCATTATGAAAGCAGATGACCTTCCCGTATATGACTATGATGTTATTCTTCAAGGAGATGCGGATAAACTAACCGATATCAGCTTTAAAAATACTGTCGTAGTCACTAAGACTATTCTTAATGTGAGATAATCTGAAATGGCCAACATTTCTTATACGGAATAATAAACGTTCTATCGAATATATCGGGTCTCCGATTGGTGTTTCGATCATAATTAGTCCCAAATTCAGAATTGATTAAATTATCTAAATAAGAAATGTCGTTGACATTAAAATATTCTAAGTCGTTTTTCGTTAGGAAATCTATTATTTTATAGCTTTCTGTAAGCCTCAAGAATGAGAAATAATTATTACTATCTCGAGCTTCTTTAACCAACACAGTGCCTATGAGAAAAACAATACCTGCAAAATGACCTTTTCCTCTGAGTACTGCAGCAGTGCTTACTACTCTATTTGATGGATTAATTATATCTGGATGTATTCCGCAATGACATGAGGTTTCACCATTGTATCCTTCAGTACAATCCGCAGGTGTGTATTGTACTGCTCCCGGCATTCCATCATTCTGGAGCTGTATATACGCACACGCATATTCGAATTGGTCACGGAGTCGTTCGCGATTACGTCGATTACCTACGGTGAAAGAAATAGGCTTACTATTATTATCAAATAACCGATCTTCTAAACGATCATCTATCTCGTCTTTTTTATCCTGCATGCAGGTAAGCATAGCTCGGAGCATCTCCTCATATGTTTGCTTAGGCGGTGCCATACCGTAATTTGTGTCTTGTACACCATAATAGAGATCAACTAAGACTTCATCACCCAGATCATTAAAAGTATAGAGTTGATTAAATATAGAGCTGGTAACTTTTAATACTACAGCACCCAGGTTAGTCATACTCCCTCGACTGATAATTTCAGGAACTAAACTTCCTCGTGATATGATACTCCCTCGTGATATAATCTCACCGTTGATGATTATTGATTCAATGTATTCTCCTGCAAGGGTATTTCCGGATAAAAGAGGGACATCTATATTTTTAGTATCTACATTATCAATGAGTTGTCCACAATAGCGAAATTCATTATTCTCTTTTGTATACATTTTATAGCATTCATATGTTTCTTCATCATCAGCACATTCGTAGAGCAAGAAGAGATCTGTGGTCGTACTTTCAACTTCTTCGTTCTTATCAGTATTGCCATCATCTTCCCGCTTTCGATCATCATAATCATCACAGACATCACCCTTTTTATCAGCGTCAATGTCAGCCTGATCTGGATTAGTATGATAGGGACAATTATCTTCATTATTATTCTTTGTATCACCATCAAGATTGTCATCGCACACATCACCTATGCCATCGCCATCTTGATCCTTTTGATCGGTATTTTGAATATCTGAGCAATTATCTAAATCATTAGCAATTCCATCTTCATCTTTATCGACATCAGGATTGCAGGTATTTTCATCATTATAAGGGCATTTATCTTCAGAATCAGGAATACCATCATCGTCCTTATCAGTATCACAGGCATCGCCTTCGGAATCTCCATCTGCATCAGCTTGATCTTTATTTACTGTAGCAGGGCAATTATCTACGGTATCAAGGATACTATCATTGTCTGAATCCTGACATGCATCTCCAATGCCATTAGGAGGATCATCACTATCATGCTGATCTGGATTTGAAACTGCAGGACAATTATCATCTGCATCGATAATGCCATCAGCATCGGTGTCTGTTTCTGGATCAGCATAGATTACTTGAGTTGGATCATCTCCCTGAGAAATATCACTTTCCGTCGATGCTTTCTCATCATCATCATCTCCTCCACCACACCAGGGAATACCTAATGATAAGATGAGCAATATGATCCCGATTACAATAACAATAATTGCTGGGTAGAGACATGATTCTTGTTGATGTTGTTTCTTGTGCCACTGAAAATACTGTAACATATGATACAGTATATCATAGTTTGTGATAAAAAAGAAGGGTAAATCTTTAGAATCTTATAACCTATTGTTCTGATTGTGTAAATAATAGATAATTCTACTCAATTACCAGTTGTTTTTCATAAATGGAAAAAGTATAAAATAATTACACTGATTCATGAATGGAATCTTCTCGTCTTTCTGATTCTTCTTCGAACAGAGAATGCGGAAGTATCTCAATTGGTACACTGCCTGCTAATCCCTTGGGTAATAAGCTTACACCAAGGAGTTCGCAACGAGTTCTGATTCTTTCCTCTTCAAAGTGACTCGTAACAAGAATCGAATGTTTTCCAATATTCAATCGTTCAATGAGATCAAGGCCTGTTTCTTGCTCTCCCAGTAATTCATAATCACTGAGAAGATAGTATGACTCCCACTTCTGATTCTCTAACAAAAAAGACAGAGCTTTTGCCGACGTAAAATGCATATGCATGACATTGTATCGAGTAAAGTCACTCTCTCGAAACCTCCGCTTCCAAACTTCATGTATCGATGTATCATCATCCAAAATAAGCATCATGGTATTGGGAAAAATGGTAAGTTTCGGCAAAAACCATACGGGAGCTTTAGCTCGTTTGAAGGACAATTTCAGTGTTGTTCCCTGTCCTTCTTCTGAATCAATCGTGATATCTCCTCCCCATCTCTTCATGGTTTCTTTTGCATGGAAGAGCCCTAATCCTGAGCCTCCAGCTTTTCCGAAACTAAAGTTATGATCACACACCTTGGCAATAATATTTTGTGGAATACCTCTTCCGTTGTCTTCAATGGTCAGCAGAATCTTTGTGTCTTCAGCAGATACAGTAAGAACAACTTTACCCTCTTCATGACATGCCTCAACTGCATTATTGATTATATTTGAAATCATTCGCTTAAATTCCACCGGCTCTATCTCTACAAAGGCTCCATACGATGATTGATCGCACTGGTCTTCTATAGAAATTCCCGATCGATCTCGATATTGCGTTCGCTTTTCAGAAACTATGCTTTCAAGGAGACTTGGAAGTAATTCAATGCTTATCTTATGTGCTCGAACGGAAATAGATTGAGCATCTTTTTTCTCTTGCTTCATGAGCGATAGATTATTCGCTATATCTTGAATTCGCTTTACTGAATTTCGGAGTAATATCCGCTCTCCTTCTGGTATTGCTTCAATATGCCTCACCAATATATTCAAAGCTGCTAAGGGCGATCGTATGTCGTGTGCTACCTGGGCAGAGATCTGCTCTATAGCAACGTATTTTTCAGTTTTGAGTTGTATTTCGTATTCTCTCAAAAGTGCTTTTTTAAGATCTTTAGACACCATATGAATAGTTTCTGCAACTTGGTTGAGTTCAGTAGACCCTAATGATGTTGGAATATTAACAGAATCAGTCATACCACGTAGATATTCACGAATGTTTGGAATTGCACCTGTCAGTTCCATAATGGGTTTTACAACTGATTTTGAAAGAAGAGTACGACTCGTCATAAAAAGAAAAAGGAGTGAAAATAACAAAATACATAAGGCAAATAGAAGTGAACTCTTAAGAAAAGATGCCATAGAGAGATCAACCGGCTGAGCAAAGAAAATTGTTCCCAGACCTTCTCTCAAAATACTAATTTGTCTTGACACCACAACGAAACCATTTTCTAAGAAATCAGACTTAGATTGTTCAAAGTGTGAACGAAATATTTCTTTAGCCTTGTTACTCTCATAGATCGCAGAGCCGTCTTTACGATAAAGCCCTATTTCTAAATCCTTATTTTCTTTCACTATCGATTGGCCCCGCATTAGAGCTGCATAGAACTTATCATTAACAAACTCTTGGACAAGCAACGGAAGCTGTCCATCTATTAAACCATTGAGTCTTTGTTTTGCAGAGGCAATAACCTGATGTTTGTGTGCATTGCTTAAAATGAAGTAAAATCCAAAAGTTATGATGATAGAGGTCGAGATCGCAACTATAAAAATTCGGTTAAGTTGACTAGCGAGTCGCATAGCCTTTCCAACTGGTGATAGTTGTAGGTGATACCAACGAATCCAATCGTAAACCTTTTGTCATTAGTTCAAGAAGCACCATATTTCTTGAAGTAGAACCATCGTTTTCAAACGTAACTTTACCTGTTGTATCTATATATGAACTTCCTCTGAGTTTTTTTGAAAGTAATAGATTATCGACCGTTTGATATTTTTCGATAAGACTTCGTAAATGTATAAGAAACGCATAGGGAAGAATATCGGGACCATCAGAAATATACGAAGGTAATTTCCCCGTTAGTTTTTCAAATCGTTTGGTTAGTACTGATTTTTTTTGAGTTACCATTTTGGGATGCCAACGGTGAATATAATAATAGTTATTTCCTTGTGGCTTTTTTCCTTCCAAAAAGAAAATATCAGGTCTACCATCAGTTGGGCCCCATCCATCAGCTCCAAGATAAGTGAGTTGCCCAAATCCCTGTTCGTTAAGAGCACGAAGTATCTCTGCAACTCTCGGTTTAAGATCTGGAATAAATACAAGGTCTGGTTCAAAAGATCTCATTGAATTAAAGAGTTGTCCAAAATCAATCCGGTCTGAAAGATAATCATATTGTTGAATTTCTATAATTTTGGTTTTTATCTTTAAGATTTTAAGAAAAGTAGTTGAAAGTCCATCGCTATAAGGATCAGAACGATTAGTAAGAACAAGAACTTTTCTCGGCTTAAATCGTGATGTAACAATGTTTACTAGCATTGCAGCTTGAAAATCATCATTCCAAGAAAGTTGAAAAACAGTGCCTTTTAATTTAGAAATTTCAACGTTTGTAGCATTAGGAGTAACAAATAGTTTTCCAGACTCTTGATACATTCTTCCTATTGGCAGCGCAACACTACTAAAAGAATGTCCTATAGTAAGGAGATGGTTTCGGTCGGCGAGTGCTACTTGGGCATTTTTTGCAGCCACAACTACCTGGGCTTTGTCATCTTGAGAAATAACTTCAATGTTTCTACCGAGAAGCCCTCCATGCTCATTTGTCTCTTTGGCGAAGGCAATCACTGCTAAACTTATTCCTTTTGCAAGAAATGGCATGATCCCCGTATAAGATCCTGGAACATAAATGTGAAGAGGTTCTTTGTTTGCAGCTTGCACTTGTGATATGAAGAAAAAAACTATAAGGAAAGCTAACCTTTTTTTAAAAATCATCGAGAAACGTTTTTCAATGAGAGGAAAAATAGCTGCAATACCTAGCATTACTGCGGAGATTTCTTGTTTGAGCGATAATGGCTCATTCATTACAAAAAGACTGATGAGTACAGCTGTCAATGGATCAACGTATGATACAAATGGGCTGAGTTCATGATTGAGTCTCAGAGCTCTCCACCAGAGTAGAAATGGGGTAAGTGTAAATAAGACTCCTAGTACAATAATTCCTGTCAGTTCGCTAATATTAATCAAAGCAAATGAATTTACAGAGAAAGGAATAAGACAAAAAGCTGCAAATAACGATTGAATAAAAAGGGACAAACTCGGAGATAGAACCTTTGTACCCTGTTCAATTATTGGAATTAACCCAAATAGTATTCCTCCAAGTAGTGCTAACAGATATCCCAATTGATTTGACGACGCTGCCGTAGGTTGAGTAAGAAGTAAAAGAATAGCTACAATAGATATAAGTGAACTGATGGCATTCGCTCTATGAATTTGAGTTCGAAATACAAATCTTCTTATAATGATAGTAAATATAGGCCCAGAGTAAAAGATCGCGACACACATACTTACCGGTGCAAGTTTAAAAGAAGAGAATAAACACACCATGTTTAAAAAAATCGCAGCTGAAGTGGCAATGCTTGAAAGAAGAGACATAGGTGTAAGATTTTTGAATGATTGTTTATTTATAACTAGAAAACTGAACGTTGTGATGGCCGTGATTGCCATCCTATAAAAGACAAGATCTACAGAAGTTAATATAGATGGTTTAACAACGAGAGATGTACTCCCAAAAAGAATAAAAGCAATAAAAGCGATAAGATAAGCTTTTCCTTTGCTATTCACTAATGATTCTCCTGAATTGTGGGCTAAAAAATATGCTTGAATTTGCCCAAAAGCAAAATAAAGCAAACTTCATGCCAATTTTTGATAACATATCTAAAGCTCTTCCATTCATGTATTCCAATGCTTACAGAATGTATTCATGTTCATCAGCAATATCTACCATTCATTCTATAATTTCATGTAAGTAATTCTTATTTCATTTTCAAAATGACTCATTTTAATCCATAGTCTTTTATTTTTCTGGTGAGTGTTGGAGCTGATGTTTTAAGCAGCTCTGCGCAGGAACTTTGAGTTTTTGTCTCGTGTAATGCACACTCAATAATTTCCTTCTCTATGTTCTCTAATACTGACTTAAGACCCATGGTTTTTGCCTTTGTTAAAAGCTCTTGAGCAAGATTTCCAGTTTTGGAATGGGGAAAAGTTTCTGTATACAATTGAGAAGGAATATCCCGTGGGGTAATCAGTCCATCTCGTTTCATCGCAATCACCAGCTTGATACAATTCTCTAATTCTCGTACATTTCCCGGCCACGAGTAGGCTCGTAAAACCTTTCGCACTTCTTCGGTTAGGAGTACACGAGTATTCTGTATAAAATGATCCAGTAAAAGATCAATATCGCCTCGTCGCTCTCGTAACGGAGGAATGAGTACGCTCATTCCCTTCAGACGATGGTAGAGATCAAGTCGAAAGCGCTTCGCTCTCACAAGCTCTTCTAAATTTTCATTCGTTGCTGAAATGATCCTACAATTCACCTGGCGGATATGATGCGATCCTATCCGTTCTACCTCACCTCCCTGAAGTACCCTCAGTAATTTCTTCTGCGTATCGAGGCTCAACGTCCCCACTTCATCAAGAAACACATCTCCTTCATGCGCTAACTCAAATTTTCCTATGCGATCTTCAGTGGCTCCCGTAAACGAACCCTTCTTGTGTCCAAACAGTACCGATTCCATAAGAGCATCAGGAATTGCTGCACAATTGACTACTATAAATGGCCGATGTGGATTTCCAAGGTCATGAATGTAGCGGGCAATTAATTCTTTTCCTACACCGCTTTCTCCTTCGATAAGAATAGTAATATGTGTATTGTCTCTCAGATAATATAGGTTGCCTAAAATAGTCAGTAATCGAGGATCTTCAGTAATAAATGAATTTCCAAGAATAGAGACTCGATCTCCCGAGCTTTCTTTCTCTGAAGTACTATGTTCGGCAATGATTTTAATTCGTTGAATAATATCCTGATCTGGATGAGCCTTTGATACAAAATCAACAGCGCCTCGTGAGAGTGCATGCTGAATGGTTTCAGCATCATCACGGCCACTGAGCATAACTACATGAGCGTGGGACTGAGCATGCCTGATGCGGGAGAGCAGTTCAAAGCCTGCATTCGTATCTTTCCCTAATCCTATATCGAGGAGGATAATATGATAGTCTTTTTCGGTAATATATTTTTGCGCTTCGATAGTTGTATAGGCTTGATCTACGAAAAAATCCTGCGATAGGTAGCGAGCATACACAGTATTTAAGGAAACATCATCGTCAACAATAAGAAGAGATAATCGTTCTCCCTCCATAACCTTATTCCTCCTGTATCCCCAGATGATAGATCTCATAGCCATTCTGTCATCATTTGGCAAGAAAATTTTTATACTACTATTTTTCTTGACGGAAATTTAGGTTTGGGGTTTTTAAAAAGCACTTAAGTCGGTAGTGTCTATTTGCTGTTGTATTCTCTATCCGCCTTCGCAGAGTACCACGACATATACCGTGGGTGAATGAGCGGGAGCTTCGGGCGGATATCGCCTCAGGACTTGCAGGCGGATACCCTCCGTAGCCTTGGCGAAGGAGGGTAATAAATGGTACCACGGCTTTAGCCGTGGGGCTCCATAATAATAAATCTGTGATATATTGTTTTTATTATAAAATAGTCGAATTGTACATAGGCTACTCGAAATTATTCCATCGATTATTTACGGGAAGAACGAAAGAGAAAAATTCTTGTAAAAAAACAGTAATGACCAAACGCTTTATTTTGTAATGTTTTTAATACATTTTGTTACTTTTCTTTACAGCTTTCAAAAAATATAAAAAAAGCTATTTCTGACGTGTTCCCTAAGATTCCTCTAGTATATCAAATGGTTAACAACAGAAAATTGTTCCTAAAATTTTTGGCATATTAATTGCAATATCCAACAGTAAAAGAGGTTAGTACGAAAGAACAGTTTCATAACTTTTTCTTATGGAAGAAATATGAAAAAATATAATTTTACATTTTTAGTTTTTTTTATTGTTATTGGTGCATTGCTCTCAGAGGTGTATGCTCAGGAATGTAATTATGGGATGGAGATATCCAGCGAAGATATTAATGAATCCTGTAATAGAATACAAAAAGCAGCAATTGATACTTTTAATCGGTCATCAGAAACCCCTCGGTTTGATAGTTTATCGTACTTAGGAGTAAAGACTTACGATCAAGGCTGTAAATGGGTTCTCACTTTTCAACTGCAATTCTGCATTCGAATCAAAGATAAAGGAAAAGAATCTGCTCAGTGTGTAGAGGAAAGAAATTCGGTTTACACAATTACGATCAACCTCCATGCAGATGGTAGCGCTGGGTGGCATGTTGATTCAACGAAGGGAGAAGATCTTATCACCTTTTTTAACGAACTGATCGGGATATATTTTTCTGAATGTACTGTATGTAAAACGGAGAAAAAATAATGAAAAAAACTACGTTTTTACTTTTGACTATATTTCTTTTTTCTTTTTCTTCTTCAGTTCTCAGCGAAGTAAAGGTGATAGAAGTTTTTAGTGGGCAAGAAAAGTTATTAGACTTAAATATTGATGCTAATTTAATTCGGTTAAAGCCAGGTAATTTACGATCGACTAACCATGATATTACATTGATTGATCCATTATTATTTGAAGGTTCAAAGTTAGTCCTTTTCTATACGATGTATAATTTGACTGACTACTATGATATTGAAGTTGGAGGTAATACTTCTTTTCCATCAGAGATTGAGACTATTGAGGACAATGGAGCAAAAGTTTATAAACGAACAATTACGCTTCCTCCTCATATTGAAAACTTTTCAATAACCATAAAACCAAAGAAACGCGAATTCTATCCATGGATATCTATTAATTCAGGTAGCGTACTTTATGCTATACGACTGTATATATCTGATGGCCCATTAGTAGATCGTTTTTATCGAGAAGTAGTTCCTTATGCGCGAGGACTTTATGAAGATATTTTTCTCGATGTGATTGCTGTAGAAAATATAAAAGAGATTGAAGAATTATTTTCTGATCTAGCAAAATATAGTAGCCAAACAAATTATACATTAGAAAGAGAAAAGATTGAGGCTGTCATTACTCGAATGAAAGAAGAAATTAATCTAAATAGCCAGTTCTCATCAATTTTCTCTCCATGGGTTCAATTATTAGAAAAAATACTGATTTCGTCTAAAAACAGTTCAATTAATATTTCCAAACTCAAGGAAAACATGGCTGAAATAGAATCAAATCTTCTTCAAACAAAGAATGATATCTCTCAATTAAAGACTCAGATAGAGGCGAGGTTAGCAGAAAAAACAGATAAAGGGATCATTCTCTCAAAAGACCTCTATAAAATATATAATGCTCTCACTTTTTTTGACACCTCTAAAGAGATAATAAAATTCTCTCACACAAAAGCTATGTATGAAGAAACTATGAATGGAGTGAAAAAACAATTACAAACACTTAATCTTACGCCCGATGAAATAGCATCAAAAGATATTACCACTATTTTAAAAGATAAGCAGCTAACCCTGACTGCTCGTAAATATTTCACTGCCATTAAAACACTTGCACACATGAATATCCCAAAAATCTACGTTCTCCCCGCTGGGGTATTATTCGAAAATGTAAACGACAATGCTGAAGCACAACAAGCCAAGATGACTAATTACTTTAAACTAAAAGGGTTAGATCCTGAGCTTGTAATTGTTTATCAAAGTTATTTTTTTAAATACATTGAATCTGTTGGAAAAACAAAACATCTCGATTAAGTATGAAGATTAATAAAATCTACCTATTACTATTCATAATTAATTATGTAGTAGGCACGAGTCTTTTTGCAGCTTCTTATACCAAAGAGCAAGAAAAAGCCTTAAGCGAAAAAAAGAAACGACTCTCTCAAGCCCAATCAGAATATGAATCAGTGCGTGAAGAGGAAACAGAGCAGCGGTACGTACTTTCATATTTTGTCCCGTATATTGATGCAGCAATAAGAATTAAAGAATTGGTAGATGAAGATATTAAAGAGATTGAAAAATCGCTAGGAACTTTGGATAAAATTCCAGATATTGGAGAGATAAACACTATGTCTCCTGATAGAATATCAAATTTTTATATCGAAGCAGTTCAAAAGCTCAATACTCTTGAATTAAGTTGTTATTCAGTGCGAAGCATTACGGTTAATACCCTCCCACGCTTGAGTCGATTACAAGATATCCATGGGAAATATATAAAAGAGCAACAATTGATCGATAAACATATGCCTTCTGTTCGAGGTGTTATTGGGAAATTCACTGACTATGTAAAAATACATAAAGACTTCGTCTTAGAGCAATCTAAAAAATGTAAAGACTTAGAAGAAACAATACAAACTGCGCGGGAGAAGATGTTCACATTTTGGATACAATCCATCGCTCAGAAGAATGCAAATGTAGTTCTTGAATTTGAGAATATGCTCAAAGTAAACGACATGATCAAACTCATCTGGGATATTTATATGAATGCTTTTATGGATATTTTTGATTTCATACGCCGAAAGAATTTTTATCGTGCTGAACGTGAATTACGTAAAGTAAAACTTCTTAAAGAAACATTACGAAAAATTGTAGTACCTTATCTTATTTCCCAATCAGTTCTTTCAGCTCTTGATGCAATTGATAAGGATTTTGAAAAATCATTTGAAGACAAGAGACAGGAAATAGGAGCCATTCCAAGAAAAGATTGGTTACCTCAACGATTCGAGCGTCTCAAGAAAGAATATGAATATGTCAAAACAAAATATGGAGAGAATCATAAGTCAGTCCAAAGAATGAAAAAAGAGATAGATACCGCACTTCAAGGAAACGCTTCGTACATGAAAGAAGCCCATATATATAGCTTACTCGATTATGCTGAACAAGATTATATCAATTTATATGAAAAAGCCAATTAATAAGATAAAAGTATTAGAAAGATTAATTGCAGTAGCACTCATTATGGTTCAATCTCAACCTACTTTTAGCAATGATTTTCTTTTTGACCGTGTTTCTGATCGTTTTCCTGATCTTTGTTCAGGAGTTCATGTATGTAGCGTGGGTGATTACAAAATTTGTGATTGCGGAGGAGAAGATGTTCCTGAAACAACTAATAACGAGCCTGGGCAAGTAAAGGGCAGCTCACCGAAAAATAATAGTGATAAAAAAACATCATTGTCTCATGATGATGATACTTTTAAAGATGATGATTCACGTGAAGAAGGATCTCAATCATCGAAAGAACCTCAAGGAAAATCATCGGGAAAACGCAACCAAGAACAAGAAGCAACCTATATAGCAGAAATTAAAACTATTGAAGCAAAAAATGAGAATATCGTTAAAGCAAAACAAATAAGTCAGGAGCACATACAAGAAAATAAAGGAACATTAAAAAATGAAAGTAGTCGACTCAATGTTTTTAATAACGTATCTCTATCTGGACAACAAATAACTTCAAATTTTCAACACACCGATGAAACAATACTAAAAGTTCGACAAAATACAAACTCCTTCAAAAGCTCTTTTGAAGGATCGTCTTCTATCTTAGATAGTGAGCTCGAATCATTAAAAAGAACTTTTCAAGATACACAAAACGAAGCACTCATAGGTATGCGTAAAAGCTATGTCAATTCCTTCAAAGAGAATTTGTCTCGCGCATCCAATA
>JAHFAK010000143.1:0-3112 GCA_023250585.1 Deltaproteobacteria bacterium
CACCATTTTTTAGAGATGCAGACAGAATAATCCATTCAAGAGCATATTCACGATATATAGACAAAACACAAGTTTTTTTTCTGGTCGATAATGATCATATTACACATCGCGTGCTTCATGTGCAACTTGTATCCAAGATTTCAAGAACGATCGGAAGAGCTCTTAGACTGAATGAAGATCTATTAGAAGCCATTTCTTTAGGCCATGATATAGGGCATGTTCCATATGGGCATTTTGGGGAAAAAATACTAAGCGAATTATGTGAGAAGAATGGAATTGGAAAATTTCAGCACAATGTTCAAAGTATTCAATTTCTAGATGTTATTGAAAATTGTGATCTTACTCTTCAAGTGTTAGACGGAATCCTTTGCCATAATGGTGAATCACATAATAAGAATCTCATACCTACTGGAACTATAAGTTGGGAGTCCTTTCAATCAAAAAAAGAGGCCATAAAAGGAAAAGAAAAAAAAGATCCTTTCCCTGCCACGATTGAAGGTTGTGTAGTAAGAATTGCTGACACCATTGCATATCTTGGACGTGATTTGCAGGATGCTATGGAGGTCGAACTTATTCCTAAAGAAATAAACATTATTCCAAAAACATGCATCGAATTGTTTGAAATAAAAAACTGGAGGGAAATCAATTGGTCAGTATTAGATGTATTAATTAAAAATGTAATAAACAACAGTTATGATACAATACCTTCGCCATTAATCTGTATTAATTCCACCTATTATCGTCATTTCTTTAAATATTTGCTGAATTAAAATTGGATCCAGTTTTTCTGGAAGTAATTTTAATACTTCATCGACATATTTACTACCTCTAAAATGTGCTTTTAAATCTTGAACACTAAATTCCGTATTCTGTGGACGAATATTGTTGATTAAAATATGAGAAACATTTACCATAAAAAAAGCAAGGTTAACTGCGTTGCTTACTGGTGTTTCCTTGATGTTCATGAAATCCTCCAATCCCCAGTATTGTTTTGCATCTCGGAAATTGAACTCAATCTGAAAACGTAGCTTGTAATAGTCAATCAGCTTCTTATAGTCTAAATCAAGATCACTGCTGAATAAAATAACAAAATCCCTGGCTCTGGTTTTGAGATTCTCTTTAACTACAATCACAATATTTAACTGTTGAGAGAATAATTTATGAAGCATTGCCATTTGATAAATGTCAGTCTTAATCGAATTTTTGCAAGTACTTTTTTTTAAGAACTTAGTGGGAATATATTTATAGTTTATTTTAGTCCCATATTTTTTTGGTGCTCCTTTTCCACTGTATTCACCTTCGTAAAGAAAATATAGATTTGAGTTCTTTTTCAATTTGGAAATCAGATGCAATCCACCGAATTTAACCATTTGCAATGCATCATTATGGCCAAAAGCACCATCCAAAACCCCATATTTGACGTGAATGTTTTTTCCAATAAGCAGCATCACTTCCAATAAAAGATTCTGGATGAATTTAAGATAGGGAGATAATTCAACGTTCTCCTTGACTTTGTTTGTACTTCCTTTCGGTCTCCCACTCTTTCTTTTTTTCACTAATCCTTTGTTATTTTTTTCTTGACTTAGTTTTTTTTTGTTGTTTTTTCTGGATTAGTTTCTTCCTTTGGACGAATCATCTGTTGTGTAATTAACGGAAATGAGATTCGCAATTTCGTACTAACAAGAGAAAAGGCAAAAATTGATATTCCAGGAACCGGTTTTCCAAATAGGGATGAAAAGAAACGATCGAGACCAAATGTTTTTTTTCCGGATTTTGTCACAATTGTTTCATCTCCTACTAAGATAAAAAAATCAATACTATTCTTAAAATATTGACGAATAAGACTCCACTGAGCATTTTTCCAATCTATGGTTGTATTGAAAAATCGCTGAACACTTCGATAGCTTCCACCTTCTCCCGTCCATCTGGAAATGGAAAGCATTGTCACACGACCTGGAATAGCCAATAATGCAGGCACGATAATTTTCAATCGTTTCAAAGATGTTGAATCCATACAAGTATTCAAACATTGCATCATTAATAGAATATCAAACATTTAGTACACCGAATAAATGACATTATTGAGTCTTTTGACAAAAATTATATTACATTATACCCAAGTGATTTCATTAATCTTTGAGTCTGACGAATAGAATATTCAAGATTCAAAACATCTTTCATGTATTTCACTAACAATGGTCCATCCCATTCAGCCTGAGCATATCCTTTTTTTATAGGCTTTTGTGAGAAAACTAAGCGCAACTCTTCTTTTTGTTCAATAGTGATCCGTTGTTTTCTCCCTGTATGCGGATCATCCAATAAACCTTCCAACCCATACTTATTTACACGTTCTACTAACTTATAAATTTGGCTTCTACTGAAGTTGTGTCTATCGCTTATTGTTTTTATTTCTTCTTTATTGATTACTTCCTGGAGTATTGCTATCCTGAATCCAATTCTGGCATTCGGATACATGGTAAGGTTATTTCTCAGACTATCTTTTGTAATTTCAGCATTTTTTATGGTAAGTTCTGTTTGACGCATAGTGTATTCTATATGGTTGTTCTACTATATGTAGTTTATTATATGTCGTCATATTTTAGAAAGTTGAGCGCTCAAAGTAACTATATTTTTATATAAATTCACTTGAATACAAATAGGAATGATCAAACTAAAAGAGATTGAATTAGAAAAATTTATTCGATATTTTAAATTAAATTAAAAAAAGGATTATTTTTTATACTTGGATGGCGAAGGTATTGTTATGATTGAACATATTTAAGTATAAGCGCCACATTTCGAAAGCCGGTAATTTTTATGAGTCTTATAACCCAAGCAAGAAATGGCAACATTACGCAAGAGATGAAAAAAGTAGCGCACGCCGAAGGCGTTGAACCTGAATTTGTACGGCGCGGGATAGAAAGCGGGCGTATAGTGATCCCGGTCAGCCCATATCGCGATACAAAGCCGTGCGGCATTGGAAAAGGACTTCGTACAAAAGTTAACGCATCTATAGGGACTTCATCAGATATCGTTGACATAGATATGGAAATCGAGAAAGCCAGGGTTGCAGAAGCAACAGGCGCCGATACCCTGATGGAGCTTTCAACAG
>JAHFAK010000143.1:3122-3810 GCA_023250585.1 Deltaproteobacteria bacterium
AGATCAGGAAAAAGGTCATTGATTCTACAACCCTGTCAGTAGGAAGTGTCCCTTTGTACCAGGCATTTATCGAAGCAATACGCAAATACGGTTCTGTCGTTGATATGAAGGAAGACGATCTCTTTAAGGTCACTGCCGAGCAGGCAAAGCTTGGCACGAATTTCATGGCGATCCATACGGGAATTAACCTTTTTACAGTGGAGAGGCTGAAAAAACAGGGGCGCTTCGGAGGTCTTTGTTCACGCGGTGGGGCTTTCATGACTGCATGGATGCTTCATAATGAGAAAGAGAACCCTCTATACAGTGAATTCGATTATCTTCTTGAGATCATGAAAGAACATGAGGTCACACTCAGCATGGGAAACGGCATGCGCGCCGGGGCGATTCATGATTCCACTGACCGGGCGCAGATCCAGGAACTTATTATGAACTCCGAACTATCAGACCAGGCGCATGAAGCAGGCATCCAGACCATTGTCGAGGGGCCGGGTCACATTCCTCTTGATGAAATAGAAACAAACGTAATACTCATGAAGCGTTTGAGCGGTGACAAGCCTTTCTATATGCTTGGTCCGCTTGTTACAGATATAGCACCAGGATATGACCACATTGTTGCGGCCATCGGTGCCTCTCTTTCAAGCGCTTACGGAGCTGATTTCATTTGCTACGTTACACCTGCTGAGCATCT
>JAHFAK010000144.1 GCA_023250585.1 Deltaproteobacteria bacterium
TATTGGTCCTATTGCTAATCCCGGTGTGGAATCAATTCAGGCAGCCCTTTATCCACCGCGCACGAAATATCTTTACTTTGTTGCAAAAGGAGATGGAACTCACTACTTTTCTGAAACCCTCGAAGAACACAATAAAGCGGTCAAAAGGTATCAGTTGGGGCAGAAGTAGGATTGCGTTTACCCCTTGCTTCTCGTTGTGTATTAAAAATAAACAATAATATCAAATAATTATCAATTAATTTCGTATTGCATAAAATTAATGTGGATAAATAAATCCATTTATGATATACTAGAAAATATGAAAAGGTTTTTAATCGAACAATGGAGACAATATGAACATAAAGTTAAATGGGCATAAGAAAACCTCATGTCCATATTATTGGACTTCAATTTTATTAATTGTGTTAGCGGGAATCTTTCTTTTTTTCTCCTTAGGGATACCATGGTGTGGAGGAGGAGATGAAGATGGATCAGTGGAGAATAAAATTATAGAGAATCCATCAGAGGAGTCAGAACACGCAAACCAGGTTATCTATGAAAACCCAACGTCTGATACTGATCATGATGGAGTAGCTGATAGTGAAGACAACGCACCAACGGTGGTCAATAGTGATCAAACAGATTCAGATAACGATGGAGTAGGAGATGCAACAGATACCGATGATGACAATGATGGAATAGCGGATACTGATGATGCATGTCCCTATGATTCTCAAGATGGCTGTGATCCGAATGACAAAGACGATGACGGTATAGATAATGATCATGATAACTGTTCATCTATAGCCAATGAAAAGCAAGAAGACTTAGACAAAGATGGCATTGGAGATTCTTGTGATGATGATATTGATGGAGATGGTAAGATAAACGAATCAGATCTCTGTCCATATGATAGTAATCCAAACTGTGGATCAACGAAAGATTCTCCAGCAGCTGAATCAACAACGACCAAACTTTATATAGACTATAAATGTGAGGGGACAGATTCAGTATGCTTTAGAATGTATATCAAAGATGGAGATGCATATGAATATGTAGGACAAATGAATAAGAATCTTTCACTATCGCTTATCTCCGGAAGTATTCTTGATCAGCAGTATGTTATGGATGTCCACATTTTCGATGACATCATCACGCGTACTGATATTGCTACGAATGATATTCATACCCGAGATGATTTAGAAGCAAAGATACAAGAGATTATTACGAGAACTGATGATCATATAATCACGCGAGATGATCTTATAGTCGGAGTAAATCCTGATGAATTTACCAATAAATACTCATTCAGTGAATTGAATGAAAGTATCGTAAATTATACCTTTAGTACAATGTCTACGAATAGTACGATGAAGGTAAGTTATGTCTTAGCATTACAATCAATGCTTCAATGTATGAAGAGGAAGGTACAAGATAAGAGTGCCCAAGATGATGATTGGGCTATGTATTATAATACCACAGATGTTCCTGATATCTATGGTATGAGTATTCCAACGCTCACTGATCAATTTGAGACAGTCTGTGCAACGACACAAACGAATAGCGGAGGAGATTTAGATCCACTGATCTTTCATAAAGCAAAGCTTATCAATCAAGATACGAAAACCTACACGTGTACGTTTCCTCTAGAGATTAAGAATCCACAGGCTCGGATATTTGGTGCTGCTATTGTATTGAGAGGAAAAGTTGGCTCTCGCTTTGAAGATGTCAAGATTATGTTAGGCCAGATTGTGAATGCTTATAGTAATGATAGTCAGGAAGATATACAACTGCATAGACTCGTAAGTGATAAATTCGTAACAAATCTTATGAAGAGTAAACTTACCTATTATAGTGATTTTGTTTATTCAAATTTAGATGTCTTTGAGTCTACTGAGTTTACATTACCTTTTGATAAAGACAAAGATAACATACTCGATAGATTGAATAATGAATTATTAATACCAGATCCCAGCTGTTGGGAATAGGATTACTGCAGTTTATTAGGTATATTCTTTTTAATATCTACCGTATTTTTGAGATTAATATACGTAATGGGTTTTGCATTATCCTGAAGTTCAATGACCTTGTCATAGTCATAGACGTCTAATGAATTGAGAGTTTCAATAATAAGTCGTGATCCATTATTATATACATCTGTTTTTTTGGCATAGAATGCTTTGGTAATTACTTGAGGAAACTCATAGGTATGATTGAGAGGCTCAGTTCCAAAATCAGCATCTTCAGCATAAATAAATACGGGTTCATTAAAGACTTCTGCGTTCGTAGGCTTTACTGGATTACCAATCCATGCATTGAGTATTGTTTGAGCATTATGAATTACTTCGTCTCTATCTGGTTCATCATAGTATTTATAGATTTCTTGATCAATAAGGGTATTTAAATAGTTTCTGTTAACGACAAAATATATGCCTGTTTGGTTTCCCTGTGACACATCATTATAACCTAATGGTAAACTTGCATTCTTAATATATTTATTTACGTATGTGTCGGTAGTAATCATATATTCATTAACTCCCTCTGGATATCCAGGAGTATAGGTACGAATAAGGTTATTACTCCCATCGATAGGAAAATACTCTAAGTATGAATTGGCACTAGTGTTATCCAGCTTAGCATTAGGTTGGCAGGAAAATTTGTCGGCAGAAAGAAGAAATAAAGAAATAAGGATGAACGAACATAAAGTAAATAGTCTTTGCATAGCACCTCCCATATTTAAATTAATATAACGACTTATATCCTGATTTAAGGAAAATTGTCAAATTTGGGTTAATCTTGTTTTTTATAATAATCAAGGCTCTAGACTAGCAAAATTAGTATTATTAGGGTTCTGCTGTGTAGCATTATTATTTTTACAGCTTAACATCGTTAAAGGAGAAAAGAGTAGAATGAAATAAATGTTCTTAATCATACTTTTATTGCTTATCATTGTTACTCCATTCTCCATTAATGGTTGTTTTTTCAGGTTCTATTTTCCCAAGAAAGTTAATTTTTTTATCAATATCAAGAAATGGTTCATAGTAATTTTTTTGAGGCTTAGGAACACTCACTGCAAAGAATTGAATAGCTTCTGATTGAGCATTTAGAACCAACGAAGCATCTCCTTTTGATATAAAACAGAGACATTATCTCCGCATTTTGTAATAGATCTAATTTTCAATACTGTCTTTTCACTTTCATTGCACATTTCTTTTTTCACAAAATTAGATGGGATTTCTTCTTTTCCTATAAGATTTTCTTTATTAAATTGTGGTCTGCACCAATTACCTATGAAAAGAACATTCATAGCCTCTGATGCTTTCTTCCATTTAGTGACCTTTGTTTGTTTTGATTCAGGAGTCTTTTGTGTAGTATCTATTCCTGCATTCTTCTGGAAGAAATTATTATCAGAATCTTTACAACTCAGGAGAAGCACTCCCAAAATATAAGGAAATAGGATTGTCAGTTTGTTATTAATCAACATCTTCATACTCTCTTATTTCTTCATCGGTGGTTTGAAGATTTGACAGTTTAGTAATCCACAAATTTCTAAATCGTTTTGGAACTTTGATATATATTTTTGTGCTTCCATCAGAAAGATCTTTAAAATTCATAAATATCTGTGCATTCTTGCACGATGCTATAGGTTTCTTGCTTTATTTTTTTACTCCTTATTTTTTTGATTTTCCCAATAACCATAGATTGATCTCTTGTCTGAAGAAAATGTGCCACTAAACTTACTATGGCTATTGTTATTAATAAAGAATTCTAATGCAGTTTCAGTACAAGAGAGTATAATTATAGAA
>JAHFAK010000048.1 GCA_023250585.1 Deltaproteobacteria bacterium
GTAGAAATTTTTAATAGCGATCAGAAGAAGATATTTGAAGGCGAAGATGAAGTTAAACTTACGACGGAAGATAATAAGGTTACCCTTCTGCTTCATGAAGTCACGAGTACAAGTTCTGAATGTTCTGGCATTACGATTCTCAAAGCAACTCCTTCAAATACGCAACCAACCTATGGAGAAAAAGTAACATTTACCGTTGATGTAGAAAATACTTCGACAAAATATAAGAAGCTGTATTTTAATCTCGATAATGATGAGGGTACGCTCAGTGTTGAATCAGGAGAAATAACGGGCGATAGTTTTTCTTTTGAATGGACTGCGCCAAGTGCGAGTGAATCGTCAGAGAAAGTAGGCGAGGCTCAAATCGATATTTCAATTGGGTATAATGAAACCGTAAAATGCTCAACGCTTACCAAAAAAATTGGGTACGGAGAAACAAAATACATTGGGGCAAAACTCTATGTTGATTTTATTAACATATGTAAAGAAATTGGTGATGATAAGAGTCGCTATACGGGAAAAGATGAAACGGATTTTGAACATGAAATTTTCATTGGAGCACCTAAGTGTGCAGACAAGGGCCTGAGTTTCGATTACAATGATACCTATGGATATACAACAGTAAGCATATCCGATGACCCAGAACTTACGGTAACCGAATTTACGACTCACATTTATGTACAATTTGGATCAAAATTTGAGAAAGAAGGAAACACAATTCTTCCTCAAGTGCTCTTTTCCAAAGGAAATATCTCATTATGGAGTTATCCGAAAGTAACAGGTGATTCAATTTCAAAATTTACCCTAGAGCTCGATCTCTATGATTCTGATCAAAAAAAATTTCCAAGCGACGAAGAAAAATTAGTAACGAATGAAATCACTCGAGATGATACATTTCATTTAGTCACGGTTTCAGTGGCAAATTACGATAAACGGGCAAACATTCGGTTTTATTATGATGGAATACTTATTAAACAATATACGTTTGACCGCGAATTAAAACTCGGAGACTCTGCTCAAGATTTAGTCATTGGATATGCCGAAAGCGAGTATCCTATTGATTTCTATGGAATTATTGACACTTTTGCTCTCTATAACTACGAAAAAACTTCTGAAGAAATCCAAGAAGAATATCAAGAGTTTATATCAAATTAAGATTATGCACAGTCTGTGGATAACTCTGTGTATAGTTTTTAGTTGTTCGGCGGGAGTGAGCTATCTTCTTTTTTGATTTTTTAGCGACGTCGCTTCCATGATAATTTTAAGAACAGGAAAGCGCGATCGCTAAAAAATCAAAAAGAAGATAGCTCACTCCCGCTCTTAACTGGAGACGTTATTCTTTGTTTGATTTTCCCAGAGAAGTCGCTAATATGTTTTTCGCATGATATTTCCAAAAAGCTATACGACCAAAGAAATTGAAGAAAAATGGCAAAAATTTTGGGAAACGAAAAATATTTATGCCTATGACCCTACAAGTAAACGGCCTATTTTTTCTATAGACACGCCACCTCCGTATGTTTCGTCTGCTCATCTTCATGTCGGACATGCAATGAGCTATTCACAAGCGGAATTCGTTATCAGATTCTTTCGTATGAATGGCTACAACATTTTTTATCCCATGGGATTTGATGATAATGGGCTTCCCACAGAGAGATTTGTAGAAAAAAAATACAAAATTAATAAAGGCAAAGTAAAACGCAATGAGTTTGTGGAGTTGTGTTTAAAAGAAACAAAGATAGGCGGCGAGACCTATAAAAAACTCTGGAAATCTTTAGGACTTTCCGTTGATTGGAATTTGCTCTACTCAACGATTGATCCTCGGTGCCAGCGCTTGAGCCAACGTTCATTTATTGACCTCTATAAAAAAGGTCGAATTAGCCGTCATGATGAGCCTATGATTTGGTGTCCGCAATGTCGAACTGCGATTGCGCAAGCTGAAATTGAGACAGAAGAGAAATCAACAGAACTTCATACAATTATTTTTAAAACACTGGAAGGGAATGAGTTAAAAATTGCTACAACAAGGCCTGAATTAATTCCTGCCTGTGTAGGGTTATTTGTGAATGAAAATGATGACCGCTACAAAGCATTAATTGGTAAAGAAGTTCAGGTCCCTCTTATGGAGCACACCGTAAAAGTATATGCTGATAGTGAAGTTGCTATGGATTATGGAACAGGGCTCATGATGGTATGTACATGGGGCGATACAGAAGATGTTCGCCGTTTCAAGGAATTTAAGCTCGATACTCGAATGATTCTTGATGAAGGTGGTCGTTTTACCGAACATGCCCCGATTTTACATGGATTAAAAATAGAAGAAGGACGAAAAAAAATTATTGAGCTCCTCAAAGAAAAAAATTATCTCATTGAAAGTAAAACCTTAACTCACCAAGTTGGTACTCATGAACGATGCCAAAATGTCGTTGAATATTTAAGCACTCCGCAATGGTTTATTAAAATTCTTGATTTAAAAGAAGAATTACTTGCTCGTGGCCGAGAACTCAATTGGTATCCCGACTATATGAAGCATCAGTATGAAGAGTGGGTGCAAAATCTTAAATGGGATTGGTGTATATCACGACAACGCTATTATGGAGTTCCTTTTCCTGTATGGTATTGTAATTCGTGTAACGAGATTATTTTGCCCGCAGATTCTGAGCTTCCTGTAGATCCAACGCTCCATAGTCCGCATACAAAAGAATGTTCAAAATGTGGATCAAAAGAATTTCGGCCTGAAAGCGATGTTATGGATACATGGATGACATCATCGCTTACGCCTCTCATTAATTCCCATTGGGGTGATAAGGAAACAAGAATTAGGCAAATGTATCCAATGACGGTGAGAGTTCAGGCATTTGAGATAATTCGGACCTGGCTGTTTTATACGCTTGTAAAATCGCATTTACATACGAATTCATTGCCATGGAATGATGTTATGATCAGCGGTTGGGGCCTCGATGCTCATGGAAAAAAAATGAGCAAATCAAAAGGAAATTTTGTTCCACCGGAAGAGATTATTGAAAAATACGGAGCGGATGCCCTGCGCTATTGGGCCGCGGGCGCACATCTTGGTGCTAATCTCAATTATACCGAAGAAGAAGTTAAAGAAGGACGAAAGCTTTGTTTGAAACTTTGGAATGCATCGCGTTTTATCTCAGAGCATATTGCTGAGGTGAATGAATCAATGCCAAGGACATTACAACCTTCGGATGAATGGATTCTTTCGCGGCTTTCAACTGTTATTGAAACTGCTACAACGAGTTTTAAAAAATATGATTTTGCTCGCGCGCGTAATTCTCTTGATCGTTTCTTTTGGCTCGATCTTTGCGATAGCTATTTAGAAATTGTAAAAGCCCGCCTTTATAAGCCAGAAATCTATGGCATTCCTGCAAGCAACGCGGGAAAGTACGTATGTAAAATTATTCTTACTCATATTATAAAATTATTTGCGCCATTCTTGCCTTATATTACGGAAGAATTATTTGACGTATTTCAATTTTCTAAAGATGAAAAGGTCCACAGTATACATGTCTCATCATGGCCAAAAGTGCAGCCAGAATGGTCCAATAAAAATGCCGAAGAGCTGGGAGAATTTATTGTAGATATAGTTAAACAAGTACGAAAATATAAAACAACTGAATCTCTGGCATTAAATACAGAAATAACCGAACTTTCTATAACATGTGATCGCGTATTACAGCCTTCTATTCAAAAAGCTTTTATTGATATTCAATCAGCCACACGGTCACATTCTATTTGTTTTAGCGAGAATGCTTCTATCTTGTGTGAAAAATTTCCAGGAAAAATTGGAATTAAAATCTAAAGTAAAGTCGAAGTGCTGGCGTATACCACGTAATCATATTTTTTCCCCGAGGTTCAATAATCATAGAATAATGCAGTACCGCTTGAATTATTACTGAAGGGGTTAGTATATAACCGATCCCTCCTTCAACGTTTGTTCCAATATCGGTATATCTATAGTGTGACTTAGATAATTGGGATCCAGCTGCATTCTCTGTCTCAATATCACCTTTTCGTAAGTATACTCCTGGCATGAATCCAAGAAAAGGTATTACGGGAAATGTTTTATATTGAAAAATGTATTTGAAAGCGGGGCCAACTCCAAAAATAAGAAAAGAGTTATCGGATATTATTGATTCTCCATCTGCATTAATGCTTTCGTTTTGAGAAGAATGTTTTACATTAATATGTATTTCTGGACCAAAATGCAATCTACTTCGTTGGAACTTATGGCCGAATCCTAAGTTCAGTGCATAGCTATTGCCGGCAGTATTCCAATCACTGCCTGTTACATGGGTATATCCACCATCAATGGTTAAGTATGAATAAGCATATTTTTTGAGATCTTTAGATTTGGTGAATCCGCTTGCTGGAAATATAATAATTAAAATAACGAGAAGAGGTTTGAATTTTTGTATTATGTTCATACGAATTATTCTACTTCAACAAGTGCATTGGCATCAAGAAGACTATTTTCAATCCATGTATAGGTGAGATATGCAAGGCCATCATTTCCCCAACTTGAATCCCAGGAATTTTTAATAATGATATAACCCCCGCCTTCAACATTGGGATCATCTGCATAGCCAACGGCAAGAATGGCATGGCCACAAATAGGGCTTCCTTCGCAATTAGCTACTTCAAATACCCATGATACAGTTCCTTGTTTTTTTGTTGCAATAGTAAAATCACTATTTGCATTAATCGAAAGTATCGTTGGGTATCCTCGATAGAGAGCTTGTTTAATTCTTCCAAGTGAAGCATACAAAGCATGTGAAGTGATTATTTTCTGTCCTTCAAAAGCATCAGCATGGGGGTCTTCAACTTTTCCATCGTCTCCTCCTCCTTGTGCTTCGGTTTCTGAACAGAAAAATCCGGGATGATCTTTGCTATATTCTGCGCAATCTTTATTTTCTCTATTATACGGCCATGAATCTTCATCTACAAAAGGAACAGCTTGACTGATAAACTCACTAATGACGACATCAGGAAAAAGACCTGAACTATCCCAACTGTTTTCTACTCGTTTTCCCCAATAGTATGTGTCTTGTTCCGATAAATTGGCAGAAGATTTTTTTCGTTCAATGAGAATCTCTGTCCCCGCGTTTAATGCGAATGAAACACAGGTGCCCCGTTCGCCCTGATTTTTAATTGAGGGAAGAAGTTCATCGTATGATTTAATGAGAGCAGTGGAGCCTACTCCCAAAGTAGCAGAATCAGTAACATCACAATTAGGAATTTCTGAGGGACATTCTTTTTTGTAAAGATCAATGAGCTGTACTGTTTCTCCGCTATCAAGTGTTACCGTTCCACTTGAATCAGGAACAAGTCGAGCTATCCGTGCTCCTTTATGTTGATTGGCAATAACAATGGTAGTAAATTCGCTTAAGTCTGCTTCATATTGAATGGAAAGTGTTTCAGTCGTATCATAAATTGGAGCATAATAACCTTTTTGAATATCTGAACTTGTCACATTGACGGTTTCTGGATTAACATTGCTATCTTCATTGGTAGCATTATTATCATCATCCGTAGTATTTGAAGACACTTCATTACTTGTACTAGTAGAATCAGCGAATGGCCAACAACTACTTAAAATCATTGACGATATTATTAGTATTCCGACTGTTTTTATACGCTTAAGATTTTTCATATAATTACAAAAGAGAAGCAAGTTTGGTGCCAAAATTACTGAAATCGTGCTTGTTGTATATGTCGGATGCTTTCCTCTTTATGAAGGCGTTCATCAAGTGCAATTTGGCGAAAAAGATCTGCAAGATTTTCAAAATCTTTATAATCATTTTTAAAGTCACTTTCAAATGGTTGGTTTTCGAGCTCAGGATGTTCTTTTACATATTCCATATATTCATGTTCCGCATGATCTTCAAAGTCAGCATTCATCGCATAACTTAATGAGGGCTTAATTACGTAAAGTATCCAGCTGATATGAAAATATACAAAAGCCATAATTTGAGGTAAAATGCGATGCAGGAAAAGATTTTCTTTGAGCCCTTTTTCAACGGTCATTTCCTCAAGAATAAGCAAATGCCATTGCTCATTATCTTGCTGATGACGGGATTCTGTAACAAATTCGAAAATTTTTCGGGCAAAATGTCGTTTTCGATAGGTATGAGTCATGGCAATATATGCGACATGTTCCCATGCCTGATATGGAACGCGAGCAATTACTTCGAGAACTTTAAATTTCTGGAGACTTCGCTTGTTACCATAAAAAAGGTTCATGGAGAAAAATAATATCCGAGCTAGAATACTATAACGACGTCGTGGCAGTGCAAGTGTTTTTTCCTGTTCTTTTGGTAAATCGATTGTGTTTAATGATAGTGAAGCCCCATGTCCCATAGACTTTTTCTATCAAGCTGTGAGGAGACTGTCAATGTGATTACAGCGCTTATTGTGGCTCAGTTTTTTTAATAAAATCTAGGTTGTTATCATTCCGACGAAGGCCAGGATGACAATTGAAGGGACTCTTCCAAATTGAAGTGAAGCAGGATTACGTTCTTTAAGTCGTCTTATCTCGTGCCTTTTTTGTTTGCCATGCTTCCCAGGATTTGCCGGCGGCTGTATCAACTCCCGTAAAACGAATATCTTTAATATGATCATAAGAAATACTCATAGGAGTTGGATTATTTGAGGCAAAGACTTCTAATGTTTTTTTTGTATGATCACGATTAAAAATATATCCCGTGAGTGATAATCCATTGGTAAGATCTATAGTAACGTCTCCACGGTAATCAAATGCTTGATCAATAAAATTGTTATCTAACATATGTTATTTATTATGCGGGTTTTAACATAAAACGTACGGTATCGAATAATCCTCGAATTGAACTGAAGGTGTCATTTACCGCACTTGGCTCATAGCCACAGTGGACCATACAGTTGGCGCATTTTTCATGTTTGCCAGTCCCATAATTATCCCATTCCGTAGTTTCAATAAGTTCTTGAAACGTTTTTGCATAGCCGTCTTGTAAAAGATAGCACGGTTTTTGCCAGCCAAATATATTGTACGTCGGATTTCCCCACGGCGTACATTGATACTGTTTTTTTCCTTGTAAAAATGCTAGAAATAAAGGGCTTTGATTAAAACGCCATCTTCTTTTCGGGCTTTGTAAAATTTGTCTAAAAAGATTATGAGTTTCTTGTCGTTTGAGAAAATGTGATTGGTCAGGAGCTTTTTCATATGAATAGCCAGGAGAAAGCATCATTCCTTCTACTCCTAAATCCATCATTGTATCAAAAAATTCTCGTACTCTGTCTGGTTGTGCTCCCAAGAATAAGGTTGAATTCGTTGTGACACGAAAGCCTCGTTTGAGCGCTTCTTTAATACCATCAACTGCTTGTTCATAGACTCCATCCCGGCATACGGCTTCATCATGTTCTTCTTTTAATCCATCCATATGAATGCTGAAGGTAAGATATTTAGATGGTTTAAATAAATCAATTTTGCGCTTTAGAATAATTGCATTGGTACAGAGGTAGACATATTTTTTTCGTGCAATAATTCCTTCGACAATTTCATGAATCGTTGGATGTAGCAGCGGCTCGCCACCTGGGATAGAAACCATGGGAGCGCCACATTCATCAACTGCATTGATGCATTGCTCTGTTGAAAGGTGTTTTTTCAAAATATGCGCTGGATATTGAATTTTTCCACATCCCGCGCAAGCTAGATTACAATGAAAGAGCGGTTCTAACATCAGAACTAGAGGATAGCGAGTATTTCGCTTAATTTTTTGTGTAATAATATAAGAGGCAACTTTTGCCATTTGTGAGATAGGAACTGCCATATACGTCATAAAAACATTTTCTCTCCGATCCGTCAAGACGTTTGGCTCAGAGCTTGTAATGGCTCAGTTAATGGGGTGAGTTAGGGAGTAGGCATGTTGCAAAAAAGTATTCCTATCGACGTCGCTTCCATAATATTATTAAGAACAGGAAAGCGCGCTCGATAGGAATACTTTTTTGCAACATGCCTACTCCCTAATAACTGAAGCATTACCAGAGCTTTGTTTGAGTATAGCTGCGTTTTTTATTTTTGTGTTTTAATAATTCTTAGTTCTACACGACGATTTTTCATTCGATCGGTTTCTGTGTCATTAAGGGCGATTGGTTGTTCTGAGCCATATCCTTTATACCTAAGTTTCTGTGCGGCGACTCCTTGAGCAATAAGATATTCTCTGACTTTTTTTGCTCGTTCATTTGATACGAGAATATTGCGTTCCTTGCTTCCCGTATTATCAGCATAACCTTCAACTTGGATAAGTTTCATTTCTTGATGCTTTTTAAGATACTCAACAATTTTATCAAGTACTTGTAATGAATTAATTGTAATATCCATTTTTCCTGTTTCAAAATAAATTTTTTGAGAGGTGATTATTTTATTGCCCTCTTGTTCTATTGAAATTTCCGTGTTTGATTCCTCGTTTTTTTCTTCTAAAACCTCATCTGCTTTTTTCTCTTTTTGAAGGAGTTCTTTTTTTGTGTCTTTTACTTTGGACGATGGAAGCATTTTTGGAGGAGGTTGTTTTTCGAGCAGAAATTCTTTGCTGAGAATTTTTTCTTCTTCATCAATAGAAATATCAAATTCTTTTGAAATATATCCTTGTTTTGAAATAACGATAGTTCTTTTTTTAAAAGGTAGGTCATCAAGAATAAAACGACCATCTTTCTCTGAAAGCACTCCCTTTCTTTCTCCTTTAACTACAATGAGGCAATCTTCGATGGCTTTATCATTCCATCTATCTTTAATGACACCTCGAAGTGTAGCAGAACTTTTTTTCTCTGGATAGTGATGGACTATCAACGTTTTTGTTAATGTCCGGGACGGAGAAAAAATAAAGGACATACCAGCCAAGAATGTAATATCAGGAACGGGGAGGACGTCTCTTCTTTTGAAAATTCCTATTTCTCCGCCAATATTTATCGCAAGTGATGAATTATCATAGGGGAAAATTTTGATTCCTCCAGAAATTCGTTGAGGGGTATGAATAAAAGGGAATCCGGCATTGAGCGGATATTCTCCTGAATATTCACATCCTAGAATCATATTTTTAAATAGCCATTCAAGGCCTCCCGCGTATTGTAGTTGATCATAGAAAAGTGTATCCGTATAAAAAAGTTCATTCATATTAAGTGCCGTGAGATCTTCAGGTGTGCCATCAAAGTGAAAGCCCATATTGCCATGGAACCGAAATGGTTTATTAAATCTTTGGATAAGATCAAAAGTAATTTCTCCTTTTGCCGTATAGTTAAATATTCTATCTCGAATGTTCAAGTCCCCAACGCGTGTTTTCATTTCAAGCTTTCCGGTAGTTGCAAAATAGAATGCTTTAAAAAATGAATATCCCGTTTTGCTACTCAAAGTTAAATTTCCCATTTGTTGAATAAGTTCAGCGTTGTTATCTTCAAGATTCGAAGTTGCGCTTGTTGCTACTGCAAATTCACTAAAAATAAGCGGTACATAGGTAAGTGAGAAAATATGATCCAATCTCATAGAAGAAGTCCCATCGGAGATAAGCGATTTTTGATTCATAAATTTTGCATTATATGATCCATAAAATCCTTGAGGATTAAGCGGGAGGATTTGTGCGGATTCGACTCGAAAGAACCCGCCATGTCCCTGAATGCCAACGCTTCTATAATCAAAAATTGGTAAGGGCTTAGGTTCAGGACATACGGGAGTTTCTTTTGTTTCGGAGGTTATATTCTCTTGTTTAGAAGGAATAGTTTCCGATACTTCTTTTTTTTCAGAAGTTTTTTCTGTATCCTTTTTGGTTTCATTAGTTTCCTGAGCAAAGCTTGCCATGGAAAGAATAAAACAAATAGATAGTAATTTCAGTATGTTACGCATACTCCTCCCTATCTATTATTATACGGTATTTTTCTTAAAAAATCAACTATATAGATTGCGGCGTGTTATAGATGAAAATATAAAATTTTGGATCAATTATTTTTATTCGAAGTTTTTTCCGTATGTTGTTTTAAAATCATAGATCTTAGAAATAGAAGTAAAACCTTCTATTGTTTGTGTTTTGTCAAAAGTGCCTTGAATTTGGAAGGAAAATAAACTGCCCTGAGTATCTTTTTTGAATGCAGTATCCAAAATGGCAACGATTTTTTCTTTGGTGAGATTTTGTACTTCATGTGCTTCTTGTATATGGTAATTAAATTGTTCCTGCAATTTAAAAGCACATAACCATAAACGATTATTGGCTTCATCAAATGTTTTTGGATCTTCAAGGAGTTGGGCAATCACACCTTTTTTAAATTCTTCGATGTGCTTCGTATCGAGTTTATTAAATTCGGTGAGCATGTTTTCGATAAATTGATACGATTCAGTGTTGAGCTCTTTTCTCGTGTACTCACTGGATTGAAGAAGGAAAAAGAATAGAGGAATTTGATCGTTCAGTAATCTAAGTTGAGCTGAAGCAACATACCCAAGTTGTTTTTTTGTTCTTAATTCCGCAAAAAACTCTGGAGCAAGCCAACTTGAAAATACGCGAAAAGCAGCACGGGTCTGAGCATCTTTAACGGGATAATAAAATGCATTGAGATTTGCGCTGTTGTTTACGGGGCGAGGTAGACTATACACAAAGGGTGCTTTTTGTTTTTGATATTTAAGAAATTCAGCTTGATATACAGAGGTCTGAGGCTTTGATGCATAGTCCTTTTGCAGTGTTGTGATACATGCGTTAAATGATTTTTCTATTTTTTCTTGATGAAGATTTCCAAAATACGTTGCTTTAATATGAATATGTGAAAGCAGATCTTTACTATAGTTGAGCAATTCGTCATACGAAACAGTTTCTAATTCTTTTAGAAATTCATCAAACGAATAAGTCTTTTTAATAAAAAAAAGCTCCGGGATTCCCAGCACTTGCCGATAAGCATCATTATAGACTTCATTTCTTTTTTCCCTGCTATACGCTTCGAAAATATGCGTAAATGCATCTTTTTCAAGGTGATTAATGGAAAGACGCGATGCCATACTTTCAAGTACATCGAGAATTTTATCACTATAACCATCAAGTTTCAGAGAAAAACATTGATCGTAACTGCATGGTTCAAGCGCTACTGAAACTCCTGCAGTTTCTATAGGGTAAAGGTACTCTGTCAAAAGATAATTAAGGCTTTGAATATAGAGATTTAATAGCACTGATTCTCGAGCTGATTGAATACCTTTAGCGATATACACATTCAACAGAATAGATGCCCGTGGTTTTTTGAATAGAGTATCATTTTGTAACCATGCTTTTCCCCATTCATTATCAATAATACGAATAGGCTTTGCTTTTTCTTTATGAGCAACTAAAGAAAAAGCTTCGGCAATAAAATTATTTTTTTGGGGAAGTTTATAATGCTGTGAAAGTTTTTGCGCAGCAATTTTTTTTACAAGAGAATCTTTGAGAGTAGTGAGAGCATATTGAGTCCCGTAAATTGGTTCAGTTTGAGTTGCTTTAATACTTCGTGATTTAAAAACAATGGTCAGATTTGATACCGTAAGCGTATTGAGAAAATTTTGAAAAAGTTCTGGATTGTATTCTTTAATAAGAAAACTATCTTCTTCGAGCGATTCCAAAGGGTATTCTTTGATTGCAGAGGTATATCTTAACACTTCATTCACGGGAGAACCTTTTTCTTGATTTTCATAATCAATGCGTGCGAGTTTTTGAAGATCTTCCCAATGATACTTCTGCATCCCTTGTGTTTGAAGCACATGAATATAGGCAAATATTTCTTCAATTACTCGTTCATATTGTTGCAAACCTTTTTTGGTTAATTGTAATTGGATTTCAAAAAGGGAAAATGTCTCGTAATTTTCAGAAAGGCCAGCAAAGAGTTTTGTTACTAAACCCTCTTTTTGTAAATAAGAAAAAAGGCTTCCTTCTCCTTCATCGCCAATAAAGTAAGACACAAGCCGGGGTATCTTTGCTTTATACTGTTTTTTTTGTGCGGGTGTTTGAAAATAAAGAGTCATTTCCTCAAGATCTTTTACCGGAACCATCTCTATCATGTTAGGTTTTTTATTTTCTGTAAAAGGAGCCTGAAGCTCCGGAGGAGTTTTTTGTTTGTTTTCAAGACTTCCAAAAACAGTAGCGAGATTTTCTTCCATGGTATCGAGCGGCTGGCTTGAAAGCAGCACAAGCGTTGCTCCTCCTGCTGAATAGTAGGTTTTCATAAATTCAGTGACAATCTTTGCATTTGCATTTTTGAGTGTTTCACTATTGCCCGTTGAGTACTGTCTCCAGGGATGGTTTTCTTGAGCAGCTAAACCTAAAAGTCTCCATTCTCTCCATGCATCGTTTTCTAGGTTTTTTTTACTTTCTGAATTAACTGCCTGGACTTCTTTTTCAGTGAATTGATCTTGGATTAATGGGTTAGCAAATAAATCGCCAAATCGTTTAATGGATTCAAGGCATGATTCATTACTTACTGTATAGAAAAAGACGGTTCGATCGCCGGCAGTAAATGCATTGGTCATTCCTCCTTGCGCTTTGACGAATTTTTGAAAACTATCAACCTCGGGATAATTTTTACTACTAATAAAAATCATGTGCTCCAAAAAATGTGCAAGTCCTTGATTCTCCGCTGGATCCTGATTAGCTCCTACATTAAACGACAATGCTCCTGCGGCAAATTGCGAATCTTTTTCTTCAATCAATACGACTTTTAAACTATTGGGCAAAATGAATTTACGAATTTTTCTTCCAAATACATCTGTTTGATTAATAACACTATATCCTTCTCTTTTCATACGCTCCTCATTCTTTTTTAAAGAACAGCTACATACTAAAAGCGCATATAAAAGTAAAAGAGAATATTTTCTCGGCCACATAATATAATCCTTTCCTGCTGAATTGATCTTCTGATTTTTTTGAAATATTGTAGCTGCTCCTCCTAACATAAAGCAAAGGATTTTATATGAATATCGTACCTCAGGAAATAGAAGCTTACGTTAAAGAGCACACCAATCCAACGTCAGCGCTTCTTCAAGAGCTTGAAAAGGAAACCTACTTACGGATTCCTCTGCCTCAAATGCTTTCCGGGATTGTTGAAGGCAGCCTTTTGCAGATACTCATTCGCGCAAGCAATGCAAAGCATATTCTTGAGGTTGGGACATTTACTGGTTTTTCAGGGCTCATGATGGCTGAGGCTCTTCCCGATGATGGACAGCTTATTACCTGCGAGATTTCTTCTCTCCATGCTGAATGTGCGCAGAGGTATTTTGCACGTAGTCCACATGGCAAAAAGATTACGCTTAAATTAGCTCCTGCAATGGAAACATTGAAAGCCTTAGAATCAAACGCATTTGATTTTATGTTTATTGATGCTGATAAGGTTAATTATCCTTCTTATTACGAAGAAGGCATGCGCCTCATTCGGCCCAATGGAATTATTGCCATTGATAATACTCTTTGGAGCGGAGAAGTTCTTCATCCTCGAGATAAAGATAGTAAAGCAATTGATGGTTTAAATAAAAAAGTACGCAATGATAACCGTGTTGATGTGGTTATGCTAACGGTTCGAGACGGGTTGAGTATTATTAAAAAGAAATAAGAGCGCTCAACTTTTTAAGCGCTCTTATTCTGGGCACGTTATTAATGCGCAAAAGTGAAGAGAGCATCTACACTTCCCGAAATTGTTTCTTTGCTAATGCTATCAAACGGAATTCCTTCTTCATCATCAATTGCGGATGAATCAGGATCAAAGTGTCCCATAAAGTAGTTATTCGTCGGTAAATAGAGACCAACGATGTATACTTCTCCTTCAATGAATTGAATAAAGTAGATGTCCGTCTCTTTTAAGAGTATGCGAGAAGTTAGTTTCTCGGGGTCATATTCATTGAGCGCATAGGTTCCTGTATTATAGGTAAGTCCAAGAAGCATTTCCTTTCCATCTTTTTCAATAGGAATAACATTCATTGCTTCTTCAGTTAATGCTGAAAGTGGGACTACTGTGCCGGGAGAGCCATTACTTAAATCAATTTTTGCAAGCATGGTATAGAGACTCGATGTTTGTGAGAGATCACACGATGCGTTTTCAACATTACGATCTCGGTATTGTGAGTTAGGGTAATCGGTTAAATTACACATGGTTCCATTAGCATCATTGAACCAGTTATCGGATTTCCATACGAGTGCATTGCCGCTCGAATCTTTCTTTGCTTCGCAGCTTGTTTTTGTTTCGTCAATTGCATAGTTGGAACAGAAGCCTTGTTGGTTGTTAGAATCATTTTCAGTAAACTGTCCATGACAGCTCATGACACCGGCGCTTTTCTGATTAACTTCTCCAACGAAATAAATATTACCTTCTGAACCTTGAACCAACTTTGAAACCTGATTACCTGGATAGTAACTTTCATCTGAACAAATTGCGTTTTTGCCTTTATAGTCATTGTTTGTAAGAGCATCGAGTTTCTTCCAGAAGTCAGTATTACAGTCAACGAGTTCAGTTGCGCGTTCGTCTTGGTCACTCGTACTCTTATCATCATCAATTGTTGGATCAAATCTATAGAAGCATTGCTGCCAGTTTTTTTCTCCTGATACAGTACTTCTTCCATGGTAAATAGCTAGATCAGAGTTTTGATTATCTTGGATAATATTGAATTCCCAATTTTCGTTGGCAACTTGTTCTGCCTCATATGAACCATTCACTAAGCGTAATAACCGGATACCAGAACCTCCCTGTTGTTGCCAATATCTGAAAAACACTGCGCCGTTCTTGTAGACGACCCAATTATCAACATTTGTTTTTGGATTGACAATCTCTTGAGTTTCTCCGGTAGCCTTAACGTATTTAAATAATGCAACGTCATTGGAATTTGCATAACGTGCTTTAAAATAGGCATTATTGGAGCTATCAAATTGAACTGCTGTATCACGCGAGTTCCATGTGTCTATGGTAAGATCGGGATTCATACAGGTAATATCTTTTAAATGAGCACCATGATTATTTGCTACATCAGCGGTAACTTCAATATCTCCCGTTACCATGAAAATCTGGCAGGTTGATCGTGATGATTCTTCCCAAGGATTTGCTTCAGTTTCCGCTTCTGGGCTTCGGAATAAAAATTGATGTTCGAAGATAAGCCATATATCTTGCTTATCTTTTCCATCCGATCCAGCGTATTTATACGAAGCTGCAACAATAGATACTTTTGGAATTGGAAATTCTCCCCAGGGATTTTCTTTGTTAGCAGTTTCTTCTTCAACTCCTGCAGCTACTTCAGGGGGAACATCTTCATCTAAATTTTCCGATCCGTTTGTTTCCAAATCTTCATTAACATTTCCCACCTGCTGAAAAGCAGCTTCAATGAGCCGCGTAAGTCCACTTTTTCCGCGGATCTTTCCATAAACACCTGACGCATCTTGTGTTTTTTCTGAGCTGTTTTTCAAGAGGAAATTCGAGCTGGTATCGGTCTCATCAATTAACGCAACACCTGAAATACCATCAGCGAATGCTTTTAAATCAGGAATTACAAAGCCGGTACATCCTTCGCAATCTCCGAATTGTTGGCCATTGTTTTCAAACGTGAGGCCTTCATCGCCCGATGATTGATC
>JAHFAK010000049.1 GCA_023250585.1 Deltaproteobacteria bacterium
AAGAATCAGATTTCGAACGTGGTCCCTCACCTGTCATTGCGAGGAGGACACGTTTTCTTGTCCGACGAAGCAATCTCAAGCAGGTTCGGGATAAACTCCGCAATCGTGCATATGTAAGAAAAGATTGCTTCAAACCCTTCAGGTTTTCGCAATGACAGTCGATTTGGACATTTCAGTTTCCTATCGCTCTTTCTCAGAAAATGGAGCACTCTCTTGATTTTTTCATACCTTCTCAGTTAATGGGAGGGATTAAGTAATTTCTCTATGAAGATGGATCCCGCGGTCAAGCCGCGGGATGACGATCTGAGACTTCCTCTTTAAAACTGCGGCAAGGTGAGATTCTACTTGTGTTGACAAATATGATAATTATTGCTATTTTTACATATTAGATACATATAATTAGTAGGAGTTATTCATATGAGAACAACCGTTATTATTCCGGATGATATGGTAGAAGAGGCAATGAAACTCTCAAAGATCAAGAGTAAGACAGCACTTATCATGTCATCGTTACAAGCATATATTCGTGATTTAAGAATACAACAGCTTTTAGAATTAAAAGGTAAAATACCTATTGAGGTTGATATAAAAAAAATAAGGGAAAGAAAACACGCATGAAATGTCTTGCCGATAGCTGTGTATGGATTGATTTTTCTCAAGGCAAAAATACAAAAGAAGTAATCTATTTTGAAGAAATGCTTAAGAATAAATTACTTTATACGGTCGGGCTTGTTAAGGCAGAGATAATTCCCTTTATTAAAGATACAAAAATTCAAAATAAAGTTGAAGATTTATTTGATGTAGTTTCGTATCTCTTTGATTATGTCAATGTATGGAATGAGGTTATTCTTCATCAAAAGAAACTTTTGAAAAAAGGACTTGTCGGATCCGTGCCAGATCTTCTTCTTGCTTCTTTCTCAATTCATTATAACGTTCCTCTATTGACTACCGATCATTATTTTTTTTCTATTGCTAAAATAATTGAGTTAGAAGTTATTAGTCTCTAATTATATAAGATTTGTGAAATTATCCAAAGAGACTTTTTTTCGATAGCGTATCACTGGAAAGCTCGGCGAGTTTTTGTAGAAGCTTCTCTTCTTCTTTGGAAAGCTTTTCTGGAGTTTTTACTAAAATTTCTACGAGGTGATCGCCTTTACCATAGTGCCGTAAGCTTGGAAAACCTTTTGAGTGTAATTTGAGAATGGTTCCGCTTTGCGTGCCTTTTTTTATTTTTAATTTTTCTTTCCCATAGAGCGTTTCTACTGCAAGTTCACTTCCAAGCGCGGCTTGAGGAAAACTAATGGTAACTTGGCTAATAACATTATCTTCTTCTCGAGTAAATAAGGTGTGTTTTTTGAGATGAAGTTCAATATAGAGATCTCCATTAACTCCACTCGAAAGGCTTGGTTCTCCTTCTCCGGAAACACGAAGCTGAGCTCCTGTATCAACTCCTGGAGGAATTGTGATATTTAATTTTTTTGTTTTTTTGATAACGCCTTTAGCATGACAGGTTTTACAAGGATCCGTAATAACTTTTCCTTCTCCGGCGCAGTAAACACATGTGGTGCTAATGGTAAAAAATCCTTGGCTATGTCCTACTTGTCCACGGCCATGGCATTTTGGGCACGTTGAAGGCGAAGATCCTTTTGCACTTTGTTTTCCATTACAATCAGGACACAAAACATTTTTCTCGACTTCAATTTCTTTTGAAACACCAAAGCAGGCTTCTTCAAAAGTTATGTGCATCTGATATCCGAGATCTTTTCCTTTTCGCGATCTTTCTCCTCGTCGGCGTGAACCTAATCCAAAAAAGTCTTCGAAAATATCCCCAAAATTTGAGAAGATATCATTGACATCTGAAAATCCCTGAAATCCCCCGCCATTTAAACCAGCATGTCCATACGTATCATATACTTTACGTTTGTTAGGATCTCGCAGTACTTCATAGGCTTCTGATGCTACTTTAAATGATTCTTCTGCGCTCTTATCATCAGGATTTCGATCAGGATGAAATTGAAGAGCTAATTGACGATAGGCTTTTTTTATTTCAGCATCTGACGCTGTCTTTGATATCCCAAGGATATCGTAATAATCTCTTTTTGTCATAATCTCTAATTTGCTTCTTCAAAATCAGCGTCAACTACGTTATCATCTTTCTTCTTCGCGCCAGCTTCAGCTTGAGGAGTATCTTGTTGTCCGTTATCTTTCGATTGTTGCTGAGCTTGTTTATACATTATTTCAGCAAGCTTATGTGAGCTTTGGGTAAGCTCTTCGGTTGCTTTTTTAATTTCCTCGATGTTGCCTTTGCTGTGAGCCTCGCGAGCCTTTTTAATTGTGTCTTCTACTTTTTGTTTTTCAGCTGCATCAAGTTTATCTCCATGTTCTTTCAAGGTCTTTTCAGTTGTAAAAATAAGATGGTCTGCATTGTTTCGGACCTCGGCTTCTTCTTTGTTCTTCTTATCTTCGGCTGCATGAACTTTTGCATCATCAACCATTTTGTTGATTTCTGCTTCATTGAGACCCGATGAAGATGTAATGGTAATATTTTGTTTTTTATTCGTGGCTTTATCATGAGCAGTTACATTGACAATACCATTTGCATCAATATCAAACGTAACTTCGACTTGTGGAATACCTCGAGGAGCAGGAGGAATATCAGTTAGTTGAAATCTTCCCAGGGTTCTATTCCCATTTGCCATTTCGCGTTCTCCTTGAAGCACATGGATATCTACTGCGGTTTGGCTATCTGCTGCTGTGGAAAAGACCTGGCTTTTTTTCGTTGGAATTGTGGTATTGCGTTCAATGAGTTTTGTCATAACACCGCCAAGCGTTTCAATTCCTAAAGAAAGTGGAGTTACATCGAGGAGCAACACATCTTTTACATCGCCGGCAAGTACACCACCTTGAACTGCGGCTCCCAAAGCTACAACTTCATCCGGATTTACTCCTTTATGAGGTTCTTTGCCGAAAAGTTCTTTTACAATCGCTTGTACTTTAGGAATTCGGGTGGATCCTCCAACGAGGACAACTTCATGAATTTCACTTGCTTTAAGACCAGCATCAGCAAGTGCTTGTTTGCAAGGCCCAATTGATTTTTGTAAGAGATCATCAACCATTTGTTCGAACTTTGCGCGTGTAAGTTTCACATTCATGTGTTTTGGACCTGAAGCATCGGCTGTAAGAAATGGTAAATTAATTTCTGTTTCTGTGGTACTTGATAATTCGATTTTTGCTTTTTCTGCAGCTTCTTTGAGTCGTTGAAGCACCATTTTATCTTTAGAAACATCGATGCCTTGATCCTTTTTGAATTCAGTAATAAGCCAGTCGATAACTCGTTGATCGAGGTTATCTCCACCGAGATGCGTATCGCCATTTGTTGATTTAACTTCAACAATGTTATCGCCGACTTCAAGAATAGAGATATCAAACGTGCCGCCTCCAAAATCATAAACAGCAATTAATTCATCTTTTTTCTTATCGAGACCATAGGCAAGAGCTGCGGCTGTTGGTTCATTGATAATTCTTTTTACATCAAGACCCGCTATTTTACCGGCATCTTTTGTTGCTTGTCGTTGGCTATCATTAAAATATGCAGGAACGGTGATAACTGCTTCAGTTACTGGTTGCCCTAAGTAATCTTCCGCAGCTTTTTTTAATTTTTGAAGAATCATTGCGGAAATTTCAGGAGGAGAATAGTCTTTGCCTTTTATATCTACTTTTGCATCGCCATTTGTCCCTCGTATTACTTTATAAGGAACGAGTTTCATTTCTTCGCTAACTTCATTATGTTGGCGACCCATAAATCGTTTTATAGAATATACGGTATTTTCTGGATTGGTTACGGCTTGACGTCGTGCAAGTTGACCAACAAGACGATTTCCATCTTTGGTAAATGCAACAACGCTTGGAGTTGTGCGCGAACCTTCTTCGTTGGTAATAACTTTAGGCTCTGCGCCTTCCATAATTGCCACAACTGAGTTCGTTGTTCCTAAATCAATTCCTATAATTTTTCCCATCTGATACCTCCTGAGTTATGTAACTAAATGAAATATAAGAAATTCTTCTCTAAGCACCTAAAAATAGCTTTCAGTTTTCTAAATAACCATTCTCTGCGCATTGTCAAGCCAAAGTATAAGAGAATTTTCTTTACCATTAAAGATCTTATGAGATATAAAAATGTCTATGAATATTGCATTAATAGGTTATGGAAAAATGGGCAAAGCCATTCATAGCCTTGCCGAATCAGATGGAATACACGTTATTTCAATTATTGATCCAAAAAGTAGCCAGTATAAAACTATTACGGAAGAAAGCATGAAAAATGTGGATGTCTGTATTGAATTTACAACTCCTGAATCGTGTATCGATAATATAAAAAAGATTCTTTCCTATAAAAAACATATGGTTATTGGAACTACGGGATGGGAACGGCATCTCCCTGAAATTAAGGAAGAAGTGCATAAGCAGAATCTTGGACTTATTTATGCTTCTAATTTTTCTGTTGGAGTAAATTTATTATACCGAATAGTTGAATCTACAAGTCAACTATTCGCACAGGTCACAGCATATGATCCATATATTATAGAAGCTCATCATAAACATAAAAAAGATGCTCCAAGCGGAACGGCAAAAGAACTTATATCTATTATATCAAAACAGTATAAGAGAAAAGAGAAAGACTTCAGTGTCGCAGTAACGCGAGCTGGAGCTATTCCGGGCGTCCATGAAGTAGGGTTTGATAGCAGCTTTGATACGATTCGTATTAATCATACAGCTCGTAATAGAAATGGATTTGCGGCTGGAGCGCTTTTGGCTGCAAAGTTTATTAAAGATAAAAAAGGTTTTTTTCATTTTAGGGATGAATTTGAAAAAATAATTGGAGGGTTACAATGAGCCAAAAAAAAATTAAGGGAGTATATACCGCAATAGTCACACCATTTAATGATGATCTTTCGATTGATTACAAAAGTTTTTATACTCTTCTCGATAAACAAATTGAAGGTAAAATTGATGGAGTTCTCATTGGTGGAACTACGGGCGAAAAACCAACATTGACTGAGCATGAATTTCAAGAGCTGGTAGAAAAGTCCGTAGCTCATATAAAAAAACGTGTAAAAGTTATGGTTGGCACGGGGACAAATTCAACGGATAAATCAGTTAAAGAAACAAAGCTCGCGGCTGATTTAGGTGCTGACTTCGCACTTGTCGTTGGACCATATTACAATAAACCCATGGATGCGGGCTATATCGAGCATTTTACCAAAATTGCCGATGCATCAAAAATTCCAATTTGTCTCTACAATATTCCTGGCCGAACAGGGAGCAATATGAAACCAAGTGTAGTGCTCGAACTTGCGAAACATAAAAATATTATTGCAATCAAAGAAGCGACAGGAAGTATTGATCAAGCACAACAAATTATTAAAAAAGCTCCCAAGCATTTTTCGCTTCTTTCTGGCGATGATGAACTTACTTTACCTCTTATGGCATTGGGCGGAGATGGCGTCATTTCAGTTGCGGGAAATCAAATTCCTCAAGAAATGAAAGCATTGGTGTATTGTCTCGAGAATCAAAAATATCAAGCAGCACAAGAAATCCACTATAAATTTCTTGATCTCTTTAAAATTAACTTTATTGAAACAAATCCCATTCCTATTAAAACAGCATTGCACATGATGGGGCTCATCAAAAATGAAAATTTTCGACTTCCTCTTTGTCGAATGACTCCAGAAAATAAAGCCAAGCTAAAAACTTGTTTAGAGAAGTATGAATTGATTTAGAATCGAAGGAGAAGGACTATACACGACGCCATAACTTCGCATACCTTCGTTACTCCTTGTCTCGTCACTGCGGCGTACAAGCTCGTACGCCTCGCTCCTTGACTTCGTCGTGCCTTGGTCTGCTCGTTCTTGCGTCGTGTATACGCAATTATTTATGTCGTTGTGTATAGTTATTTTACAAACACATACGTCGTCATTGCTTTATCTCCAGATTTCTTAAGCATCTTTTCTTCTACTCCATAGCGAAGATCGCGGCTCGCGGTTGCGGTTGAGAGCGTTTTGTGAAGTTTCATGTAGTCTTTTCTTAAAAAGCGATTGTTTTTGAAGTGATCGCGTGCTTCTTTGAGACGTATTACTGGAGTTTGAGGTTCAGGCTTTGCTTCTTCAATAAATTCAGCTAAAATGTTGTTAATTGATTCAAGCATGAACTCTATGAAGATTGTCGATTTTCCTGATTTGTCTGAAGATTCAAGCGCATCATAATATTTTTTTTGTTTTTTTTTAATAAGTGATTCAATGGGTATGTATTCAAAAAGTGGATGGACATCCATTAATATTCTGGTTTGCCATAACCTCCCCATTCTTCCGTTCCCATCGGAAAATGGATGAATGAATTCTAATTCATAATGAAAAACACACGAGAGAATTAATGTATGAATTTCGTGTTCTTTTTGTATACAATTATAAAGATTTTCTATGAGCTGTGGTACTTGAGTATATTTTGGAGCCATATGGACAATTCTATCCATTTTATATACTCCGATATTCTGAGTGCGCAATTTCCCTGGGTTATCAATAAGGCCGTTCATCAAAATTTTATGAGCAGATAAAAGAGATGTCAGTTTATTGCTTTTAAATTCTTGAATTTTAGCGTAAGTCTCAATTGCGTTTTTTACTTCGAGAATATCTTTTTGAGGGCCAATAACTCGCTTGTTATCAAGAATATCTGTTACCTGAGATTCAGAAAGAGTATTTCCCTCGATAGAAAGACTTGCTTGAATAGACCGAATACGATTCTGACGACGTAATTTAGGCGATGGAACTGAAATATTTAAACCTTCACACTTGCCAATTTTGAGACTGATTTCAGTGCATAAGGTAAGCATTTTTGGAGTTATATCAAATGGAGGTTTCATACTATGATAGTATCAAATGATACTATCATAGACAAGCATATTATTTGTTTTTGTAATATATATCCCTTCGCTTATACTTTTCGTATATTCAACGTCCATTTATTTTCAAAATTGGGCATTCTGTTTTCGTTGGCTATACTACTCTAATGTTTTTATCAGCTCTTTCTTTGCGTTTTTTGACATTTCTAACTTAAGAATATCATCAATTTTTTCATGTTTATCATTATAGAAGATGTCGTACACGAAAAAGGCAGGAACACTTCCAAAACTTAAACATGATATTATCATCAATGGTAGAGTCATAGGTTGTATAACATTAGCACCAACATGTATAATCAATGAAGCCATGAAGAAAAATGCTAATACTTGGTATTGTTCTTTTGTTTTGTTTGCGAGGTTGATTTTTTTCTGAATTAAGTTATTTTCGTAATCAACGATTCGCGGCACTACTGTTGTTAGATATGCAAGTACAATTTTTTTGGATTCTTGAGATGTATGGCTGAATTGTAAACTATCTATATGTTTGATGAGGACGCAGAGATTATTTTTCGTGGTTTCAGAATCAGGAGCAGATGATTTTTGAGCTGTTGTAATTTTTTCTACCAATGTCTTACTTTTTTCATTGAGAGCATTCCAGGTTCCTGTATTTTCAGCATGATTCTTCGTTGGTAATTTTAATTCTTTTGCTATCGTATCAAACTGTGAAAGTTCTGAAGATAATTCTTCGTTGGTAGCTTTTGATATGTTGAGACATCCATTGCTATCTTTCGAAAATACTTGAGATCCTCTTTCTTGGATATGCGAGATGATACGATCAGATAGGACCGCACTCTTGCCATTACTCAATAATTATATTTTCAAAGAAGCCATATTAGATTAACATGCAATAATTGTGCTAAAAGTCAATAAATAAAATAGTTACTCTCTATATTGATATAACAGTGAGTCATAGTCTAAGACAAGCGTTTCTTAATATGTAAAATTTACATGAGAGAGAAATTGAGTTACGTCTGGAAAACATGAAAGAAAATAAATCAAAGCTCAGAGCTTGTTTGAAACGATACGAATTGATTTAGGATTTCAAAATTTCGTTATTCCATAATTGAGTTACAAAACGTTTCCAATGCATACATTCAATTCCATCTTCGGTTTTTCGATGAGTCTCATCACGTGAGACAACAATAGATCGTTTGACGTTATATTCATCACGTAATGCAGTAATTCCTTTGAGATGATCTGTTTTCAACGAATTTGTTGATTTGAACTCAAGTGCAACATCCATATCGCCAAGAATAAGATCTACTTCAAAACCAGAGCTTGTTCTCCAAAAGGCAAGAGGGAGGTCGCTATCATTATACGAAAGATATGCTTTGATTTCATTGATTAAAAAATGCTCAAAGATGTTGCCGTAGCTATCGGTTCCTGGAATTGTTTCTTGTACCGGAGGCATAAGATAGCGTGCAACTCCAACATCGAACATATAAAACTTTGCTGTTTCAATTAAGCGCCGGTTTTTTGCTTTGCGCCACGGCTCAAGTTCATAGCCTACCAGCGTATCTATGAGGATTTGATAATAATTTCGTATCGTGGATGATGAAACGCCAACATCACGTGCAATGTTAGCATAGTTAATCAATGATCCATGAGTAAAACTTACTGACGCAAGAAAACGGGCAAAGGATGGGATGTTTCTCGTTAATGCTTCATCAATAATTTCTTCTTTAATATAATTATTAAGATACGCTTTCATGAGCTTTTTAGGATTTTTGCTCAAATAATGAATCGGCAAGCACCCGCAAGACAAAGCTCGATCTAAATCAAAATTTTTTAATTCATGGGTAACAAGTGGAAATAAAAAATATTCAATTGCTCTGCCCCCCAATAAATTGTGCGCCTGTCTTTTTAACTTTCGCGCACTTGATCCGCAGAGGATTATTTTTTTATTCGTATTTTCAAGAAGCCAATGGACTTCATCTAAAAGCTCAGGAACTTTTTGAATTTCATCAATGACAATGACTTTATTTCTTTCGTTTGCAAGGATTTTCTCTCTCAAAAGTTTCGGCCGCAGGGTAAGATCAGTTGCCAAATCAGAATCCAGTAAATCAAAAGAAAGAGCATTGGGAAATTGTTGCCCTAAAAGCGTTGTTTTTCCTGTTTGTCGTGGCCCCCAGAGAAAAACCGCACCTGATTTTTTAATTGGATTTTCTGGAAGCTCTATTTTAAGTATTCTTTTTATTTCTGATAATCGTTGATTCATATAACGATTATCTTGTAAATCAGTATCAATGTCAATGATTATCCTTTATCAAAACCCGCTTCCGAGGCCAGCATAAATTCTTACTGGATATTCATCATTGAAACCATATTTTTTTTGGTTTTGGAAGCCATATGCAACGGTAAAGAAACTAAACCAGGGCGTATAGTGAAATATGAATGATTTCATTCGAAGTTCGAAGCCCGCATCGTAGAGAAGCAGTGGGCCTTTTGCTCGTACCTGTTGAGAAGTAGATGCATCAAATGTTTGAGCCGAATTATCAAATTCTCCATGATCCCAGGCATTTCCTGCATGGGCGAAGATTGTTCCATAAATGTCGTCGAGATAAAAAAATGAATGTGAATATTTTAAATCAGTTGCAAGGGGAAAATTATAGTTAAGCTCGCCTAATACTCGTGTCTCTCCAATAATTGAGTATCCATCGTAACCAGGGAATGAAAGCGTGGTATTAATATCTCTGAATGTTTTAAATATTGATTTGCCGCCAAGATAGAGTTCGTCGGAAGGATCAACATTTTTGTCGATAAAACTTCCGTCAAAACTAAATCCAAATGTATGTTCTTGATGATTTTTTAATGCATATTTATAATCAATATCAACTCTCACCGTGTGAAAGAAATAGTCGGTGCGCGGATCCGCGGGATCAAATTTTCCCCACAAAAGACCCATGCTTTGAATATCGTTATTTAAATCGGTGTACGTAAAAACATAATCAAATTTCATTTCGAGTCCCCGAGGGCTAATGTCGTGATCTTTTCTTTTTTCATCATCAATATCTTTATAATGAAACGTAAAATTTGCGCTGTTATTCCTCAGAAGTTTAAAGCTTTTGATGTCGCCCGTTCCATCTCCATTGGTATCTGCGCCCAAGAAAGCAACTCCTGAATGCAGCGCTAAATCACGGAAATTGTATTCCAGCGAGAGAGAATGATCTCCCAATGGCATGGTTGCACCGGCTTTGACAATATCCTGTTTATATTCAGCATAATAATCTGGATTTGTTGTTAATCCTGATTGATCAAGAAATGCTTGCGTATAAATGTTGCTGACATAAATTCTATTAATTGCTTGTGCAGCCGAGAGATTAAATTCGGGGTACCACATATTATTGGTATATTCAGCAAGATAATTTTCGTCTTCATCATAGAAAAATCGCGCACGAAGCGAATGACGAGAAAGATAATCTTCTATTGTAAATGTTAACCCAAAACCAACTTGGCTATTAAAAATAATCATTTCAGGAACAAGTTGTAATGGAATAAAGTTTTTCCATTTTGGAATCGAAAGAAAATCCGTTGCATTGTATGGCTCGTATTCAATGGCAGGATATTCAAGTTCTTCTTTTAAATATGCTTTTAATCCTTTTTCATCGATATACACGACGTCATAACTTCGCATACCTTCGTTACTCCTTGTCTCGTCACTGCGGCGTACTGTTTCGTACGCCTCGCGCCTCGACTTCGTCGTGCCTCGGTCTTCTCGTTCTGGCGTTGTGTATATATTGTTATTCAGGAAGTCCTTTGTTTCGATTTTAAAAAGTTTAAATCCGTAGCTTGTGAAATATGAGTAGAAAATTGTTTCATCGTAGCTATTAAAGTAAGGCATAAAAGCCCCACCGAGAACATTCGTTACTTGTTGAATTTTTCGAGATGTCAGATTTATTTCGTAAATATTAAAAATGCCGGTGCGGTCGGTTACAAAAAATATTGTATCTTTTGTCGCCCAATATGGGTCACGATTTTCGTAATCATCAAAAGTCAGCGGCATGAGATTTGTGCCCTTCACATCAATCGTCCAAATATTTTGTTTATCTTTTCTAAAGAGAGAAAATACCAGACGAGTATCATCTGGACTCCACGAAGGCGCATTTACTTGTGTATCATCATCATACTCAATGAGATATTTAATTGAATTATTATTGCGTAGATCCAGTATTCCTAAATGTTTTTTCCCATCATTATTACGGATAAAAGCAATCTTTGTGCCGTCGTGTGACCATGCGACTTCTTCAGCTCGTAGATGCTCTGTCACATAAGTGAATTCTCCATCTTTATAAAAAAGATGTTTCCAAAATTTTTTCTTTTGTTTCATGTCATATGTAAAATCACGATACGTTCGAGCTTTTACTTCTTCTTTAAAACGATCGATAAGTTCGTGTAAATCAATTATAACGAGATCATTATACGAGAATCCTTGCAGATGTTTTTTTGTTCCCTTTTTTACTTTTGAAAGAACAATTTTAGAACTATCTGGCGACCAATCATACGAAGTTACTCCTGTTAAACTTGCTTCGACTTTAAAATAGGTTCCATCTTCCTTAGGAAATTCTTTATAATTGCGAATAATGAGTTTTTTCGTTCCGCCATAATCAAATTCAAGATATGAGAGCCATAAGCCATCCGGAGAAATCTTTGGATAAATGCGATAGTCGGGTATGTTTTGCTTTTCTGCTTTTTCGGCTTTTGACAATCGTTTAATGATAACAGTTTGGTTGTCAGCGAGGGCATATGTCGCATCGCCAACTTTTTCTTTAGACTTTTTTTCTTTCTCTTCAAATTTTATTTCTTGCCCCTCTTTTCTCTCTTTTGAAATTTGATTAGCAAAGGCAAGATATTTTTCTTCATTCGTATTTTTCCATTCATCAAAAGTATCTTCAAATTTTTCACCCGATGCTTCTTCGATAAAAGGAATCATAGTCATGTTTGGTTTATAGGCTTTTTCGGCAACTAGTTTATCGATTTTGACATGAATGTCGGTGCCAAATTTTTCACCCATAAATTTTGTTAACGAAAAACCCATACAATATCCAAGCTCGCCATAGAATTTTTTGAGAGCTTGAGGAGTCGCCATTTCATTGGGATCAAGTACGGTATCTTCCAGAAAAGCCATGCGCAAAAACATTTCTCGATGGCTATCGAAAGAGTCTCTCTTGAATTCGCTGGTATCGTATTGAGCGATACCTTCTACCCACCAATATGGTGTCGTCCAGCCATCGAGGCGAAATATGCCAAAAATTTCGTAATCCGGAAGTTTTGTGTCGAGGTAAGGCAAGCTGTTTCGATCTTGTAACGTAAATGGTGAAAAACCAAAGGTCGCAACGCGATCACCAAAAATACTTCCAGCTTTGCCACCAACGATATGAGCAAATTCATGAGTTAACACGTTTTTGATCCAATCACTGCGACCACGTAAATTAAAAGTATTGGTATATAAATTTGTTGGTTCGATCATAATGAGATCATACGAATAAAGCGCAAAGCCATTTGACCCATCTCGGGAATCTGAAATGACAATATGAATTTTTCTGTTTAAAGGATAATCGTATCTTGTCGTTACTTTGGTATAGGTGTCATCAGCTATTTTTGCAATCTTTCGCGCCGTAAATTCTGTTGAGCGATTAAAATGAATAAAGAAGTGTTCAGTTTCGATTGTGTACCAGGTGTAACCAAGTTGTTTGTTGATAAGGGTATCGGCAAAAGAAAGTGGTGACACAAAGAGAGCAAAAATAAATATGGCATAAAAGATTTTTTTCATAATTTAAAAATAGAACGACAACCCTGTTATTAAATTAACACTTCCAATAAAATTATTAGCGATCGCAAAATCTACGACAGGATATGTTTTTCCATAAATCGGAAATCGATTTGCGAGATGGAATTCTATATCATTGCTTAATTGCAATCGGACGAGAGGTCCTAATTCAAGCATATATCCCGTACTTGATCTTGCAAAAGGATCTGATGAATCATACGTGATTGTTGATCCTCCAACTTTTGTTGCTAAGTTATAGATAATCTGACTATCAACTCCAACATAGATACTTCTTCCCCATTGCATTCCTAACTCTGCAAAGGCTTTAAGCGAATCTCCAAAATTAACCTGATTATTACCAATCTGTGTAGTTCCTGATGCATCGGTAACCGTAACAAAAGTATATTCTGCAATTGTAGCGCGCTTTACCGTATAAGTTCCGCCTAGTTCAAGAGCAAAAAGGTTTTTCACGAATTCCAATTTTACAGAAGGACCAGCCTCAATTTCGATTGAACCATTTCCTAATGGAGTTGCGGGATTATTTGAATCATCAAAACTTTGAGTTTTTCCAGAAGGAAATTTCAGTGCTAAAAAAATTCCCGTCGACAGTAATGGATCAGAGAGTCCAAAAATTTGAAAAAATGAAAATGCTCGAACATCCCCTAATCCATAGGCTGAAGTAGAGCTCGTGCCCGTATCAAACGTGCGGTATAAAAATGGAAAGTCCATTCCAAATGAAAGATTTTCAGAGGCTCCATATTCAGTAATAAAATGTAATCCTACTACTTGAGCTGAAGAAGAAGATGATGAAACCACGAGTTGTTTTTTTGTATTGTAGAGTTTATCAGTATTTTTAAAATCAAAATCAAAACCAAATCGCAGCACATTTTTTTCGAGATTAATTGAGCGAGCAACGTAATTGGATTTGAAAAACGTTATCGTATTGGTATGCGCGAACGCAATCGTTGATGATACTAAAAAAAGAAAAAGAAGTTTTTTCATTATAAGTCTATCCTGGTGGCCAATTAAAATGCCGTCCTCCCAACAAGTGCATATGAATATGATACACTTCTTGGCCAGCGTTTCTATTACAATTATAAATCAATCGATATCCATCTTCTGAAAGTTTATATTCTTTTGCCAAATTTTTTGCGATAGTAATAATTTTTCCAAGCACTAGATTATCGTCTTCGGTAACATCATTAATTGTTGGGATATGTTTTTTTGGAATAATTAAAATATGTGTCGGCGCTTTGGGGTTAATATCATGAAAGGCAAGAATATCAGATTCTTCATACGCAACTTTGGCAGGAATTTCTTTAGTAATAATTTTACAAAAAAGACAATTCTTCATAAGAAGAGAAATTGTATCAAGATTTATTTTGGATTGACAGAAAAAAATTAATTGCGCTTTGAACCAAAGAAACCAAAACGGAAGAGAAAATACAAAAGTTGCATAACTGCCGCAAGTGCAGCAGCAAGATAGGTATAGGCAGCGGCATTGAGCACCACCGTGACTCCTTGTAAATCTTTTTGCGGAATAATTGCATGAGTGTCGAGTAACTTTTTTGCGCGTCGTGAAGCATCGAGTTCAACCGGAACAGTGATGAGTTGAAAAATAACTGCCAAAGCAAATCCAATTATTCCTAATTTGATTAATCCAAAAGCACTTATCATAGCGCCAAGAAAAATCAAAATCATTGCCATGTTTGATCCAAGCATCGCAGCTGGAGCTATAATTTGTCGAAACATAAGAGGAGCATAGCCTTCGGCATGTTGAATTGCATGGCCAACTTCATGAGCTGCCACCCCAACTGATGCAATAGAAGAATTTCGATACACTTTTGGGCTTAAACGAAGAACTTTTGCTTGTGAATCATAATGATCGCTAAACCATCCTTGTACTTCTTCAACTTTTACATCTCTAATATTTGATTCTTCGAGTATTTTAAGCGCAACATCTTTTCCGGTGAGATGCGTACTTGCTCCAATTTTTTCATAATGTGAAAAAGCGCCTTTTACTTTTATCTGAGCCCAGATCGTAAAGAGAATTGCTGGGCCAACAAACATAAAATACATAGGGTCAAAAAACATATAAAACTCCTTTCAACCTAAGTCCGGTCTTGATTTATAACTTTTATTTACTTAATCATTCCTGTATGAAAGTCAATGAGCGTAAGAATATTCTGCTGATTTCCGGGCTTGATCCTTCAGGCCAAGCAGGAGTTATTGTTGACATAGAAACGGTTTTTAATTTGAGATGCAATCCTTTAGCTGCAATAGCTACCAATACGGTACAGAATAAAAATAAAGTAACTGCGGGGCATGCGATAGATTCTATGATTTTACATGAACAACTCAGCCATTTAATTAAAGCTCATCCAATTCATGCGGTTAAAATAGGCCTTTTGGTTCAGAAAGAAAGCGCTCATATTATTAAAACCTTGTTTGAAGAGATGCATGTCCCTATTATTTTTGATCCTGTTTATCAATCTTCAACGGGGTATTATTTTACGAGCGAGAAAGAATTTAATGCTATTGCTCATGAATTATCTTCTATCGTAACACTGATTACGCCTAATAAACTTGAAGCAGAAGCGCTATCTAAAATTATTATTAATGAAGAAATTGATTTTCAAAAAGCTGCCCAAGAAATTGGATATAAAAACATACTTATTAAAGGTGGACACTTTACCCGCAAAAACAATGATTTTTTTTACTCACGAGGAAAAGCTGCTTGGATTGAAGG
>JAHFAK010000050.1 GCA_023250585.1 Deltaproteobacteria bacterium
TTACATGAGAACCCTTGCCCTGTTTTTTCTCGAAACCTAAGCGAGTTAATAAATTTTCCAAATCCTGCTTTGTAATTGTCAGATTCAATAGTTTTTCAAAGTGTTTTTCGTTCATTGCAGCTTATCATATAGTATCAAAAATGATACTAAAGTCAATCTAAATTTGCCGCTGATGGTGTAAGGGTAGTTGTGTAAAAAGGAAACGCTTGACCAGACATTGAGGAGTACGTTAAATAATTACATGGATTTTCTTAACAGGATCCTTTCAGAAGAAAGGAACAACAATTATCCCTTGCATGAATATATTAACCCTCAATTTGCCAAAGTTCTCAAGATTATCGGATTCGATAAGTGTTATGATAAAGCAGAGGGAATCTACCTCTATGATACTGATAACAATAAATACTGGGACTTTTTAGGAGGTTATGGAGTATTTAATATTGGGAGAAATCATCCTTTTTTAAAAGAGGTGCTCAAAAATTACATTGATCAAGATTCCGCAAGCCTGGTGCAAATGGAGGCACCACTTGCCAGCGGTATTTTAGCAAAAAAATTGCTTGAACTTGTACCAAAGCAGGATCTTGATATTGTCTATTTCACCAATTCAGGGACAGAAAGTATTGAAACCGCAATTAAATTTGCCCATGGAGCAACGGGAAGACAAAAGCTTCTCTTTTTAGATCATGCGTTTCATGGTCTTACCAATGGATCACTATCAATTAATGGAAATAAAGAATTCAGGTTAGGTTTTGATCCACTTATTCCTGGATGTGAATCGATTCTTTTAAATGACACAAAAACATTAGAAGAAAAGCTGTCTACTAAAGAATTCGCCGCTTTTATTTTTGAACCAATTCAGGGAAAAGGCGTTTATATTCCTGATCCTCTATTTTTAAGAAAAGCTGAAGAGCTGTGTAAAAAAACAGATACGCTCTTTATTGTTGATGAAATCCAAACGGGATTTGGTAGATGCGGCAAAATGTTTTGTTTTGAACATTATGGAATTACCCCCGATATGATTCTTGTTTCAAAAGCTTTGAGCGGTGGTTTTGTACCCATCGGCGCAGTTCTCACCCGACGAAGCATTTATGATAAAGTTTTTTCATCCCTCGATCGATGTGTTGTCCACTCATCAACATTTGGGCAAAACAATTTTGCCTGCATTGGTGGACTCGCAACGCTTGAAGTATTGAGAAAAGAAGAATTGATTCCTAAAGCTCACAACATGGGTGAATATTTCTCAACAAAATTAAATACGCTCAAAGAAAAATATGAATTTGTGAAAGAGATTCGCGGTAAAGGGCTCATGATTGGCATTGAATTTGGTTCTCCTCAAAAACTCACGCTTAAAATGGGCTGGAATCTCATCAATAAAATTAATGAAGGACTTTTTGCTCAGGTTATTTCTATGTCGCTTATGAGAAAATATAAAATTCTTACACAAGTTTCGGGACATAAAGTAAATATTATTAAAGTTCTCCCTCCGCTTGTACTTTCTAAAAGCGATATTGATTATTTTGTAGATTCCCTTGATGCACTATTACAAGAGTCCGAAAAATTCCCCGGCCCAATCTGGGAAATGGGGAAGAGCTTTCTGAAAGTATAGCTATTCACACATTCTGGTATAGGGGAGAGTATAGATGTTCTCCCATTAATCTAATGCTTACTTAAAGGTATAAAAAAGCCTTTACTAATCTAAGCAATTCACGTATAAAAAGGCGTAAATTTTATTTGGTGATAATAATGACAAAGAAAAAATTAAAGGAATTCCAAGAACTTCTTAATGTAAAACTCAAAGAACTCCTCGTAGAAGCCAAAGATACGTTGAGTGGGATGACTGACGTCAAAGATAATGTTCCGGATATCACTGATGTAGCATCTCTGGAATCTGATCGTAACTTTATGTTACGAATTCGAGATCGAGAACGAAAACTCATCATTAAAATACGCGAAGCTTTAGAAAGAATTGAAAAAGGAACATTTGGCCAATGCGAAATATGTGCTGAAGAAATCTCTGAAGAGAGACTGAAAGCTCGACCTGTTACCACTCAATGCATTGAATGCAAAACTGAAATGGAAGAAGCAGAAAAGCGTATGAGAAGAGAGTGATCTATTTAGGTCTTTAAGTACATCCCTGAAATCTTTCTAAAAAATACCCTTTCATTTGTCTTTTTTTTCACGTATAATAATAAGAGTGTTTCCCGTTTGTCATCCCGTGGCTTGACCACGGGATCCATCTTCATTGTTTCTATTAAGGGACTATATGAAACGAATATTTTTTTTATTTTTTCTTCTCCCTACTATAACTTTTGCAGAATATTTTCCTGAACCAGCTGAATTAAGAGATCAGGTAGAATTTTGGAAACTCATTTATTCCCAATATACCACCAAAGAAGGGCTTATACATGATTATGAAGACTTATCGATTATCTACACGTCTGTTGATATCGATGAGTCAAAAAATATCGTACCCAAAACCAAAGAAAAGTATGTCGATATTTTAGAAAGTATTGTCTATAAAAACAAATATAATCTGACTAACGAAGAAGACCGAGTACTAAAATTATTTAAGGACCAATCAAGTAGTAGGCTTTTACGCGCAAGAAATAACATTCGTTTTCAACTCGGACAAAAGGATCGATTTATTGAAGGAGTTAAAAGGTCAGGAAGATATATCGAGAGAATAAAAGAAATCTTTAAAACTCAAAACCTTCCTCCTGAACTTTCGTATCTTCCCAATGTAGAGTCATCTTTTAATACCTATGCGTATTCAAAATTTGGCGCCGCGGGATTGTGGCAATTTATACGAAGTACAGGAAAAAACTATTTAAGTATTTCTGATGCTATTGATGAACGGCTTGATCCATTAGTTGCATCAGTTGCTGCAGCTAAACTTCTCAATAAGAACTTTGAAGAACTTGGCACGTGGCCGCTTGCAATTACTGCATATAATCATGGATTACAAGGAATGAAGCGTGCGGTAGAAAAATTAGGCACCACTGATATTGTTACCATTATTCGAGAATATGACGGTAAAATTTTTGGTTTTGCTTCACGTAACTTTTATACTGAATTTCTCGCCGCAAAACATGTGTATGAAAATTATCAAAAATACTTTGGAAATATCACACTTGATGATCCTCTATCCTATAACACCGTAGTCATTAACGATTTTATTAATATGGATATTCTTATCAAATATTTCAAAACTGATTCAAAAACGCTTCAAGAATTTAATCCTGAAATACGACCGAGTGTGTACCGAGGGGAAAAAAGATTACCAAAAAAATATATTCTCAAATTACCTAAAGATGATCGACTTGATTATACAGCATTATATTCTTCGATTCCTCTTCAGTATAAAACAACAAAACAACGTGCTTCATCATCGTATCGAGTAAAACGTGGAGATAGTTTATCGACCATTGCACGTCTGTTTAAGACATCAACAGGAACTATTAAAGACTTAAATCATATACGAGAAGGAACACATATTTATGTAGGCCAAATTTTGAAACTTCCTTCATATGATATTGAAATACCCGCTCGTATGAGCAATGAAGAAAAACTTCTTGCCTATAATATAACAACAGAATCGGAAGAAGGTATTCAAAAAGAAGAACCACAAGAAATGATTGCTTCTCTAGAACTCAAAGGAACACTCAAAGAAGTTCTCCCTCCACCAAAACCAAAAGTCATTGAGAAAAAAAAGGTAGAAAAACCAAAACCTGTGGAGGAAAAACCACCTCAACTACCTGAAGAACACGTAAGAGTCTTGAGTGACGAGACACTTGGTCATTTTGCTGATTGGCTCAAAATATCAACTGCTACTTTACGACGACTTAATCAAATGAAATATGGAGAAAACATTCATTTGGGGCAAAAAATTAAAGTGGCATATCAAAATGTTTCTAAACAAGCATTTGAGGAGCAAAGAAACGAATATCATACAGGCCTTCAAGATGACTTTTGGAATAACTATAAAATAACAGGCACTCGTACCTATAAAGTAAAGCGAGGCCAAAGCGTATGGATTCTCGCGTATGACATCCATGCAATTCCCATTTGGTTATTACAGCAATACAATACCGATGTTGATTTATCAAAATTACATGCAGATCAATCACTCACTATTCCTCTCGTGGGTTCAAAAGAAAATACACAAGGAGCATCGAAATCCCAAAAACAATAAACATAAAGATGAGGGAGTTTTATGGATCTCTTTAAAAATAAAAAAACACAGATACTGGAAAAAATTAATACGGGGTTACGAACACCTTTCAATAATACCGAAGAGCTTCTGGTAAATCTCGTTTCTTTTTATGGTTTTGAATCTGGTGTTGTTCATTTAATTGATGGAAAATTTTTAAAACGATATGTAAGCTTTAATATTAAAGACGATGCATATAAAGATGAGCGGATAGAAATTACTGAAAGTCCCTGCCAACTAGTTATAAATGCAATTGGCAATGTCGTATTAACCAACGAACACGAAAAGATTCTTTCTTCATTTAGATTAAGTAAAGTACTTCAAAGTACCTCCTATATTGGAGTACCCCTTTTCTCTTCTGAAGAAAAATTTTTAGGCACCATTGCACTTTTTAGTAAGAATAATACTCCGGTTAAAGATCTCAATACTGCATATATTTTAGCTGCGAAGATAAGTCACAATATTGAAATAGATAATCTTAAAAAAATCATTGCAACCCTGGGGAAAAAAATTGAAGCTATTGCAAATAGGGATCCTCTTACTGGCCTTCTCAACCGAGCAATGCTTCTTGACAAACTCGAAGAAGAATTTAGCCGTGCAAAACGGTATGAACGACATTTGTCATGTATTATGATCGCCGTAGAAAACTATGAAAAAATACAAGAACAGTATGGAACACATATTGCAAACTTTTTTATCAAAAAATCTGCGCAACTTCTTAAAGACTCATTGCGTACGGTAGATTATATCTTTCGTTATGGAGATAATGAATTTTTCATTATTCTCCCTGAAACAAACATCCAAGACAGTTTTGTTTTAGCTGAGCGTCTCAAATATGAAATTCAAAATTACCAATATAATCTTGAAAAAAACTTTGAAACTCATGATGAAAATAAAGAATTGATGAGTATAAAACCAAAAATCAATATCGGTATTTCAAGTTTCCCTCATACCGGTGTTACTTCATCTTTCGAGCTTATTCAAATGTCTGATACTGTGCGATCACAAAATAAATATAATCTTGATCAACAAGTTAATTAATAGAGGAGAAACGTATGAGCACTTATACAAAAGCAATTGAGATAAAAAATCTTGAGCAAGGTTCTGGAACAACAATTACAATCAACAATAAAGACATTGCTCTTTTCAACATTGCGGGAACTTTTTTTGCTATTGATAATACATGCCCGCATCGTGGTGGACCTTTGGGACAAGGAGATTGTGAAGGCACAAAAGTTACCTGCCCTCTTCACGGTTGGCAATTTGATGTCACAACAGGTGAATGCGTCTTGAATCCTGCCGTAAAAGTAAATCAGTATGAAATTAAAATTGAAGGACCTGATGTTTATATTAATATATGAAATTTCTGATTTGTGTTTTTATATTCATTAAATACCTAACAGTTTCAGCATATCCATCTGCTTTGTATGTAAACAAAAAAGTAGATAATCTCATCCTTCGTGATGACCTCGACAAAGCATCACTGATTACAGCTATTGATAGACAATTAAAAAACTTTTCTGCTCATACCATACCTCCTAACTATTTACATTTGGGAGATACACTGTTAACTCCTCAAATAATAAAAGATTCTTTACAAACATTTAAAGTATTACTTCAACAAAATAAATCAATTGCTGAACTTTCATCGGATATCAATAAAGCTTTCACGGTCTATACTGTTGATACTCAAATTTCTCAGCATGTTACTTTTACGGGCTTTTATCATATGCAATTGAATGGAAGTCTTACAAAGACTGATGAATACCGTTATCCTATTTATGAATGTCCTCAGAATAATTTTAAAAAATTTACACGAAAAGAAATCGATAACAACGGAGTATTACATGGATTGGGATTCGAAATCCTTTGGCTCAATGATCCATTTGAACGTTTTGACCTTCATATTCAAGGCTCCGGGACAGTTGTATTAGAAAACGGAAAAACAATTCAGCTCAATTATGCATGTAGTAACGATTATCCTTTTAAAAGTGTATCAAAAAAGACCGAAGAAAATCTTTTTGCTAACCCACGCTATATTTTTTTTCAAAAGACTTTGGATGGCCCCTTAGGAACCAACCTTACTCATCTTACTGCTCATAGGTCTATCGCAACAGATAAAACAATATTTCCGTTGGGTGGAATTGTATTTATTTCATTTAATAAACCAATGACTACATCTGAAGGAAAAATAATCTATGAGCGTACTGAACGATTTGTTATTGATCAAACCGCAGGAAATGCTATTAAAGGACCCTATCGAGCCGATCTTTATTTTGGAGAAGATGATAACGCACAACAACAAGCTCGTGCGTTATATGACCGCAATGGTCAGATCTATTATTTAGTAAAAAATTAAATAATATCAATAACTTAAATGCTAATTTACTTGACAAATCTTTAAAAATCTGTTAGTATTATATAATAATAATTTGTGGAAACGATTAACTTAAAACTTAAATGTTTACCTCATTTTCATGAACTTAAAGGTAAACTGCCCTCTCATATGACTGCCGGATCTGCAGGGATTGATCTCCATGCGTGTCTGCGTGAACCTCTTGTCATTGGACCTCTTGAACGCATGCTTGTACCGACCGGAATTGCTCTTGAGATTCCAGAGGGATTTGAAGGTCAAGTCCGTCCTCGTAGTGGCCTTGCCTTTAAAGAAGGTATAACGGTTTTAAATAGTCCAGGGACTATAGATTCTGATTACCGTGGAGAAATTAAAATAATTCTCATGAACTTTGGAAAAAATCCATTTACCATTCTTCATGGGGACCGAATAGCGCAATTAATTATTAACCGAGTAGTTCACGTCCAAATCCTTCCAGTAACGGAACTTGAAACTACGGAAAGGGATACCCAAGGTTTTGGACACACAGGAGTGTCGTTATGAAACGATATGTACCTAAACTCATAAATTCTCCATTGACTATTACACTGACTATTCTTATCGCTCTTTTTGTCAGCATATGGTATGTGGATCCACAGAGTAATTCCCTGAGCGAGTCAAAGAGTTTTGAATTACTGACGGATATATTTCAGGAACTTTCTTTATCAAAATCTACTGAAAGCCATTTCGCTCAATTTTATCAAAATAAAACCACGAATCCATTTTTCTTCCCAAAAATAATAAAATCAAAACAGTCAATCGAAAATTTGGAACGCAAAATTCATACTATTATAAGCGGCTATAAAACGAGATTAACGACATTCGAAGAAAAATACGTCGTGAATGTGATTGTTACCGAAAGCATGAAATATGGTTTTGATCCGCTTTTTGTTCTCGCTCTTATGCGAGTGGAAAGCTCATTTGATCATAGAGCAGTTTCAAATAAAAATGCATTAGGGCTTATGCAAATTATGCCTTTTGTAGGAGAAGCGCTTGCAACTGAACTCAATATTCCCTGGGAAGGAGAAGCAACTCTTTTCAATCCCGTTACTAATATAAAAATTGGAACCTATTTTTTATACAAGTTAACAAAACGGTTTAAGTATAACCAAAAAATGGTTCTGGCTGCTTACAATTTTGGCCCAACTGCGCTCAATAATCAGATCAAGGCAGGAAAAGATTTATATATTGAATATCCGCTTCTCGTTCTCGATAAATACAAAAAATATGCTTCAATGAAGATCTAAATGCCTATACCCGAACGGTCGGGAAGTAGCGTCACACCTTATTTTTTTCTAAGAGAGATGGAAATTGGGAAGAATTTGATGCTACCCCTGCAATCGGGAGTGATGAACTTAATGAAATTCTTCCAGATGAAATGCTTTTACGACAGATCGAAGATCCAAGTTCGAATAATTCACAGCGAAAAGTAATTGAGCGTATTCCACTCGAGCATCTTCTTTATTCTCAAAAGAGACTTACCATGCAAGCTTCGACTGTGGATAGATTATTCGGTATTTATCACTAAAGAAAAATATCGCATTATCCTCCACACATTTTCCTTACTTTCTTTCATGGAGCCCCACGGCATATGCCGTGGGGCTCTGCGAAGGCGGATAGAAGTGCAAGGCTTAAAATCTGTTGAATATAAGTCTTTATAAGGGTATAATAAATGTATATCATGCTCAAGGAAACAAACAATTGGCTTAAGATGGTAGATTATGATCTAAAGACCGCTGAGCACATGTTTGAAACAAAACGATATATTTATGTAATATTCTTATGTCATTTAGCTATTGAAAAAACTCTCAAAGCTCTTGTATCCGAAGAAACTAAGAAATTTCCTCCAAAAACTCATAATCTCATGTATCTAACTAATGTCGTCAAAATTACCTTCGAAAAAAACTTTTTAGATTTTATTGGAATCATGAATAATGTAAGCATTGTAACACGGTACCCTGAAGATATATCTAAACTTGTTAAATATTATCCCAAAAATACAGCCAAAGAATATTTAAATAAAACAAAGGAAATAATATCATGGATAAAAAAAGACAAAAGATTAGAAAAGTAGTTTCGCATTATAAACGCATGCTTGAAGAATTGGGAATCCATGTCGAGCAAACAATTCTTTTTGGCTCATATGCAAAGAAACGTGAATCGAAAGAGAGTGATATAGACCTCATTATCATTTCAGAAGATTTTGCAAAAATGAATTTGAGAAAGCGGCTAGAAATGTTGGGTATTGCTGCTGCACGTATTATGAAGCCTATCGAAGCGAAAGGATATACACTCAAAGAAGTCAAACAAGCTTCAAAGTCGAGTCTCTTGAAAGAAATTATCCAAGAGGGAATTTATCTATAAAGATTCTATTTTTTCATTGAAAACATTTTTTCTCTCAGGTTAATATGCACGCAATGACGAACTCTTATCATTGCATGAAACATTTAAGGAATAGCATCAATTCACCTGCTGATTAATAGTATGTTTATTCTCGAATCCTGTTTCAAGAGCGTACGATTTGAGCTAGTATTTGAGGAATTTTTGAATAATGATTATCAAGCGTTATTACTTTCAACCCATATTGCATTGCTGATGATGCTATCCAAATATCATTTGTTGGAATTGGTGTTCCTTTTGAATAAAGATATTTTAAAATAACAGCATATCGTTCTGATGTCTCAAAATCAATATCGAGAATATGTACTCTTTCAGATGAAAGAAAATCGTCTAAAATTTCTCTATTTCTTTTTTCTTTTGTACCGAGAGAAAAACCAGAAAGAAGCTCAGCAAGTACAACTGGATTTAATACAATTTCATCAGCATTTTGTATTATCTCTTTAATGTCGCTATTTCCTGAAAGAAATGCGCTATATGCAGAGGTATCAACGAGTATTTTTACTTGTTCCACACTTCCTCATCAATAGTTCTTATTTTTTTAAGAGTAGTATCAAACTTCTTTGCCTCTCCTTTTTTCCAAATTCCCGATAAATGATCTAAGTCGCTATATAATGACTTTTTTTCTTTGTGTGCACTTAATCCAAAAGCTTTTTTAAGGAGGAGAATAAAAGCTTTATTAAAACTTAATCCATTCTTTTTAGCTTCTTTTTTTATTTTTTCTTCTATTTCAAGAGGAAGATTTCTTATCGTTAATTGATTCATATAAATTCTCCATAATAATGATTCATTGATACATCATTATGAATCTATTATTGCATCATTTTATGCAAAAAGTCAACGAAAAAAATAAAAAAAGATGGCAAGGAGGAAGCGACGCAAGCGTATATGAATAATCCGCTGAGGAGCTTCCGACGAAGCCAACGAAGTTAGCGTTTGAATGCAGCTTAGTATTATTTTGTTGCTGTGGGGCTTAAGAGTGAGCCGGACAATTTAAGACTATAGAGATTGGTAGACGTGTTATAACTACAAAATTGATCAACAATAACTCCAAATCTGTTTTTCAATTCATCATCGAGGCTAAATTCAAGCTTAAGGTTTAATCGCGCATCGGCTAAATTGTTCGCAAGTTTAATAATGCCATCGCGAATATAGATTTTTGCACTTTTTCCTTCGAGCTCTATTTTTTTTATGTCCATATTTTCGTCTTTAAGTGAAGCACTGGTAATAAAGCTTGAAAATGATAACTCAGGAAATGCAAATGGACCTAAGGGAGTACTAAGACTCAATTTTTCAATATTAAATTTCTTTGCATCAAAGCTTAATGAGCCATTTGATTTTGTAAAATCAGCGATGGAAAAATCTCCATTAATTGATCCATTGATTTTTGCATCAATAACATAATTTTTGGTCACAAGGAATGAGAATAATTTTGGGTTAATATTTTTGAAATTAATATCCACTATACAATGAGAGCCTCCACTACTAAATGACCCACTGGTTATCCCGCCCAAAGCATATATACCAAAATAACCACTATAAGAACCCATAATGAGAGAAAAAGGATTTATGAATACACTGATTTTTTCTGCTTTAAAGATCGGTTCATTATTGGCAGCAGTGTCCAAAATAGCCAAATCATCGAGTTCTATACCTGTTATATAGTGTGTATCAATGCTCTTAAACGTTATAGGTCTATGCAACGCTGCACTCATTTTTGATTCAATTAAGGGTCTGAGCTGATTAAAAGGAAACGTAAGATACAAAGAAATAACAAACACACAAATAAAATACAGGATGTACAGTATTATTTTCTTTGATTTCAGAAAGGATAACAGTTTAGCCATAGAAGTTTAGCTTGTCTTTCTTTCAAATGAACTTACTGCAAAACTAACATTTAAATAGGCTGGATTTGCATAATCTGGTTTTATACTTACGGTTGTAATTTTGAGCGGTTTTTTATAGCTTTCAATTTTATAGAAAAAATCAACCAGATCTTTGAGCGTTACCTTTTGAATATTAACTTCTACCTTTTTTTCTTGAAACAAATCATTAGGCGAGGCGCTTTGAGGATTTAAGGATCCAATAGAAACGCCTGATTCCGAGCTTGCCTTCTCTAAAAAGGTTGTTAAAGATTCGCCTTGGACAGAAATCAGATTTAACAGTTCATCGCTTTTCTTTTTATTTTTAAGATATTCCAAACGAAGAGCGGTCATTTCTTTGAGTATTTTTTCTCGTGAAGCTATCTCTTTCTCAAGGCTTGCCATACTCGAATAGAAAGAAGCTATGATGATAATAATAACGAGAAATGCCAATGCTCCTAAAAGTAAAAATGCCATGCGCCTTTGCTTGGCATCAAGAGCATCAACGTATGTTTTAACTTTTTCATATAATGCTATCTGCATCGTTACTCCACCTCTATGGTAAATGAGATAGTAAATTTCATTCCTAATCCACCAATACCAGTTGATACTGAACCTTTTTCAACATCACGAAAATGAGGATAACTACTTAAAGACATCATAATTCGATCGACTGATTCTATGGACTCAGTAGTGCCACTCATCTTAACTTTGCCATTATTAATATCCAACTTTGTAATATCGACGACAATATCGGGAGAAATATGATTAGAAATTTCTTTAATAATATCCAGCATAGATATGGCATTTACATCGAGAGAATCAACGATTTTTTTTGCATCACTAATCTGGCCCTGCAAAATTTTAGTAACTTTTTTTGGAACGACTTTGCCTTTATAATTTGGTATTGTTTGGTTAAAAAGCGTGATAATCTCGTTATCGAGATGAGTGAGTCGTTTGTCTTGAATCGTACAATGAGTTATACTATTCGCAACGATCAAGATTACAATCGCTATGCCCACTCCTATATATCGCCGAGAAATATTTTTTAAAACATCGTAATTTTTCTTAAATGAGAAATCCTTTTTTCTAAAGTTAATAGTGGAATGCTTCATTTTAGTAAGACTGGCAAGTCCAAGCGAAAAGCTCTGTCCTAAAATAGGAGCCTTACCTTTCACATCGACTAATTTATTATAATCGCCATCTAAATACTTAAGAGGATAGCATTGAATCCCGAGGATCAACGACAAATACTGAGGGAAATTATTTAATTTATAGCTTCCACCGCACAGATACATATGCGAAATTTTTTTCCGGGCATTTACTTCATATGATCGTATTGTTTGGATGATATCGCCGGATAACATTTCTACAATAGGCTGGACAATTTCTGAAACAGTGTCACCAGGCTTTGTTTCTTCTTCTAAACGTACTTGCGCTTTTTGATGTTTTAATTCTTCTGCTTGTTCATAGGTGATAGAAAGCTTTTTCTGCAACGCTTTAGTAATAGTATGCCCACCAATGAGTAATGATCGTGCAAGCATCGACTTACCATGCGAAGCAATAATAATATTAGTTTTTCGGTGACCAAGATCTATAAGCCCAATGGTTTCTTTGTCTGTATATTCTTTATCGAGAGAAAGTAAATTGGTAAGCGCGGTAAAGTCTGATTCTACAATTTTTGGTTCTACACCAATCTGATGTAAGTGAGTGAGATAATCATTGAGATAATCCTTTTTTACAATTGAAACAAAAATTTTTGACAGCTCTTTATCACGTTCGATGATTTGATAATCATACGAAATATCAGCGAGAGCAAATGGAATAAAATTTTCAATTTCGAAGGGAAGAATTTGCTCTATCTTCTTTTTATCAGTAAATGGTAAAGAAAGAAGTTTCCCGGATATCTTATCTCCCGGAAGTGCCACGACAATTTGATCAAAAGAAACTCCTGATTTTTGAAGTAATGTTTTGACCGTCAGAAAAATATGCTTCTCTTTATTAACTTCATCATCGGCTATTTTTGGATACTTCAATTCATAGAAGCCCTGTAATTCAAAATGTTTAAAATACACGTGGAGTAGTGATGCCTTAACTGAATATGAACCAATATCGAGACCTAAAATCCTTTGCATACTACTCAATTCTCCAATATAAAAGTGTGATAGGATCAGTCATGGATTTCCCCCTATCTACAACTGCTGTAATCGTTTTTGTGGTATCATGAGAATGCCCTCGCGCAATAACTTTAAATTTTGTACTTACCGTTGTTAAATAATCTTTCTGCTTAGCAACAAGCGGTTCCAAAAATGCCTTATAAGCTGCTCCACTTTCACTCACTTTTTTTGCGGCTTCCGCGAAAAAACTATTTTCATTAATATTTCGTTCACCACGTATTTCTAAAACTTTCGCAGCTGCCTCTTTTTTATTGGTAACACTATCGCTAAACATTGCTATAAAAATTTCCTCCGGAACTTCTTTAATATTGATTTTATTATCACCATACACCGTTATATAATCAGCGAGTGCATTAATATATTTATCATCTACTTCTGCAATCATATGCAATTCATCAAAGGAATCGAGCTTTTTATTTTTGACTCGATAACTTGGCTTAAAATTGTAATACACAGCATTCTCGTCTGACCCTGTTTTTGGGTTCTGTGAAATAGAATCCATATCAATGTAATCCCTTATATTATACCTTATTTGTTCACGTTTGTCAGCATCAGAAACAGTAAAAAGTTCACTAAATTTCTCAGAATTGAGCATATTATAGAGCATGAGTTCAGTTGCCGTAGCATCTTGACGCGTTGTATCTCCCTTCGTTTCATCAAAAATGGCATTAATATTTATCTTTATGCTTTCATTCGAAATTTCAACCTCATAAAATTCATTTTCTTCCCGAGATTTTTTTGTCTCCTCCTCAAGTTTAACACCAATAATGCCGGCAAAAGCTTCTAGTGGAGGAGGAAATTGAATGGGAATTAGATCCCAAATATGAATTGCCGAAGGATCCATACCATCAAATTTTATACTTCCAAGAGAACCCGTATTAGCAATAAATTGATCAATGTGGCTCTTAATTTCAATATCAAGCTTAAGAAAAATCTTTGCAAAGTTAAATGCTGATTTTGCCATTTCCTCTGCTCGGAGATCATCTTTGAAATTCGTCGAAATAAGACTCGACGTACGAGTGGTATAGGTCAGTTCAGTTATAATGAGGGTCATAATCATAATCACCGTAATCGCTATAATGAGCGCTATACCTTGATTTTTTGAACTATATGTTATTCTCATATCTCGTATGCTACTTTTCTTCCTCACATGCCTTATGTACTTCGCCTATTCCTGCGGTTCTTTGTAACTCCCACTCAATAGGGATAAGTGTTCGAAAGGTAATACGGTTTTCTTCATTCTCTTTGTCAGGTGTTATTTCAAGTTTGAGTGATACTGCAATAGGAAGAGGGTTCGTATATTCAATACTTTGGCTATTCCAAGCAGGTCTCCACTCACCTTTTGAACCATCGCAGTATTCAAGATCAAAATGGCTTATTCCTTTTAAAATGGGATAGATAATACTGTTGTCTTCGCTGCCTTCTGTAAAATGAGTAGTTTCCTTTCGGTACAGAACACGAATTCCTTCTTCATTTTCTTCACTATAATAAACGATTTTATTCTGGTCAGACTCCTTTTTATCTTTCAAATAGCGAAAATGAGAAAATGAATTAAATGTTATGGTATCGCGATCTCCATTATCTTCTCCAATAAATACCACATCAGACGTTGCTTTATTCTCTTCTGGGCTATTGTTTTCTTTTCTAATAAAAGCCTGAGATAATTCATTACCCATTTTAGAAATAACAATGCGAGCCTCGTGATAGGTTGTATCTTTTTTAGTGATGAGATCTTTGAGATCAAATGAATTCATGAGAAGCTGAGTTACAATAACGCTCATGAGAGAGACAATAAATAAAACAACAATGACTTCGAGCAGAGTGAAGCCAAAGGCTCGTGGGTTACGCTTTGTGGTTTGTGCCTGAAACATTTATTGACCTTCTCCCTGAGGATTTGCAGGAGGAGGTTGTTGTTGGCCTCCTGGAGGATTTTGAGGAGCAGGAGGATTTGGTCCAGTTGGTGGAGGCTGAGTATTCGGAGATGGATTTTGTTGAGTTCCCGTATTTTCCGTTCCTCCACTGTCTTGTGGAGCTGGAGCTCCCAGACCCGTAATTCCTTGAATATCTTTACTCATGTAGTGTCTCCAAATCGTAATCTCTCCTTTATCTAATCCATCTTCCCAATGAATAGTCAGTGTTAACTTTTTAATATTATCCTCGAGCGTCTTGGTAATAACTTCTGGAGAAATACCAATAAAAGAAGAAGCCAGGTCTGCTGCACTATTTTCACCCTCTTTTGCTCCAGCACTCGAAGCAAGTTTACCAAGCTTTGAAATGTCTTCATCTTTCTCAAGTTTCATTTCCCACGTGAAATTATCATATCCTAAATCTTTAAAATCTCCTTGTTGTTCCTCTTGAATTTCTGAAAATGTTTTATTGGTCAGGATGAAATCAAATTGTTCCATCTTATAGCGCGCTAGAA
>JAHFAK010000145.1 GCA_023250585.1 Deltaproteobacteria bacterium
CAGGCGTAGCTGCTGGTTGTGCTGCTGGTTCCGGAGTTTTTTGTCCGTATGCTTTTGGCTGAGCTCCGCTTGCTGGTGGAGGAGTTGCACTGTCGGCTGCCTTTCGCTGTTTTGTACCTTCATCTTTCGGTTTTGCTTGTTGCTTACAACCAAAAATGATGAGTGAACTAAGCAGCAAAAGGAAAATTACAAGATATTTATTTTTCATAGCCTTATTCTCCATTGTTTCATTGAAGTAAATATGCAAAATTCATGCCTATTATTGCATATTTTTAATCTGTTGAAATTATTAGAAAATAACGCTCTCGCTCTCTCACAATGCGACAATTATGGGACAGTAATTGCTAAAAGCTCACCTTTGGTGTCGCTTTTGCTTCAGGAGGAATTTCATAATATGCTGCGGGCTGAAAATTAAACATACTTGCAATAATATTATTAGGAACTTGACGAATAGATTGATTGTATTCCTTTACCTCTTCATTATATCTTCGTCGTGCAACGGCAATTCTATTTTCTGTGCCGGCTAATTCATCTTGTAATTGAATAAAATTTTGATTTGATTTAAGTTCTGGATAACGCTCAACAACAAGAAGCAAGCGACTGAGTGCTCCAGTTAATTGATTATTTGCCGCAATTTTATCAGGAATTGCGCTCGCCTGCCCTACTTTTGATCGTGCTTCAGTGACTTGGATAAACACATCACGTTCTTGCTTCGCAAAACCCTTTACGGTTTCAACTAAATTGGGGATTAAATCAAAGCGCCGCTGTAGTTGAACATCAACCTGACTCCACGCGGTTTTGACTGATTCATTTTTTGTTACTAATAGATTGTAGCGTCCAAACAAAGTTGAGATGAGAATTACAATAAATAAAAGAATTCCACCAATAATTATCCATGTTTTTTTCATAATGAGCCCTCCATATTATTTATAGCTGTTACCATTTTATGAACATTATATACATATCTGTCGAATATATCTTCAACGTGTTTTTTAGGAAGTTTTTCTTCCCCGGTACTTACCTTAAAAAGAGCATTCATTACTTCACAATCTAAATCATACCCGTCACATACACGTTTTATAATTTCCTGTTTAGACACAGCATACTCTACATTCACTAAATAGAGCATTGCTCGAAAAAGTGGCATTAATACATGCATTGAAGAATCAATAAGATTAAGAAGCATTGTACAAGATCCGTGTGCTTCAAGAAATCCAAGCTTGAGATGCAAAAGTTTTCCTTTGAGCTCACGTTCAAGCTCAAGACGAATATCGGATTTATGAAAAGCAAGCTGCAACAAAATATCTTTGCCATGCAAGAGTTGATAGTGAGTTTTAATATTCAAAAATTCTATCGGAAATGCATCGAGTGATTGATTGATATAGTCTTCGGTAAGAAACAGCGGAGTAGCTATTTTTTTCTTCTGCCACTTCTTTTGTATAGAAGCATATTTACTTATTGTTGACGGTTTATCATTTTTTAAACACAAAAGCATATTGAGATCTGATTTCTTATCATTAAATTCTTTGCTGAGCGCGCTTCCATATACAATAACTGAGACTAAATCTGAGATAAAAAGATTTTTTACCTCTTTATTAAATTCAGTACATATATCATCGAGTTCATCTTTTATATTCATAGTTTCTCCTTGTTTAGGCTAACAGTCAGCTGAGAATATTTCTTGCGCTAACCGTTAACCGCTCATCGCTAACCTAGAATCCTCTTGAAGCACCACCGCCTCCGGAAAGTCCTCCACCGAAACCTGAAAAGCCGCCGAATCCTCCACCAAAACCACGCGAATTGCTTCCGCCCATCATGCTTGCAAATAAAATCATAGGTAAAAGCCCTCCTCTTCTGCCCGCAAATAATAGAATAAATAACAGAAAAAGAATACCAAATATACCAAAGGGTTTTGTTTTTCTCTGCGCTACCGGCTCTAAACCGATTTCTTTAAGGGAAATATTTTTTTCCTGTGCAATGATTTCACCAGTTACCATAATTGCATTCGCAACACCTTGCGCGTAGTTGCCATCTCGTAAGGGTGGGATCACATATTCATCGAGAATCGCTCCTACTTTGCCATCCGGTAAAATCCCTTCAAGTCCATAACCAACTTCAATTCTGGCTTTTCGTTCTTCTTTGGCGATTAAAATCAAAAGACCTTCATCGGTTTCTTTTTTTCCAATGTGCCATTGTTCGTATAACCGAGTAGCATAATCATCAATATCGTAGTCACCAATGGTAGGCATAGTGGCTACAACCATTTCTACGCCTAATTTATCACGAAAAATCTGTAAAATGAGATTGAGTTTAGTATGATACTCAGGAGTGAAAAGTTGAGCAAAGTCGTTTACAAAACCTGTAGGTTTGGGAAATTCTTCTGCAGCAAAAGAAGTATAAGAAAAGAACAAAAAATGAATACAAAAAACAGAAAATATTATTTTTCTCATGATAGTAAAAGCCTTAGATCAATCTCTTTTTCGCTATGTTCACTTAAATTCTTTATAATAACTTTATTCCTTTTCAATTCTTCAGGAGCAACAATAATTGCATAACGTGCATTAAGTTCAAGAGCAAGAGCAAGCGCTTTTTTCATTTTCATACTACTCACCGGCAATTCAACAGAGTTATTCTGTTTTCTAAGCGCAGCAGTAATTGTATACGCAATTTCCATTTCATTTTCAGAAAAGGGAATCATAAAATAATCAATATGTTTCGTCAGTTTTGGAAGAAGATTTTTATCATTCAATACTTCAGTAATAACGACATCTCCAAAACCAACACCAATTGCGGGAAGATCAATCTTTCCTAAATCATGAAAGAGATTATCATAGCGTCCACCGCCACAGATTGCACGAAATTTTTTTTCCCTATCAAAAACTTCAAATACAGTTCCTGTATAATACAAAAGTCCACGAACAACTGAAATACTAAACGTGCAATAGTCATTGTATCCATAATGGGTAAGATATTTAAAGAGCTCTTCGAGTTCATGGACGGCTTGCGATTGTGGAATACGTTTTTTAATATCAGCAAAAGTCCGAAGTTTCAATACCTCAAAAATTGTTTTAATGTCTTCTGCGTGTAGTCCTTTTTCCTTTAAAAGCTCACCGAATGTTTCTGGTGGAATTTTATCGAGTTTATCAATGACTAAAAAAACATCGGTAATCTTATCTTCGCGAATACCTTCGTGGGATAAAAGATCTTTCAAAAGTTTACGGTTATTAATGTGTACCGAAAAATCATTTTTTGAAAGGCCAAGGCTTGTCAAAAGATGAATAACCGCTCCTATCACTTCTGCATCAGCACGAATGCTCGGTTCTCCAATAATATCAAGATTCCATTGAAAATGCTCGCGCCTTCTGCCTTTACTCATTCGCTCATAACGAAAGCATTGTGGAATCGCAAACCATTTAATAGGTTTGGGAATCGCATTACCTTTTTGTACAATCATACGTACAAGACTGGGCGTCATTTCAGGACGAAGCGCAAGATCTCGATCTGATTTATCTTTAAAATGGTAGATCTGATCAACAATTTCCTCCCCACCCTTTCGAATAAATAATTCGAGCGATTCAAAAATGGGAGCATCGTATTCTTCAAAACCAAAAACCTGTGACGTTTGCCGAAATTTTTCAAAAAGCCATTGCCGAATCCGCATGTCGTCTGGATAAAAATCTCGTGTTCCTCGTGGAGGAGTCCATTCCATAATGTGGGGAATAGTAGAGAATAATA
>JAHFAK010000051.1 GCA_023250585.1 Deltaproteobacteria bacterium
AGAGCTTGTAGTTTTGTCTATCAACTCAATAAGCGGTTGATCACAGCGAGGCATAGAAGAATTAATAGGTAGAGAATTTTCACATTCATCGAGTGAATCAAGGTCTGGATCTGTGATCATAAGATACTGTATCTTATTACTCGCATTATTTTTGGGACGTTTAGCCTGTATTTTTTTCATACCATTGTCTCGTGGTTCAGCTATTGTCGAAAAAAACATACTTCCAGCAATAAGAAAATTTAGAAAAACTCTCGTCCCTCGGCTATTCATTTTTTTACCTATTTCGTAGAGGAACGATGTGATTCTCGTTCGGTGCTTGCTCTTTTTGGTTTATGCATTGTTATATCAGAATCTTTCTTAGCAATGAGGTTTATTAGTTGTTTTTTGTCAGGATTCATGAGTTCGGTACTACGTACTGTATTAACGCTTGCTACAATAATATCTCCAATTTCAAGATTAACTTCTTGAAATATTCTAAGTTCTTTCATTTTTTTTGTCTGCTTCTGGTTATCATCAGTGGGGGTAACATAATGCACAGAAGATGCTTTATAGCGATGTATTAAAAAAAGATGCAGTAAGGTCATTAAACGTTTTTGTCTAAACATTGCTTCAAAAGTATTTTGATCACGAATCGATAAAATACTTTTTTTATGTCTATCCTGAATGGTAGCAAAAATAATATTGGCTATCTTTGTAGATGTTTCATTTACTACTGATAATTCCAATAAATCAGATCCTGCGGTATGTGGGCGAAGATGCGCATGAAAGTTAATCGTATAATTATTTTCTTGTGCCCATAGAGCGAGCCATTCATCGAGTACTTTTGGTGAAACTTCAGTTTGTACCAAATGTTGAGAATGTGTTGATCCCTTTCCCATCGCTTTTGTCGTCGCAGTTCTTCCCGAACAAGCCATGAGTGCACCATCAAGACGTGGGCCTCCTACATGACTTTGGGGAGTTTTGTACGAAGAATTAATAAGACGCAATTTCCGTTGAAGGCGCGCGAGAGCGAGCATACCATCTTCCTGTAAAGCCGTCGCAAATTCCTCTGCTGCCAGCCCATCTATTTGATGCCCTCCATAGGTAATGAAATTAAAAACATAGCCGAGTTTACCCAACTCTTTGGGAAAATTTTTTATTTCCTCATCACTCATTCCTGTTGTATCCCAGTTAAACGAAGGAGATAAATTATATGCGAGCAGTTTATTTGGATACACTCGATGAATTGCTGTAGCAAATTTTTTTGCGTCTTCTAAATGTGCGGTTTTTGTTTCCATCCACAAAAGATCAGCAAAAGGCGCAGCAGCAAGTGATTTGGTAATTGCATAGTCAATACCACCTTGAACTTGATAATATCCTTCAGGTGTTTTGGCAAGCTCTGCATCCCAATCGATATCGATTCCCAATGATTTTGCTCTGTCTCGAGCTTCGGATAAAGAAACTCTCTGAATAAAATCTTTCCACCCTGCGACTGAAAGTTCAAAAGTAATTCCTTCACGTATTTGATATTCCATAACCGCAGCAACTGCTTCGCCAAAGGGTTTAAGTTTAGCTTCAGTTTGCCATGTATCGATAAACTGACTCATTATTGTATCAAAAATAGCTTCGGTACTGTCCACATGGTTTTGTTGCATTTCATTCATAACCGTATCAATAAGAGCTATGAGCTTCATTTTGGTAAGCCAATCATGCGCATGTTTATATGCATTATCAGATATACGGTAGAGCAAATGGCCATTAATTTCTCTCATACCTTTTTCATAGAGTGTTTTCAGTATGGTAAGATACGCAAGTTTGTGACTGGGAATACTGGAATTCGTTACACCAAGAATATAGGGATGGTCCCTTTCATCGCCAATAGTATCAATCAATGTTGCTGCTTCCGCATCAGTTCGAGCAACAATGATTCCAGGAACTTTCATAATATCAAGTTGAAAACGAGCAGCATTTAACCTTCTCACTTGTTCATCTTGCCCTACAAGAACTTTGCCGGCTTGATGTCCACATTTTTTTACTCCGGGCTTTTGATCTTCAATGTGATATCCTGGCACCCCAATTTCTACAAAACGACGAATCAAATTCCGTACATGTGTTTCTCCACCATGGCCCGTATCTGCATCGGCAATAATATAAGGAGTGTAATCGACGAACGGTGTATTCTTTCGTTCTTTTTCATTCATCTTGGAGCGACTATATATCTGATTCTTATCCGCAGTCAGAAGGGCCCGTACAATGGTGGCCGCTTCATCAGGCACTTGACTAAGAGGATAACTTGCCAAATCTGGCCCGGGATCTTCGGTAACTGAACCCTTTGCAGACGTTGCCCATCCACCGAGATAAATTCCCTCAATGCCACTACGCTTCATCGTTACCGCTTGTCCTGGTGAGTAAGGACCAAAAGTAGTGATTGCTTCTTGTTTCAAAAATAATTCTTGCAAACGTTTGTAAAATCCCTCCGAAGCTGTTCTTGCCACCGTATAGTCATGTTGAATCGTTCCCCGTTGTTCTACGACTTGTCGTGCGCTATACAAACGAGTAATCCCATGAAATCGCGGATCGCCAAACCAGAGGTCTGTATTCTGTACTTCTTCTGTTAAGCTATCGTTCACTAAAATTTGAGGAGAATCTTCCAGAGGAGTCGCTGTAAAATCTATATTCTCGGTAATCCTGATACCGTTTTTCTTAAAGGTATCCATGAAGTGAGCAATCCTTTTTTGAGCTTCTCCAAAATCATTGTTATTGAGATTGATATTGAGAAGATCAATATACCAGGGAAATTTTATTTGCTCAGTAACATAACGCAATACGATTTCCCGGGCAATAGGAAGCGTGGTTGCTTTCGAATCATTGTGAACATCTGTATCGCGGGCCATTGTAAGCTTTTCATATTCCTCACGTACGAGACGTTCAAAAAGAGAAAACGTAAACACATCTCCTTTTTTAGTTTTTGTCTCTGGGTCAGCATCCGTAAGCTTTGCTTTTTTGTGAAGCCATTCCCATAAAATGGAAAGGCGGATTTCTCCTGTTGCCATATCTTCCATTAAATAAAGAATGTCGCTCGTATTAAAAAAATCTGCTGGCTTCAATGCCGCTGCTTGGTATCCACGCAAAAATGCATTCCCATATTGAAGTGCAACACTGACAAGGTTTCGTGCTCCACGAATTGTTCGAGGGGCTGGCTCAAGCTTAACGAGTGATTCTCTATCTTTATCGGTATAGGTAAGCGCTGGAAATTTTCTTCCGAGCTGATTGTCTTTACCTACTTTCTCCCACACAGGACGGACAATATGAACCATCTTCCAATGAGCAATCCATTTTCCACTGGCACCTGCCTCAAGCTCTCGCTCTGCTCCCACAATGGCCTTTTTCATACTCGTTGAGATACCCTCCTCTGAACCAACAGGAATATTGGGTTCCATTCCTCCTTGCCAGAGTGCATAATTACCGTGCATATCTCGAGTATTTACCGCACGTCGAACACGATCTTCATAGGTTTTCATATAACCGTAGGTCATCGTAATTTCTTCGATATTAGGATTACTAAAAGAATTATCCCAACTAAGCGCATCGGCTACACTATTAATATAATCCCAACGGCCAGTATTAAACCCAACAAAATGTTTCGTTAACGCAGCCCGTATTTCTATTAGCTGAAAGGTTGCTTCAAGTTGTTCAACAAGAACATAGACCTTAATAGTACCAAGCGCTAAGCCAAGATGTTCCTCAAGAGCACTTATAATTTCATTAAAAAATGCAGCTTCTTCCGCTGTTTGGATTTTAGGAAGATAGAGTACAATTGAAGAACCTCTTTTTTGTAACGCTTCATAGTTGTTAACGACATAGAGTACAAGATCGGTTATTGAAGCCGAGAACGCATGTCCTTTGGTATCACGAATATGGCGGTCATCCAAATGAAGTCCTCTCAGACGAAAGATCGTCGTCGTAAAGCCCAACTGTTTTTTCCAATCAGTAATAATTTTCTTACCAAAAAATTCCATGGCCCACTCATTCATTTCTCGAGATATCGTCTCAGCTACTTTTAAAAACAGTGGATCATGATGAATGGCGAGTTTGAGATTGCGTTGGTTATCTAAAGACATGGTCTCGATTTGACCTAAGGCATCCTCTCCATCAAACATCCAGCCATCGGCACCGGAGAGAAGCGCATACGCAACATTCCGAATACTGTTTTCGAGTTGTACTCGTGGTTTCGTTGCAGGCCCTGTACCTTGTATCCACTGGCGCTCGAGATCTTTTGGAATAGGCGCCCCTTCAAATTTTCCGTCACGAACATCTTGTACTCGCATATGTGTTCTCGGAATACATTCATGGGGATTTAAGAATTGAATGTGTTCTTTTTTTTCACTACGTGCCGCTCGCTTTTTCATGCGCTTGAGCATAAGTAACGCTCGTTCTTCATTAAAACGCGCAAGTTCTTCCAAAGCAGCAAAGGCTTTTTTTGTATAAATATCGCTATACTTATTTTCTAAATTTTCTCTAATGATTACTTTTTTCGATTGAGAGGTAGCATTTGAAACGGTTTGTTCTGACATCATACATTGACTCCTCTTAATATTTGGTTTGTAGATTGAAAATATATTTTTTGTATCTTTCACTTTAAAAAATGTCAATGGAGAGAATGAAAAGAAGGGTTCGAACCGAAAGTTGCCGGGCTCCTTCTGGCTCTCAATGACCAGGAAAAGTGACTGTCAGCTCCCCGGCAAAAAGCGTCAGTCACCCAGGTAATCTTTTCTTAAAAAATACCATAAATCATAATAATTGTGGAAGCCCAAACACGATACGACGAATCAAGACCATAGACCAAAACATAAGATTGATCACTAACATACTGCGCGTAAGAATACTCTGCCAAGGTTTTAAAAATACGTGATGTTTACATTCGATGAGACCGTATACAAGCTGCCAAAGACGATAGCTGATATACAGAAAAGCAACTACTAAAATCATAGAAGGAAAAATATTTCTTGAGCTTAAGCGTTCACTCATAATTTGAAAAAATAAGACCAATAAAAATGAAAGCGTAAACTTTCTTATGAAAATATCCTTGAAGCATGCAATTAAGACAAAGAAAGGCAGTGCAATGCCGATAACTGCTGCTATCTGAAACCAAATCTTTGAATTTTGAGTTCGTTCGAAAGTTTGATTTAAAGGAAGAATTCCCTCTTTTGTTAGAAAACCAATGCAGCAAATAAAAATACTTACACACAAAATGAATACGATGTTATGACGAAACCTCAATGGATTTTTCAGCACCTGATTTTGCATGTACCCTCCTTCATTTTTTGGTTTATGACCCAAGAATATACCTGAATCTTCTTAGAACTCAATAGGTTTCCTTGATTAAAAACTCTTACGTATGAGATACCCATTAATAAATATTATGGCATAGAAATTGCATATTTTCTTTAGAAAGACTACTTTTGATAATAACTTGTATCTTTTTAAAGGAGTTAAAAATGAAACAATGGATGAGTATTTATTGTCTGTGTATTCTTATTGGAAACACTTTAGTCATCTCAGCAAAAGCATATGCAGAAAATCCACCGAGTGTATCTGAAATTAAAAATTATCTTATTAAAAAAAATATTCTTACTATTGTAGAACTACCAAAAGGAAATCCAGAACGAGAAGAATATAAGAAAAATTTAATGAGCTTTGCTGATAATGGCTATACTGATTACATTGCATTTGCGATTCACTACGCAAGACACGCCGATTATCCAAAAAAACTTAATGAAGTACTAATTGCATATGAAAAATTTCTTGAGGTAACTCGGAAAAATATTATTAGTGTTAATCAAGCTCCTCTTTCTGATCAAGAATACAATGTTCTAGAAACGGACAATATATTTCCTGAAGCAAAAAAAAGTGTACAATCTTTGAAAGCCAATGAATTACAATACCACAATGTTCTTAAGGCTTCTCTTCTTTATCTGATTGGTGGTTTTGGGATTCGCTTAATGTATATTGAAGGTGAGTCCAATCCTGATGATAAACTTGATTGCGATGAATCCACAATAATTTTTCAAAAATTATCGACAATAATAGGAATACCTCCAGGAAACTATATTCATATTCATGATCATATAGCATTAAAGCTCCATGACTTTCCTATTGTTATTGATACAGAGGATATCAAACTGAAATCACTAAGTGAATTTGCTCAGGAAAAAACAATTAACGGAGGGAAGATTGGTAGTTACTTCTGGAGAGATTCTGAAAATTATTATCTCGCTCAATATGAAACAAGTGATTTGTATCCTAAAAAAATAGTTACCTATAATAAGATAACCGAGAAACCGTATGTAGTTACAAAATACGAAGATGTATCCGGTCTTCTTTTAGAATTAGCCTATAATCGTCAATTATCTGTATCTAAAAGAATTAATCTGTATGAATTTATTTTAGAATTCAATCCTAGTGATGCTGAAGCCTATCTCAATTATGCAGAATTGCTCAAACAAAGTAATACAGAAAAAGCAAAAGAATATTATGAAAAGACCTTAACAATGGATCGATATAATGCTGAAGCCCATAACGACTATGCTCTTTTACTGCATAATCAAGGAGGTAAAGAAAGGGCTAAGGAACATTATGAAGTGGCACTCTCGCTTAATCCTAATTATTTTTCGGCTCATAATAATTATGCACGCTGGTTGAAAGAAAATGGAAATAAAGAAAATGCAAAAAAACATTTAGAAATTTCTCTTGTCCTCAACCCTTCGAATGCCTCAGCTTATAATAATTATGCTATTTTACTGCAGGCAGAAGGGAACAAGGCAAAAGCAAAGGAATACTATGAAAAAGCACTTAATATAGATCCATCGTACGCTGTAGCTCATTACAATTATGCGCAGTTATTAAATGATTTGGAAAATTATAAAGAATCACGAAAACATTTAGAAATCTATCATCAACTCAAACAAAATAGTAATGATGATTTATACAAAAAACTTGACGAACAACTAAAAAATAAAGGTTTTTAATTTAAATCTTTATATCGACTTTGACAATATAAATTAACATATTTATCCATGTGTTGTATTCATTTTTACTTTTTTTATATAAAAGTTACATTATTGATACAATATTTTTGCAATTTACGCTATTTTTATTTGACAATTTTAATTTATTAAATATTCTGATTATTACAGTTCATTAATAAAATTTTTATGTATTGAAGGAGATATATGATTAAAGGATGGGTAGTAATTATCGGAATTATTGGAGCATTTATCATTGGAATTCTTGGAAGCGGGAACGTTATTTCAATTAAATCCAATGGCCCAATTAATGTCGGTGATACTGCATGGCTTCTCACCGCATCGGCCCTCGTTCTCCTAATGACACCTGGGCTTTCATTTTTTTATGGCGGTATGGTCCGCGCAAAAAATGTTATTTCAACCATGCTCCAAAGTATTATTGCCATGGGAGTTATTAGTATTGTTTGGCTTATCGTTGGTTTTAGCATAGCCTTTGGTGACAGCATTGGAGGCGCAGGTCTTTTTGGAAATCCGTTTACTTTTTTTATGCTTCGCGGAGTGACCGGCGCAACACATCCCGATCTTGCACCAACAATTCCATTGATGCTTTTTGCCATCTTTCAAATGAAATTTGCAATTATTACCCCTGCCCTTGTCACGGGCGCTTTTGCAGAACGAGTACGTTTTAGCGCATATCTGTTATTTCTCGTTCTTTTCTCTATTTTCATTTATAGCCCACTTGCACATTGGGTATGGCATCCTCATGGTTTTTTACGCGGGTGGGGAGTTCTCGATTTTGCTGGCGGAACCGTTGTTCACATTTCGGCTGGATTTGCAGCACTCGCCGCAGCTCTTGTCCTAGGCCGCCGAAATGGAATGAGCAGCGGAGAATCTTATGCGCCGACAAACATCCCTTTTGTTTTACTCGGCACTGGAATGCTTTGGTTTGGTTGGTTTGGATTTAATGCAGGATCGGCTTTGGGGGCAAACGAAATTTCAGTACTTGCATTCATTAATACAAATACTGCCTCAGCAACAGCAATGCTTACATGGATTTTATATGATACACTACGAGGAAAAAAACCAAGTGCTCTGGGGGCATGTGTTGCAGCCGTCGTAGGTCTCGTTGCCATAACACCTGCAGCAGGATATGTTCCAGTAGCTGCATCAATTGTAATTGGCGCTCTCTCATCGCTTGCAAGCAAACTCGTTATTCATCTTCGTACAAAAACCGAAATCGATGATACACTCGATGTATTCCCTTGCCATGGAGTGGGTGGAATCGTAGGAATGATTCTTACCGGTGTCTTTGCTTCAACCATTGCAAATCCAAATGGAGCAAATGGTTTGCTTTATGGAGGCTTTCGCCTTTTTGGATATCACATGCTCGCTTTAGCAATTGTTGCATGTTTTAGTTTCTTCGGCTCCTATATTCTTTTTAAAATCGTTAATGTCATTATTCCACTGCGTGTAAGTGTCGATGATGAAGAGGCGGGCTTAGATTTGAGTCAGCACGGTGAGACGCTTTCTATATAGTTAACCGTAGTTCGAATCACATGATCTGAAATCTCTATCTCCCTATACCCAATTAAATTATTCTTCACTCGCGCATCTTCATAGCGTTCATCGATTTGATAATATGTACTTGGCGTAACAAAGACATGAACATTTTTTTGTATAATTATTTTTTCACAATGATAATGACCTGTAAAAATGTAAAACGTCTTGTTATGTTTTAAAAGTAAATTCATAAATGCATCTCGTTCTCGTAAAGGATAATGCGCATCCATGTGCAGTGACCCTACATGACATGGCGGATGATGCATAAAAATGAAAAATCTATTTTGTTGTGATTGAGCAATAATTTGATTTAACCATTGGTGCTGTTCAGCAGAGACAACATACGGAGATGAATCAATAAAAATGAACTGTTCGCCTTGAATACAGTGCTCCCAATAAAGCGCTCCATTTTTTATTTTATTGTGATAGCCAAATACTTCAGCAAGAAGACGAGGGTCATCATGATTGCCTGGAATTACAAAATATGGCCGTGAAAGCGAATTAAGTTTTTTTTGAATCCATAGATAAATTCCGCTGTCAAAAGTAGAATCGAGACATAAATCACCCGTAAGAATGAGATAATCAAAATCACGATTTTTTATTTCAGCAATAATAGAAGAAAAAGTTTGGCGAGTATCTATTTTTTTTGATGACGCTTCACCTTCAGTGCCAATATGAATATCCGTTATCTGGATGATTTTCATATCGTAAATCTAATCATACCTTTGCCACAAATTTTTTCGAGATTAAAATAAGAATTTTCATCGAGATTAATTCCGTGATTTGGAATTTTAACTTTTGCCTTACCAAGATTGGGAACTGAAATAAGAAAATTAAGAGGAACATTTCCTTTCATTTCTGCAAGTGTTGTTTTAAGTTTTTCCATTTTATCTTTGTATGAATTCTCTACTGAAAATTCGATAGCAATATTCTTTACACTTAAAAAACATTCATTAAGTGTTTTAATTTCTTGGGCAACAATACGAACGTTTTGTTCTTCTTTTGATATGTGTCCTTTAATAAAATAAAGCTCTTCATTGGTGAGAATATCTGAATAAATTTCATAGGTTTTTGGAAACACAATGACTTCTACATAATCAGTACCATCTTCAAGACTCATGAATGCCATCTTGGTGCCTTTCTTTGTCAACTTCGGTTTGAAGTTAGACGAAATACCCGCCACGAGAACTGTTTTTCCATCAGCATATTCTTTGATGTTCTGAATAAAATCCTTCGAAAGTGAGCCAATAATATTTTTGTATTTCGAAATTGGATGAACACTAAAATAATAACCCAATAATTCTTTTTCATTTGTTGCGATTGTTTTTTCATCCCATTCAGGAAGATCGGGAATATTTACGGTAAAAAAACTTGAGGTACTTTGTGTCTCTTCAGAAAACAGTGACAGCTGTGAACTGTCGCGTTCTTTTTGAAAATTAGATCCAACTCCCATTGCTTCATCAATCACACTCATAAGTGCGGCACGCTTATATTTGGTAAAATCAAACGCTCCTGTTTTAATAAGGCTTTCAATGACTCGTTTATTAACTTTGCCGAGAGCAACTCGCGAACAAAAATCAGAAAAATCACGGAACGGTCCATTCTTTCGTCTTTCTTCAATAATAATATTTCCCGCAGCATCACCTACATTTTTTATTGAGCTGAAACCATAGCGAATTTTTTTATCTTCAACGGTAAATTCAAGTTCGCTTGTATTAATATCTGGAGGTAAAAGCGGAATTTCCATATCAAAACATTCAGACAAATATTTTGAAATCTTTGTCAGATTATCTTTTTCTGACGTTAAAATAGCTGCCATAAAGTCTTCAGGAAAGTATGTTTTTAGATATGCTGTCTGATATGAAATCAGTGCATATGCGGCTGAATGTGATTTATTGAATCCATATCCTGCAAAATATTCCATGAGATCAAAAATCTTCACTGCTTCGTTCTCTTTTATTTTATTATGTTCCCAAGCTCCTGTAATGAAGGTCTGTTTTAACTTTGCCATTTCCTCAGGTTTTTTCTTACCCATTGCTCGGCGCAAAATATCCGCTTGTCCGAGGCTAAACCCCGAAAGTTCAGCGGCAATCTTCATTACCTGTTCTTGATAGACAATGACTCCATAGGTTTCCGTCAGTGTCTTGGCTAAAAGCGGATGAGGATATTTTATTTCGACGAGTTTATGTTTACGCTTCCAAAAATCCTCAACCATTCCGCTGCCAAGTGGACCAGGGCGATAGAGTGCAACTGCAGCAACGACATCTTCAAAACAATCTGGTTTAATTTTCCGAATGAGTTCTTGCAGCCCAGCGCTTTCTAACTGAAAAACACCGGTAGTTCTGCCGCTTGCAAGCGTTTCATATGTTTTTTTATCCTCAAGAGAAATTTTCTCAATATTAAAATGTGGATCTTTATATTTTGTAATGAGGCGCTCTGTTTCTGCAATAACAGTCAAAGTTCTCAGGCCCAAAAAATCAAACTTAACAAGGCCAACCTGCTCAACTTCGTCTTTTGCATATTGAGTAACAATTTCTCCGTTGTTGCCACGATGGATTGGTGTGTATTCCCAAATAGGTTTATCTGAAATAACTATGCCGGCTGCATGAATTCCTGCTTGTCGATTCAGGCCTTCGAGTGTTTCTGCATAATCGAGAAGTTGCTTATACACACCGGGAGCTTCTTTCATTTTTTTTAACTCAGGTTCAATGCGAATAGCGTCTTCTAGCGATATATCAAGAACTTCAGGCACAAGTTTTGCAACTTTATCTACATCGGCATACGGGAGACCCATCACACGGCCGACATCTCGAATGACTCCACGAGCTTTGAGCGTTGAATACGTAATAATTTGCGCGACGTTTAATTTCCCATATTTTTCTACAACATATCGAATTACCTCATCACGGCGATTCATGCAAAAATCAATATCAAAATCGGGCATGGAAATACGTTCAGGATTTAAGAAACGTTCGAAGAGTAAGTTATGTTTGATTGGATTGATATTGGTAATTCCAAGTGAATAAGCAACAAGGCTGCCTGCTCCTGAACCACGTCCTGGGCCAACAGGAATTTTTTTATCTTTTGCATATTTGATAAAATCCCATACGATTAAGAAGTATCCCGCAAATCCCATTGAATTGATTACATCAAGCTCTTTATTAAGACGATGCAGGTACTTGCTTTGAACATCAGGATCCTGAATCATATCCTCGCCAAAACGCTTTTGTAATCCTTCATGCGTAATCCTCCGCAAGAATTCTTCTTTGGTAATTGGTTCATCGATTTTAAAATCAGGTAAATAGGTCTTACCCAATTCAATGTCGACATTACACATACGTGTGATTGCTTCTGTATTTTCATAAGCGCCAGGAAACCCCGCAAGCTCCTCTTTCATTTGTAGAGGAGTCTTAATATAAAATGAATCAACGTCATGTTTTAATCGATCTGTATCCGCAAGGGTTTTTTGTGTCTGGATACACATGAAAATTTCTTGCGCTTTTGCATCGACACGATCCTTGTAATGACAATCATTCGTTCCAACAAGCGGTAAACCAAGATCAGCCTGTATGCGCATTAATCCTTCATTAACGACATCTTGTTCAGGAATTTTGTTGGGCATTACTTCAAGAAAGAAATTCTCTTTTCCGAAAATATCTATATATTCAAGAGTCGCCTTCTTTGCGGCTTCATACTCACGGCTCACAATTTTTCGTGGAATTTCAGCAGCAAGACAACCAGAAAGTCCAATTAACCCTTCTGAATGTTCGCGTAAAAGCTCTATGTCAATCCTGGGGTTATAGTAAAATCCTTCAAGATTCGCGATACTCACCAAATACATAAGATTTTTATATCCCGTATTATTGCGTGCTAAAACCGTTAGATGATATGAAAATCTTTTTGAACGATCTTTTCTGCCTAATGGAGCAATATACATTTCGCATCCAATAATTGGCTTAATCCCGGCTTCTTTTGCTCGTTTATAAAAATCGATGGCTCCAAACATATTGCCATGGTCAGTTATCGCAACAGCCTTCATATTATAGGCTTTAATGGTATCCATGAGTTCATTCATTCGGGTTGCACCATCGATAAGGCTATACTGTGTGTGAAGATGAAGATGTGTAAATTCTGACATTGGGTACCTCTTGGATTATCATTGAAATTTATGAGTAATTTATATATCACACTCAAAAACAGAAGCAAGGGTTACGAAGAAAGATTTTTTTACTTTTGTCATTCCCGCGAAGGCGGGGATCCAGTCTTAATAAACTTTGTTTCTGGATTCCCGCTTTCGCGGGAATGACATACTGTGGATCTAATTTATGAAAGTGGATGTTCTCATCATAGGTTCTGGAATAGCTGGTCTCTCAGCGGCGATTGCTCTTGCGGAGCGAAAGCGTAATGTCATGATCATTACACGAGCACAAGATGCCGAAGAATCAAATACTTTATACGCCCAAGGCGGAATTGCATATAAAGATCCACATGAATCACTTAAATCATTTAAACAAGATATAGTCTCTGCCGGCGCGGGACTTGTTAATACACAAGCAGTTGATAGACTCATTGAAAAAGGTCCACGTTATATTGAAGAAATCTTATTAAAAAAAGTAAACGTGCCGTTTGATCGCAGTCATGGAAAATATGATCTTGGACGAGAAGGAGCACATTCAGAATTTCGCGTCCTTCATTCAAAAGATTACACGGGAAAAAGCATTGAGCTGGCTCTACTCAAATATATTGAACGTTTTAAAAACGTTACAATTCATACGAATAAAACGGCAATTGATTTACTTACACTTTCGCATCACTCACTCAATCCTGAAGATCGCTATAAACCTTCCACGTGTATTGGAGCTTACATTTTTGATCAGACAAGCGGCGTTGTAGAAACAGTATTTGCAAAAGAAACGCTTCTTGCAACAGGCGGAATAGGCCAATTGTATTTACATACAACCAATCCACAAGGCGCACGAGGTGATGGCATTGCAATGGCATATCGAGCCGGTGGCCGTATTATCAATTTAGAATATATCCAATTCCATCCCACAACACTTTATAGTCGTGAAAGAATAAATCGATTTTTGATTTCAGAAGCCTTACGAGGTCAGGGCGCAAAGCTTATTAATAAAAAAGGCAAATCATTCATGCGCCTCTATCACAAATTTGCTGAGCTTGCTCCTCGTGATGTTGTTTCACGAGCCATCCATAGTGAAATGCTCAAGGACAACACCGAATGTGTATATCTTGATATTTCATTCAAAAAGAGTTCATGGATTAAGACACATTTTCCACAAATCTATCAAACATGCAAAAGCCAAGGCATTGATATAACGTGTACACCAATCCCTGTTGTTCCTGCTGCGCATTATTTATGTGGAGGCGTGTATGTTAATCTTAGCGGAGAAACAACAATTAAAGGCTTGAGTGCTATCGGCGAAGTTGCATGTAACGGGCTGCATGGAGCCAATCGTCTTGCAAGCACTTCACTTCTTGAAGGATTAGTTTTTGGAACTGACTGTGCTCTTGCATTGGGAAAAAAACTACATGACACTACCTATTATTTTCCAAAAGTAGCTCCGTGGAAAACAGGAAAAGAAGCAGTTGACCCTTCCTTAATTTATCAGGATATGAACATGATCAAACAAACAATGTGGAATTATGTTGGATTAACACGAGGGGAAAAACAGCTTCTTCGTGCGTCTGAACTTTTACAGGAATTTAACAGCCAAATTGAACAATTTTATAAAAATGGTCTTTTAAGTGATTCACTTATTGGATTACGTAATATGGCGATGGTTTCTTTACTTGTTATGAAAGCCGCTCTTCTTAACAAAACGAGTAAGGGGTGCCATTTTAGGGTAGATTAGAGGCTCAAGTGAAAATAAGTAAAATAACATTTTTTATCATCGGCGTCGCTCTTTTTGCTCTTCTTCTGTATAAAGCCAACATCAAAGAAATCTCTGCCAATTTAAAAATTATTGGATACAATATCTATATTCCGTTTTGTATCTCAATGACTGGTTATTTCTTTCATGCGCTTGCCTGGCACAAAATTTTTTATCAAATAGAAAAAACAGTAAAACTTTTTTTTCTATTTAAAATTAAACTCATTGGAGAAACAATTAATTCGCTTATACCATTGGGAATGGGCGCGGGAGATCCGTTTCGAGCATTAAGCTTGCGCACATTTTTTCCAATGGTAAAAATCACCGCCTCCATCATTATTGAACGAACGATTTATTTTTTTGTATCGATCATTAGTATCTATATAGGAATATTCATTCTATTTATTCGCATTAAAGTTCCATCAGAAATTAAATCAATTCTTATAATGGTACTCGTTGGGATTTCGGTGTTGTTTCTTTTATTATTTATAAAACAACGAAAGAACTTTCTTAGCTCGTTACTTCATTTCATTGAAAAAACAAAACTCTTTCCTATAAAAAAATATTGGAAAGAAAAAGCAGAGGAAGTAGATAAAACAATATATACTTATTATAAAGAGCATAAGAAAATTTTCTTGATCACTAATGTTTATACATTTCTCGGACGACTTGGCGGAACATTAGAAATATATATGATCATGGTACTGCTTAATTTAAAAGGCTCATTTGTCGATGCATTTCTTATTCATGCAGTTACTCAAATTGTTAATTTAGCTTTTTCTATTGTTCCTGCTACTCTTGGAGTTATGGAAGGAGCATATGGACTTATTTTCCATCTCTTGGGACACGATGCCACGGATGGCATTACCTTACAAATCGTTCGAAGAGTTCGCGTATTTATGATGATCTTTGTCGGATTACTTTTAAGCCTTACGATGAAAAAGAAAAAGCATACATAAAAAA
>JAHFAK010000146.1 GCA_023250585.1 Deltaproteobacteria bacterium
TCTTTTTCTTAGCATGGATGAGCTCGACCTCTGTTTGTTGCTTATTTGCCTCTTCTATGGTTTTAAATTTAAAAATTCCTCGCGGGTAAAAGAATGTATCTAATGCATGAGCAAAGTTCCAAAGATCGGCAACTTTTTTGTAATAATCTTTATCAGGATTACTGTGCCAAAGAGCTTCTTGTGCTTCTTTAAAAGTTTTATATCTATAAAGTGGCATATTACGTAGGCCCTCTTTTCTTTTTTTCTTCGATAAGTTTTTCCAGAAAAAGAGCATCAGCTTTATCTCGTGGTCGTATGGTATCCTTTTTCAATCGGAGTAACGTCTCAAGTGTTGCAACTTTTATTGTTACTCCTTCACACGTAATGATTTCATAGTTTAAGTCATCAAAAGAAAAAGCTTCACCGATTATTAGCGATGGATTGATGTTTTGTCAAAATAAGAAAGTCTTAAAAATACAAATAGAAAATGCTATTACGAATATGGTACTGTTTAAAAGTTATTAACTTAATGCCGTTGCTCGACTATTTGTTTTATACTAAGTTGCATTCAAACGCTAACTACGTTGGCTTTGTCGTCGGCTCCTCAACGTACTCATTACGTACGTTTGCGTCGCCTTCTCCTTGCCGACGTTTATCATTTTGAATGCGACTTAGTATGAATATTCAAATACGTACGTGCAAGTTTAACATAATTCATCGCGAATTCTTTTAAGAAAGCTAATTCCTCTTTGGTGAGATCACGTTTTACTTTTGGGGGAAAGCAAAGGGCAGCTTCTCGTCAATATGTTGTATGAAAATTAGTATGCGCGATATAGATGAGCGATGGGAAGTATTTCTATGGTATCAATGGTGAAAGAGTCTTCTCCTAAATACAATAAATAGCCTTTTCTTTTTTTCTTATCCTGAGCAACAAATTCAATTAAATTTCTCACATCTTTCTTATGTGGATTTTTAGTATTTTTTATTTCAACTGCTTTTACTTTCCCGTTTTCTTCAATCACTAAATCAACTTCAGCTCCTGAAGTCGATTTGTAATAGTACAGTCTATCGGTTTTTAATGAACCGAGTTTTCTTCGTTTTTCAATCTCAGATATAACAAAATTCTCAAGGAGTTGTCCTTGTGAAACAGGAATCCCGAGCGCCCGAATAATTCCCATGTCGGAGAAGTACATTTTTTTGGCTTTAATAAATCTTTTTGCTGGTCCAAATTGATATCCGTAGAGCTTAAACGTTAATCGTGATTGATCTAAAACATTTAAGTATTTTTTGCAGGTTGGATGACTCACTCCTGATTCTTGAGATGCATTTGAAATTTCTATATGAGATCCAAGCGAAATTGCTAAATAATTCAATATTGAAAGTAATCCATCTGCATCTTCAATATTTGAAATGAGTAATAAATCTTTGGTAAAATAGGTATTTTTATAGTTTTTCAACACTGCTTCTTTTTCTTCATTATTTTCCGCAAGAATAACTTCGGGAAATCCACCATAATTCATCACCCTATCAATTTCTCTTTGCGCTTCTTTTATTTGAACAGGCGACGGTGGCATTTCAAATAATCTATGTGTCGGTTTCCCTTTTTCTTCACCCCAACAAAATGTTGGACATTCTTGTATTTCAATTCTTCCGGCAAGTGTTTCAGTACCTACTGATAAAAGGCCTAAAGAACTTGAGCCGGTCATAATAAATTTCCGCTTCAATTCATCAATAGCATATTTCACTGTTATAAGAACTTCTGGAACTCTTTGAACTTCATCAAGAATAAGGGAATCATATGTTTCGACAAGGAGTGATTTTGGATCTTTTTTAATCGAGCGCAGTAAATCATAATCATCAAATGTTTTATACATAGTATTGGGAAAAAGATGTTTAAGTAACGTCGTCTTCCCTGCTCTTCGTAGACCTATGAGTAAGATATTTTTATCGAGCTTAATAGTAAGCCATCGTGAAATCATACTTTAAATATATCATGGATATATTTAAAGTCAAGTTTAATAATTAGCAAGACACGCTCATATCTACCGAGAGAACATGACAGTGTAGAATCAAGTATAGTTTTTGTTATACATGTATAAATAAACGACTACTTTATTTATACATAAATGATTGTTCTTCTCAAATCTCCTTGAATTATTGGGATATTCGATCATATTCTTAATTTATGAAGAAACAAGAAAACAAGATAGCGTTAGTCACCGGATCCAATCGTGGGTTGGGTCGCGAGGCATGTCGTTGGTTAGCTTTGGAAGGGTATCCCGTTATCTTAACCAGCAGAGATAAAGCAAAAGGCCAAAAAGCAGCTGATGATTTAGCTAACAATGGTTTAAAGATTTATTATCATCAACTCGATGTGAATGATATGCAGAGTATCCAAACAATGTATAAATATATAGAAGATACTTTCGGACGTTTAGATATTCTTATCAATAACGCTGGCGTATTTCTTGATACTCAGTATGTTGCTAATCGAGAAACCGTCAGGGATCTTACTTCTCCTTTTGAAGCAAAAAGAAATATTCTTCTTCAAACATTTGAGATTAATACACTTGGACCATTTTTTATGTGTCAGACTTTTATTCCATTGATGATAAAAAATGGCTATGGGCGAATCGTGAATGTTTCATCATCGATGGGACAGCTGAATACTATGGAGTCAGGTTGGACTGCATATCGTATTTCCAAAACCGCTCTTAATGCAGTTACGAGAATATTTGCTCATGAAGTTACAGGAAAAAATATTCTCATAAACTCTGTTCACCCCGGCTGGGTTAAAACAGATATGGGTGGACCATCAGCTCCACGAAGTATAGAAGAAGGAGTGGAAACTATTGTCTGGGCTGCAACGCTTCCAGATGCAGGGCCTAACGGACAATTCTTGAGAGATAAACAAGTGATTGAGTGGTAAAAATCGAAAATCTTAAGTATGATAATTTAAGTATAAAGTTTTATATTTATAAAGAGGCATATTACGTAGGTCTTACTTTCTTTTTTCTTCAATAAGTTTTCCAAAAGTTGGTCAGTACTTCGACTATTCAAATTCTGAACGTTGAATTCCAGATTGTCTTATGATTGACATAAGTGTTCCTATTTTCAATTCTTTATGATTTGGAATAGGTACAGTTATAGTACTATTAGAAACTTTTTTTTGCATAACAATATGGCTCCCGCGCTGCCGTGCTTCTTGGAATCCATGATGTTTGAGAATCCGACACACATCTTTGCCTGAAAAAGTTTTAAATTTACCCAGTTGCCACCTCCACCTGGGTAATATAAACTTCGTTATGGAGTCGTTCTGCTATTTCTTCTTGTGAAGCAGTTTCAAAGAAAAGTTCTAGAGCTTCACAAAGATTTTGACGTGCTTCAACTATTGTCGCACCTTGGCTTGCAATATCAAGTTCAGGGCACAGGGCAACATAGTCATCGCCTTCTCTCTCTATAATAGCTGTGAGATTTCTTTTCATGTATACCTCTTAAGGTTGAATTCTACTATACAATAAATTATTGAATATTCAAATACTCTCTTGCAAGTTTAACATAATTATCAGCGGATGTTTTCAAAAATGCTAATTCCTCTTTGGTGAGATCACGTTTTACTTTGGCGGGAAAGCCGAGAGCAAGCGTACCTGAGGGAATGATGGTTCCTGGCGAGACAAAAGCGCCAGCAGCAATCATTGCATCTGGTT
>JAHFAK010000052.1:0-7039 GCA_023250585.1 Deltaproteobacteria bacterium
GTTCATAGAGAACAATGCCTGCTGAAAATATGTCAGATTTTGGTGTCAGTTCTTTTCTCAGCAATTGCTCGGGGCTCATGTAGGCATATTTACCTACAAATATATCATTGCCTATCGTGAATGCTCGATTCGAAGCATTGGCAATTCCAAAATCAATAATCTTCACTTCTCCGTCGAATGATACAATAATGTTTCGTGGACTAATATCTCGATGAACAATACCCAGTTTTTTCCCATGAGTATCACGAACAATATGAAGGTAATGAAGTCCTTTTGACAGCTCTGCAACAAAGTAACATGCAATTTCACAGGGAATAGAATCTACTCTTTCCATGATTGAACGCAGATCTTTTCCGTGAATAAATTCCATCGCTAAATAATATGTATCGGCTATCTGATTGAACTCATAGACATGAGCAATATTACTATGATTGAGTGACACGATAATCTTTGCTTCATCGGCAAGCATAGTAATAAAAGATTTTTCTTTGGAAAGTTTAGGAAGAATTCTTTTTATGGCAAAGAGTTTTTCAAATCCTTGGCTTCCATAGGACTTTGCTTTATACACTTCTCCCATACCTCCATGGGAGATTTTCTCAAGTAAAAGGTATTTGCCAAATACTTGTGGTTTGTACATAGTTTAATAGTATAATAAGTTCAAATAGTTATATGTTTAAAGTCCATAAACCATATCATTCAATATTATAGCATATTTTTCTAGAGAAGTCATCTTGCGGGAAGGAAAAATCAGGGTAACGTCGTTATTTTCGTAATTTTTAAGAAACTGGATTCCGCGATCAAGTCGCGGAATGACACAAGAGAGGATTTCCACCATTTGTCATCCCGCGGTTTAACCGCGGGATCCAGTTCCATAGAGAAATTACTTAATCCCTCCCATTTACTGAGCTGGTACGTCAGGGAACCTCTCAATACATGTTTTTTAGAGAGTCCTTAAGTCATTTAGAAATCCCAATGAGAATAGAGCTTTTCGTTAATTGTAATAAAATCTTTAATTCGTTCTTCTTTGCAGTGACTGCATGACGTAAGATGCGAAATAAATTCTTGATCCAATTGATCAAGGCGTTGGCAGAGAATTTTTGCAAGTTCCGAAATAAACCTAAACGCTGTTACCGATTCTTTAGAAATAATTTGCATGAATTCAGTTGCACGCATTTCAATGCATTGAACATCGCCTTGGGCAATAGCAGAACCGGAACGTTTAATATTAGCCAAGAGCGCCATTTCGCCAAAGATCATATCTTCACTAATAGTTGAGAGTTTTATTTCAGCCGAGCTACCAATGGTTTTCATGATATGAACTTTTCCTGACATGACAACATATATGGAACGCCCTGAATCACCTTCTTTAAAAATAATCTGATTATTCTGAAACGCTCGTGCGATGCAAATTTTTCCGATATTTTCAAGAGTAGGTTCATGAAAATAAGACATAAGAGGAATTTTCTTGAGGTAGTTTTTTATTAATGTTGCATCCATGAAAAAGCTCCACTATGATTAGTATATTTGATTAGTTTATTAAATTTAATGACGTAGATCTACAAAATAATGAAGCACTACGCAAGCTTTCTCATCATATTTTTTTGTATTGTAGGAGATGTTTTTGCCTTTGGCCCTTATGTTTCATCTTCCTATAATTACATTCTGAAAGAACAAAAAAGTAATGAGTATTATGTTCATTTTAAAAATGACCCCGTAAATCTCCGTAATGGAAATTTGTATTTAGGATATGAGGATATCTTCATTCCCGGGCGACTTCCGTTGCAGATATTTCGCGCATATAATTCACGTAACTCAGTTATAGGTCCTTTCGGAAAAGGGTGGACCTATAATTTGGGAATGTATATTCGTGAGACACGTTATGAAACAATTCAAATTATAGAAGCCGATGGTTTTATAAATGAATTTTCACGCGACGGAAATCCCTATGCCACCAAGAAACGATTTGCAGAACTTCTTACCAAAGAAAGGGAAGAAGAGGATAAGGCATATCAAGGTGTACGTAGAAGAGATTACTATGATGATTTTTTAAATCGGCTTATGAATGACCCTGATTTCTATGCTACTATAAAAAGGAGATATCAATCACTTCATAATTATCCAAAGCCCGGAACTTATTATTCGAAAACACGTGGAAAGAAAATCGTGGTAAAACATGAACGAGGCTATACATTCATCAGTAATGATGATCTATCTTATGAATTTGATTTAGGAGGAAAGCTCTTACGAATTAAAGATTCTTTTAATAACTATATTGAATTTATTTATAAGAATAATCTTTTGATCGGAATTAAAGACGCCACAAATCGTTCTCTACGTTTTTATTATAAACCTAATAGTTCTGTCATCGAAAAGATTGAAGATCCTATTGGACGGCTTCTCACTTTTACCTACGATGATGAATTAAAACTCACTTCTTATACTAATTTTCAAGGTATGATTACTACTTTTGTCTACGAACAAAAAAATCTTGTGAGAATTATCTATCCCAATAAAAAAGAAGTGTATTTTAAATATGAAAGTGGAACTAATCGAATTGTTTCCCAAAGCGGCCCGGGGAATCGTACTGTTTATTTTTCATTTTTTACTGATACAAAAAATCCAAATCACGCTTCAACAAAATTTACTGATGAAAATGGTAATAGCACAAAATATGAATACTTTGATGATGAACGAAAGATGATTGTTTTTGATGCGTTAGGAAATCAAAAAATAACGACGTTAGCATCATGCTGTCATTTGCCTGTAGAAGTAAAAGATGAATTAGGTCGTGTAACCTATTATTCTTACGATGCTGACGGCAATATCGTTTCCACTATACTTCCCAATAAATATACAACGATATATGGGTATACGAAAAAAAATAAAATACAATTTATTCGAGATACTGCAGGTGAGTTCAGTTATCGCTATAATAAATATGGAAAGCTTGTAGAAACTAAAGATCCATTTGGGAATACCTATAAATATGTTTATGATCATCGCGGAGATCTTCGAATTGTGGTAAATCCTCTCGGATACGAAAAGAAAATTACCTATGATGAGTATGGATTTGTTGCGCGTATTACTGATGGAAACGGAAAAATAACCCAGTTTATACATGATAAAGTTGGAAGACTTATTTCAATGACCGACGCTAATGAAAATAGATATACTTTCAGTTATGATGCACATGATAATGTTACGATGCTGACTGATCCTTTAGGTAATACACTGAATGCGCGTTACGATTCAATGGGAAATATTATTTTACTTTATCTCGATAAAGAGCATTTTATTAAATATAGCTATAGCGATTTAGGAAAAGTGAGTGGCATTCTTGATCCTTATAAAAATACGAGTGAATTTATCTATTCAAAAAAAGGAGATTTACTCGTTTTTAAAAACACACTCGGTGATACAACCACATATACCTACGATAAGCTTGGCCGTGTTATTGAAATCGCTGATCCATACGGAAAGAAATATAGCTATGCATATGATGGTGTAGGAAATCTTATCACCTTTACCAACCCCCGAGGATTTAGTTGGCATTATCGTTATAATTCACTCGATGATCTTCTCCAAATTACCGATCCGCTAGAGTCTATGCGTAATTTTAGTTACGATAAACATGGCAATCTCAAAAAAATAAGTATGGGTAAAAGCATGCTCATGAGCTATAACTATGATGCCTTAAAGCGGATAACGAAAATTCAGTATCCATCAAATGATTCTATGGAATATTCATATTATCCCGATGGGACCATCCAGAGCGTAAAAAGTAATCATCGATATGTACTACAATATGAATATGATAAAGAGAAGAATCCTCGTGTGATACGAAATCATTTAGGAGAAAAAATCGTTCTTGCGTATGACAATAATTACAACATAACTTCATATCGTAATCAGGATAACAATGAATATAATTTCTTTTTTGATAAACTCGATAGGCTCATACGCGTGGCTAATCCACTAAAGAAAATATTTGAATTTGGATACGATGTGCTTGGAAATATTACTTCAGTCATTGATACGATGGGTAATTCCTCTGTATATGCCTATGATGTTCTCTATAGACTTACAACAATTGTTGATCCAGAAAACAATACCGAAAATTATACGTATGACAAATTGGGTAATCGAGAAACATATACTGATCCAATGAAGAACAAAAAAACATTCCTGTTTGATAAACGTAATCAGCTTATTCAAGTAAATAGTGGCACTAAAAAACTGAAAGCATTTTGGTATGATGAACTCGGCAATATTACACGAGCAAAAAATGATACTGTAGATTTTACCCAAACATTTGATGCTCTTAATAGACTTACTGTTTATGACGATAAGCAAGTATTAAAAAAAATTGCGTATACGTATGACGAAAAAGGACGGATTTCAAAAATAGTTCTACCCGGTGGGAAAGAGAGTGTATATGGCTACGATAAACTAGGAAACATTAATGTCATTATGTTCGATACTACGATTGGACAAAAGATTGAATATCTTGGTTCATCAAAGCCTTCAAGGGTGAGTTATCAGAATGGATTTTCGCTCGATCGGGTCTATGGAGATAATGGACGAGTGAAGACTATAAGTCTCGGAAAAAAATCTACTCCGCAATCATACACATATGAATATCGTTATAATGCTCGCGATGATGTTAGTGCGGTACAAACGCCGTTTAGTATTTTTCGTTACGGCTTTGATGTCTATAATCAGTTAACGAGTATTGAAGAAATTCCAAGTAAGAAAAGAAAAACAATTGAATACGATTCAAATGGTAATCGAAGCCTAGAAAAAATCGATAACCAATACGTCTATTATAAATATAATAATCTGAATCAATTAATTAATGCAGGGACCTCGACTTTTAAGTATGATAAACAAGGTAATCTCGCTGAAAGAATAACAGATAAAGGTCGTTATCAGTATTTTTTCAATAACGATACTATGCTTGCTAAAGTCATGAAAGATGGAAAAATCATTGCCGAATATTTTTATGATCCTTTTGGCAGACGCTATCGTAAAACGCTGACCCCGCAAGATAGCACCACATACTTATATGATGGGATTAATCTTGTGTATGAAGACGGGGCACACACAAAATCATATTATACGTATGGACAAAATATGGCTGATCCTCTTATGTATTACACAACACAAAAGGGGATGGGCTATTTTATTAAAGATGATTCAGGCTCAGTTGTTGGGACCTTGGGAGAAAAAGGCGATATTAAAATTCTTCAACACTTTGATCCTTTCGGAAAAAAAATAAAAATAAAAGAAGATGCTTTTTCCCCGTTTGGGTACAATGGGTATCACTATGATGAAGAATCATCTCTCTATTATTTGTACAATCGTTATTATGATCCTCTCACGGGTCGTTTTATTTCGAAAGATCCAATTGGCCTTCAAGGAGGACTCAACGAGTATAGCTATGTGCATAATAACCCCATAAAATTTACAGATCCACTCGGGCTTTTTGCAATCAAGCGACCACATATTCCTGACAAAGGCGAAAAATCGAGCGCTGGCTTTCTATCCTATGAACTCCTCCCCGACAGTTTTCCTCATTTACCAGAATTTCCAAAGCCAGGAATTAGAAATGGGTACGGAGTTTTTTTAGGAAAATCTCCCATGGGTAATCAAGTGTTTATCAATTATGATTTCCCCATATTTCAAGGAAATGCACAAGGTGGAGGAGGGTCAGAGATTAATCAAATTAAGAATTTTGGTGTGCTTGGCGATATTATTACGTATTCATATCTCAATGGAAATAGTATTGAAAGTAATCCAACGTATGATTCGCTTAAATATTTTAAAAATTCCATGCTCGATAAAAGTATTGTCCAGAAGATGAAAATGAGTCACATCATTCGTTATACGTTCCGAAGTCCATTCGTCTATGCTTCAAAAGTTGGTAAATGGCTCTGGCAAAAAACTGAAAGTCCGTTCTATCATCTTTTTCCCAATCGAGATGATCCGTATTTTACTACGCCGCGGATTGGTGCGATTGATGAAATTGATCTTCCACGAAGTCGGAATCCCATATTTGGTACGGCTTATAATGGTCTTAACTTTGCTCTTTCTCTCAATGTAAATCCTCAGATTGCGCAGAATCAGCTGTACCGAGAAACTTTTGGAGAAGCTCTTGGATTAGGGTCTACGTTTGGGAATGGTATAAAAGCATCAAACGGCGAACGGTCAAATTATTCAAGCGATCTCACTGAAATTGGCGAAGAAAACATCTATGGTGGAACAGAGGTTCCGACTCAATCATCGGAAACAGTCCAAGATCCTTTTGTCTCCAGTGGATGTTTGTAGCAGCAGTCTCTAATCTCCTTTTTTATTTTCTATCGACGTTGCTTCCATAACAATTTTAAGAACAGGAAAGCACGCTCGATAGAAAATAAAAAAGGAGATTAGAGACTGCTGCTTATGACTTATGTCGTAGAATATGCCGGAGGTCGGACTTGAACCGACACGTTGCTTGCGCAACGCGGGATTTTGAATCCCGTGCGTCTGCCAATTTCACCACTCCGGCATCAAATGTTTGAGATATTTACTAAGAATTATAAGAGCTTGTCAACGTTGACGGAATGGATTCTTTTATTTAACATATCTTTATGGAGTTTGTAACTACAACACTTGTCCATTATTTTCCTGTTCTTGTTTTTACCTATATTTTTTATATCCTTTTTATCCAAAATATTCGTAAGAAAAAATATACGAAAGTTGAAAATAAACGATTAGAAAAAATTGTAATTTCAAAGCTTGCATGTGCATTTAGCTTATCTGAAAGATTAACAGGTCTTTTAAACCATTATAATTTACCTACTGATGAAGCGCTTTTGATTCAGCCTGCTTGTCGCGTGCATACAAAAGGCATGAAATTTCCCATTGATATTATTTGTATCGATACATTGAATATTGTCATAGGGATCCTAGAAAACGTGCCACCAGAAGAAAATACACGCATTTTTCCAAAAAAGCAGTATAGCGTAAAAGGAACAAGAAAAGTACTCGAACTTGCTTC
>JAHFAK010000052.1:7139-9796 GCA_023250585.1 Deltaproteobacteria bacterium
ATTATGAAAGAATGGATTGAGTTAAAAGTGCAATCAACAAATCCCGAAGCGCTTTTTGGGATATTGTATGATTTTGATTGCCTGGGAATAACAGAAGAAAAAAATAGTTACGCTGCATATTTTAGTGAAGAAAAAACAAATGTTAATCTTTTACTCACATCTTTAAATAACACGCTACAAAATCAAGTAAGCCTCTTAGGTGTAAAAACAATACCTGAAGAAAATTGGAATATAGGATGGCAACAATACTTTTCTCCTCAATATATTGGAAAAAATTTGCTCATTACTCCGCCCTGGATCACTATTCCTGAAGCTGATAAAAAAAGAATTGTTATAACTATTAATCCCGGTATGGCTTTTGGCACAGGAATGCATACAACAACAAAAATAAGCCTGGAATTTTTAGAAAAATATATCCAGCCGCACATTACACATTCGGTATTAGATGTTGGTTGCGGAAGCGGCATTCTCTCAATTGCAAGCCGTAAACTTGGGGCACGACACGTATTAGGTATAGATATTTCTACGACTGCGCTTGAGGCTTCATGGCAGAATATTGCTTCTAATGATATCGATAAGGTTATTATCAGCGGAGAGTTTATTAAAAATATATCTGAAACATTTGATATCGTTGTATCAAATATGCTTCTTGGCGAAATCATTGAAGTAAAAGATGAGCTTCACAAAAAAGTAACTCGCGGTGGATATCTTCTGCTGAGTGGAATTTTAAACGAACAAGAGAACGAATTAAAAGCATGTATACATTCAGATTTTAGACTTATCAAAAAAAAACAAGAAGGGGAGTGGCTCGGATTTATTTTCAAAAAGAAAGTGCGAGAGCCATAGTCCCATAATCAACAACATCATCGAGAAGAGAAGTTTGCATAATAGTGCAGTGATCATAAGGCCGTGGCCACGTATATTCTTTTGCTGCTTTTCGTATTTTTTGAAAATATGATTCTCCAATAGTGCTTACCCCTCCTCCAATAATTACTGCTTCAAGATTTAAAAGTTGCAATGTGTTGCCAATACCAATGGCAAGAGCATGGATGCCTTCATCAAAAACTAGCTGTGCATGGGTATTACCTTTTCTCATTTCTTTGAGTAACTCTGGAACATCTTTTACGCCTGCCCGACGGGCAAGCGAAGTTCCACTCGCGTATGCTTCCAGGCAGCCCTTTTTCCCACATCCACACTGTTCTCCATTTTTGACAATAGTCATATGTCCAAATTCAGCTGCGTCTAAACTAATACCACGATACAATTTATTATTGATAATAAGTCCAGCGCCAACACCTGTGCTCACGGTAATGTAGAGGAAATCAGAAATTTTTTTTCCCGTGCCGAAATACTTTTCCGCCATTGCAGCACAGTTAGCATCGTTATCAAAAATAATTGGCTTGTGCTTGATAAACTTCTGAAAAGCTTTTTTTATATCGTATCCTCTCCATAAAGGCATGTTGGGAAAATTTATAGCGCGGCCACTTGTGTAGTCACAACTTCCGGGGCAGCCAATGGCAACAATGTCGATTTCATCTGCAGTAATTTTACACTGTTTGAGAAGTTTCTCATAGGTCAATTGTATTCGTTCAATAGTTTTTTCTGGCGATTCAATGGGTAAAAGGAATTTTTCTTTGGCAATAATTTTTCCTTTTTTTGGGTGCCCAATAATGACTGAAATTTTTGTGCCGCCAATATCAATACCAAGCGACGTCATACTACTGTTATGCTTTTTCATGAGAAATATTATTGATAAGATCTAAAGAATATTCGAGTTCGACGGGAACGGTTGATACATAATCGTAGCTGAATTCGTCAATAACTTTGTCGATACAGACTTTTATCTTTGTATCGATAGTATCTATTTCTTTAATAAATATTTGGACATTCGGCGGAATTGATGTAGCAGATGCGTGAATTACTTTTAGAATTGGTTCTTTTGGTTTGCCTATTTCTGTAGGAATTAAGCATTGCTTAAATGCTTCTTTATTTGCCTGCATAAGTTCTACAAATTCATTTAATGCAATAAAATACGTAGCTTTTTTTCGCGCTTCTTCATTTGCTGGATCAAATTCTTGAGTTACGAGAAAGTTTTCTTTTGCGAGATCTATTTTTCCTAATTTTTCATAGGCTTGTGCCAATGCAAAATAATAGGCAGACTGAAATTCAGATGAATTGACAATAGCATCGTTATAACTGAATGAAGCTTTGTAGTAATTTTTTGCTTCGAAATATGCATTTCCAAGATCAAAATATGATTGAGCATCTTTGGTATTTAATTCAATAATTTTTTGATAGACGAGTAGCGCATCATCGATTTTATTTAAAAGCCGATAAATATCTGCTTGAACTCGTAATCCAACGATATCTTTAGGTCGTTCTTTGAGATATAATTCGATGTAATCTTTTGCGTATAGGACGTCATTTCGTGGAATAAGTAGGCGTAATGTTCCTTGTTCAGTATAGATAGTATTTTGAGCTTTTGTTAGATAGGGCGCTGGATCTCGTTGAAGGGGATGTCCGAGTACATCCTCCATACTGCGTTTAGCAGAAGGTGAGCATGAGATAAAATACGCGAGAATCAATGCAATGAATATATTCCCTTTCATAAGCCCTATGAGTCTACACTAGGAGAAGGGTAAGCGCAACAAAAAAAT
>JAHFAK010000052.1:9896-15241 GCA_023250585.1 Deltaproteobacteria bacterium
AATTATTATATGGCAAAAAATTATTATAAAATTTTAGGTGTTTCAAAATCGAGCACCAAAGAAGAAATAAAGAAAGCATATCGCTTGCTCGCGAAAGAATTTCATCCCGATAAAAATAAGGGCAATAAAGAAGCCGAAGAAAAATTTAAGGAAATTTCTGAAGCTTATTATGTTTTAGGCGATGATAAGAGACGTAAAGAATACGATATGTATGGATCAGAGCAAAGAGGCTTTCAAGGTCAGCATGGCTTTAATCATCAGAATGTAGATTTTTCATCTATATTTGATCAAATGTTTAAAAATAGAGGCAGACGTTCGACACGCAAAAATCAATTCTCAGGATTTACAGATGTTTTCTCTGATATTTTTGATGACAATATGCATTTCAAGGATTCAGACGGTCAGTACTACTATTCCAATCAAACGCCTGTAAAAGGACAAGATCTCGAAACATCGATAACCATTGAGTTTCTTGAAGCTGTTCGTGGGACTGAAAAAGTCGTGAGCGTTGGTGATAAAAAAATTAAACTCAAAATTCAAAAAGGGATTCAAGAAAGTACAAAATTACGATTAAAAGGACAAGGGTACTCAAGCGGCGCAGGAGCAGCAGGCGATCTTTATATAACCGTTCACATCAATCCTCACCAATATTTTAAACGAGAAGGAAATGATATTCATCTTGATGTCCCTATTACTGTGGCAGAAGCTATAAAAGGTGGAAAAATTAAAGTTCCAACAATTAATGGTTCGCTTATGGTAAATGTGCCAGACCATATAGCTGATAAGACAACACTACGCTTAAAAGGCAAGGGGATTGAAACTGCTTCAGGTGTTCGAGGAGATCAGTATTTAGCGTTGTATATTACTTTACCAAAACATATAACAAGTAAGGGTCATGAACTATTAGAAATATTTACAAAAGAAAACCCTTATAATCCACGAGAACATTTTTAAAAAAGGGAGGATGTAATGGAAAAAAATAATCATAAAGACAATGATATGGTGACAGAAGAAGTGAAGGCAGAAGAAGAAATGCAAAGCTTACCCAATAATGAAAGCGATGAAAAAGAAGCTGAAATCGCCCGCTTAAATGACCAATTCAAACGACTCCAAGCTGACTTCATTAATTATAAAAAAAATGTAGAAAAAGAAAAAGAACGTTTACTTGAATTTTCACAGAAGTTTCTTTTACAAGAAATAGTTCAGGTCCATTTTCATATGGAAAATGTTTTAAATAAATTCAGAGAAAATGACGGAATTAAGAATCCATTGTATCAAGGAATAGAACTGTTAATAAAAGAAATCGATAAGGTAATACAACGGCATGGTCTTGTTCGGAAGAATACCATTGGAGAGGAATTTGATCCACGATTTCATGAAGCTATTCAGATGAAGGAAGATTCTCAAAAACCGAATAACTCCATTATTGAGGAGTATAGTCCATTGTATATAAAAAATGGTGAATGCTATTTTCCTGCCAAAGTTTTGGTAGCTGAGAATACTAAAGAAGACATAAAGCGGGACTCATGAAAGCGTCTTTTGATGTCATTGCGAGCGAAGCGAAGCAATTTCTTCGATTCAATAAAGATTGCTTCGCTTCGCTCGCAATGACATATTAACTTTACATAATATATATTATCAGACATTATATTTATGCCCTCTTTTTTACGGTTAAATTTCCCTAAATACATATTTGTTTTAATAACTTAATGAAAAAAGGTTTTGTGTTTTACTCTTCTTGGTGTATAATGTAGGTATGTATGATCAAAACGAACGAGCTTTTGAAGAGCTCCAAGAAATAATTCATCTTAATGAAAGTATTATTAAACGCTATCTCGGTTCCCAAATTAATCGCCGAGAAATTTACAGTCTTATCCTTGATAAGATTTTGCGTGGCGAAGGTTGCGGGCTTCCATTAGGACCTACTTATGCAATTATTGCTTACAAAGAATCAAATCGAGGCAAACTTATTGGGCATGTCTATAAAAGAAAAAATAACAAGGTAGAAACTGTTCTACGAAACGTCGATTTTGGTATCGACTTTAAAGATATCTTATGTGGAAATGAAAATGATATTTATTGGTCAAATTTTACCCATAATAAAGAGACTCTTGACGAGTTTCAAACTTCATTTAATAATGTTTTAAAGATAGTTATTGGGGAACCCATCACTAATTATTTGGCTCACAAAATAGAAACATTGGAAAAGCATGGCATTGTCATTGTTTTTAACTATGAAAAAATGGTTTCCGTTTTTGATTCACTTGTTTTTAAAGGCTATGTTACGGCATTTGAATCATTTGAAATTGCTAAAGAACAAATTAGAGACCGTGATCTTGCCCATCTTGAAGTATTTACGCGTATTCAAATGCTTGCCGAGAAAAAAGATCCAGCCACTACGGGAAAACATATCGAGCGTGTACGTAATTACTCTAAAGTATTAGCCGAAGAGATGAGTCGTTGGGAAAAATATCGTGAACAAATTGATGAAGAGTTTATTTCGCAGATTTATAAATCTGCGCCACTACATGATATTGGAAAAGTTGGTATTCCCGACAAAATACTCAATAAAGAAGATAAACTGACGGTTGAAGAATTCACGATTATGAAAGAACATACACTGATTGGCCGAGAAGTTCTCAAGGATTCAGAGCGACTCAAAATGGCGTGTGATATTGCGCTCTGTCATCATGAAAAATACGATGGATCGGGATATCCTTTTGGATTAAAGGCAGATAACATCCCCCTCTCCGCTCGTATTGTTTCACTTGCGGATGTTTTTGATGCGCTTTCAACAAAACGTCCTTACAAAGAAGCCATGGATTTTGACACCGTAAAAAATATGCTCATTGCTGATTCTGGAAAACACTTTGATCCCGATGTAGTCCTTGCCTTTTGCAAACGCGAAAAAGATATCAGAAAAATTATGATGAAGTATGCGGAGTGATCAGTACTCTTCTATTTTTTCGTTAAACGAATTCAGAAATTTGATATGTGACTTGTTAATTTTTTGATATATTTTTCTTGCCTCTGCTTCGTCGATGTGAGAAGTTTTATTACGGTCTTCGAGCATATCAATCCATCCGTCTCCATCTTCAAATAAGCCTGCCTTAAATCCTTCTTTAATAATCGGACGAGGAGCATTTGCTTCCACACCTATATAGGCAAGAATAACTTTTGCCAACTTCCAGGCAAGTTCAAACGTAAATTCGAAACGTTGAATAACTCCGTCAACGATAACGTCATTTTTAGATGGATCTTTTTTGAGAGCAGCGGTAAGCCTTTTCAAAGCACGACGATAATCACCCTTGAGTTCTTTAATGCGTTCACGACTCATAAATTACTTTTCCCTTATTAAGTATATTTTGTCTCAATCTCTCCTTCGAAATACTTTTTAAATTAACAACGTCAAATTTCAACGGAGTTTTTACTTCTTCTTCCAAACGATTTTTGATTATATTGTAATCTCTATCAGTCCAATCATCAGCAATAATAGCAATATCAATATCAGAAGTTTTTTTCGCAGAGCTCTCAGCTTGCGATCCAAATAAGATTAATTTTTGTGGTTTTTTATAACTGAGCACAACGTCGATTATTTGGTCTAGAATTTTTTTAGCTAATCTCACAATGATAACTATATTCAAAGTTTTATCCATGTCTAATGAATAATTACTCATCTATTGAGCTTCTCACTGGAAATTAATGAGCTATTGCGCTAAATTTTTGAGCTGACTACATGAGCATTCTTTATGCAATCCCCTATCGATATTCCTCCACGGTAATTTCCGCTTAAAAATAGGCCAGGATTATTTTTTTCGAATTTCTGAAAATATTCTTCATGTTCATGATAGCCGATATTATATTGCGGAATTGCTTGTTTCCATAGTTTATTTTGTATGAGAATCGGATCAGCTGGAATATTCATAATTTCTTTAAATTCTGAAATAACAATTTCAATTAATTTTGTTTTTTCCATTTCGAAAACATGAGGCATACGAGCTCCGCCGATAAAGAGTGTAAATGAAGCCTTGTCTTCTGATGCGCGGTTTGGAAAAATTGCTGAATTCCAAATTGCTCCTAAAAAGGTTTTATGTTCTTTTTCTGGAATTAAAAATCCAAATCCATCGAGATCGTGTCGGATGTCTTTTCTATTAAATCCAAGAAAAAGGGTCATGACCGGAGGATAATAAATTTTATTTAAATGAAGCGATAGATCTCGATCAAAGCTTTCAAATATTTTAGAAGCTACATACGCAGGAACGGTTGAAATTACTATATCTGCATGAAGCGAATTTGTCCCCTCCCCTTTTGTATAAAAAATTCTATATTCATTATTTTCTTTTTGAAGAGAAGTAACGGCCGTATTGTATTCTACGCTATTTCCTAATTTTTTCGCAATTGCCCTTGGGAATGACTGCATGCCATTCATGAATGAAAACATACGAGCATGAGATTTAGAAGTTTCATTTCTTTTTTGCCGCTCTTTTTTTCCTTTAATTGCCCCTTGAATCAAACTTCCGTAACGTTCTTCGAGCTCAAAGAGTTTTGGGAATGCGAATTTAACACTTAATTTTTCTGGATCACCTGCGTATACACCTGAGACAAATGGATTAATTGCATAATCTAAAAATTCATTTCCTAAACGCCTACGAACAAAATCAGCAATGCTTTCCTCATTCATGTTTGATTTTTTTATAAAAGGTTCTTTGAGTAATCGAAGTTTTGCTCGAAGTGAAAATAGATTTGTTGAGAGTAATGCAAAAGGATTCATCGGCAATGGATGCAATTTTCCATTTCGTAAAATATATCTTTTTTTTGCGATATTACTTGCATACACCAATTCATTATCAAGACCAATATCATGAACAATTTCTCGAATTAATGGCGTTGTTTCGAGTGTGCTATTTGGTCCATAATCAATGAGAAATCTATTATGAAACTCTGAAATCATTGTCCCGCCAGGATCACCGCGTGCTTCAAAAACAGTAACGCTATAGCCTTTTTTTTGGAGTAAATACGCAGTTGTTAAACCTGAAATTCCCGCCCCTAAAATGACAAAGTTTTTTTTATTCATACTTTTCCTTCTGTCATCCCCGCGAAGGCGGGGATCCAGTCTTAATAAACTTTGTTTCTGGATTCCCGCCTTCGCGGGGATGACAAGAAAGTACAATATCTTCTAATGCCTGTATAAATGTATGAGAATCATTTAAGCCTTTCATAACAGTATAATTTTCAATACCAGCCTTATGAGCAGTTTTACGATATAATATATCAAGCTCATAAAGAGTTTCAATGTGGTCAGAAACAAAACTAATAGGAATAATGAGTAAATGTTTTTTGTTTTT
>JAHFAK010000147.1 GCA_023250585.1 Deltaproteobacteria bacterium
TAAAGATGGGCACTTCTACATTATATTTCTTACAGAAGGCCGCAATTAACTGAAGTTTTAAGGCAAGAAACGATTGTTTATCATAAACGTCTACTAAGCCTTTTACTTCTTTTCCAAATCGCGTTGCCATTCCTCCATTTACTATAAGAATCCCCAGTTCTTTCTTTTTTATAGATTCTAATCCTCTATCTGTTAAATCTTTACAATGCTCTGATGTGCTCAAAGAACAATCTATATCTTGAGCAGAAAGCATTTCATAGGGCTCTTGTAGTATATTTGATTGAAAGCTTAAGACACCTTCTTTATATTCTTTTTGTAAGGTAAGAAATAAATCTTTATTAAAAGAATACTTTTCAAGCAGATCTTTATAAGTAGTCAGAATATCGTTTAGTGTTGTCATAGAAACCCTCCGGCAATAGACAAGATTTTTCCAGGACTCTAGCCTAATTGAAATCCAGCATGTAAAGCATTTGCAGCAACTTCTGCCTGGGCACGATCAATAATACAAGAAATTTTAATTTCAGATGTGCTAATCATTTTAATGGGAATATCATGTGTGCCTAAAATATGAAACATTGTATAGGCTACTCCCGATTGGCTTACCATACCAACTCCGACAATTGATACTTTAGCAATCTTTTGTTCATCGGAAATATGTATAGTCTTATAATAAGTCTTTAAGGATTCAAGAACCTTTTTTGTTTCTTTGTAATCAGCCTGTGAAACCGTAAATGAAAGATTAATTGTATTATTCACGGGAGGATTTTGCACAATCATATCTATAACAATAGTACGTTCGGTTAAAGGGCCAAAAACTTTTTCCATCATATCTGGTTCAAAAGGTAATCCCGAAAGGGTAAAGCGTGCTTGATCTTTATCTACACACACAGCGGAAATTACACGTTCTTCCATTTTTTTTACCTCATCTACGAGAAAAGTTCCCGTAACGTTATTAAATGATGACCGTACACTTAAGGGAACTCGATATTTTTTAGCAAGCTCACATGATCTGATCTGCAAAACTTTTGCGCCTAAACTTGCCATTTCTAACATTTCATCAAAGGTAAGCTTGTGAATCTTTTTTGCGGCCGGAACAATCCGGGGATCAGCAGTGTAGACACCATCAACGTCAGTATAAATTTCACATGCATCTGCCTTGAGGGCAGCTGCTAATGCAATAGCTGTAGTATCAGAGCCCCCTCTTCCTAATGTAGTAATATTTCCGTCTTCGTCAACTCCCTGACACCCAGCTACAATAACTATTGTCCCTTGGTGTAATTCTTTTGTAATCTTTTCTTTTTCAATAAGCTTAATGCGGGCCTTTTTATATGTTTTATCAGTAATAATATGAACCTGATATCCTAAAAATGCCCGGGCTTTAATTCCTTTTTTAAGAAGAGCAATAGCAAGAAGCGCAACACTTACTTGTTCTCCCGCTGAGAAAAGCATATCGTAATGCAAAGGATCGGGACAATCTGTTATCTCATGCGCAAGAGCAATAAGTCGGTTCGTTTCACCGCTCATTGCAGATACAACAACAACGAGATTATCTCCTTTTTTTTTATGGCGGATTATACGTTTGGCAATATTTTCTATGCGCTCAATACTACCAACAGAAGTACCCCCGTATTTCTGAACAAGAATTTTCATACAACTATGAAGACACCTCTAATCCCAATGTTTTTTGGGAACCTCTAAAAAGTATCCAGATACGAGGCGTACACACACATGAGCAACCGGAGCGTATATGCCAATACATAAGGATTGCGACTGTGTGGACAACGATGTAGATGGATACTTTTTAGAGGTTCCCATTAGAAATAAATACTTATATTAAATGCACTCGTAATCATCTGATAAAACCTAATATCATCTCCTGGAGCAAAAAGCTCTTCGGATTCAAAAATAAGGGAATTATATCGGACAAAAACTCCAACGGTAAGCCGATTAGATTGGATCCATTGGTCGAGTTTATAATCGAGACCAAATACTCCAGCAAAAGTCATACCATTTAAGTATGTTCCAGGAGCGTTGAAGAGAGCAAATCCTGCAGAAGCCGCAAAATAAGGAATAATAACTGCACTCCCAATATCGCGTCGAACACCAACATTAAATGTATGCAAGTCAATACTTCCTTTAGCAACGTTAGCTATTTCGGTATAGTAATTATACGAAAAAAACATCCCGGGAATTTCAAGTTTAGGACCGACATAAAAGCTTTCCGTATATTGACTATTTTTTGATAGAGGAAAGGCGCCTCCAAGATCCAAGCCCAATGCAAAAGGCTCACCAGCATGTGCTAATGGAACACTCAAACATAAAATACAAAAAACTAAAATTATTTTTTTCATACGTATGATTTAACTATTCTTTGTAATAAAACGCAACATATCTTCGGGAAGTGGAGAAACAATCGTAACCTTTTTTTTAAAAATGGGATGCGCAAAAGAAAGCTCACATGCATGAAGTGCATGGCGTGCAAGTCCAAGCTCTCTTTCAAAATAATCATTGCCGAAAACGCCTTCTAGAAAATCTAAAAAATAGTTTTCATTTTTACCATAGAGTTTATCTCCTACAATAGGATGGCCTAAATAAGAAAAATGAACGCGAATTTGATGTTGTTTTCCCGTACGCGGAAAAATACGAACTAAAGAGTAGGAAGAAAACTCTTGTTCAACCTCATAGTCGGTACAGGCCTGTTCGTTACCTGGGTCTACCCCTTTTTTTAGCTCTATACGAGAAGGCGCATCTATAATGTCACCAATAATATTTCCTACGTGATTTTGTGGATGCCCATGAACAATTGCGCGGTACATTTTTTCAATTTTTCTATCCTCAAAATCTTCCTGAAGTATCTGATGAGCTTCTTTACTTTTTGACAGAAGAAGTACGCCTGATGTTTCATAATCTAAACGATGCAAAAGACGTATCTCCCCTGCATCATTTTCGTTCTGTCTGAAATAATTAATAATATTATAATTGAGATGTTTTTTTGTAGGATGACATGCAATGCCTGCAGGTTTATCAATAGCAATAAGATAATCATCTTCATAAAGAACTTCCAAGGTTAAGTCATGTACGACACTAAGATCATAATTATCATTAAAAAAAATTAAAATGGTATCAGCTGATTTTAAGCGTTTACCTTTCTTGGTTTTTTCTCCATTTACAAGAATCTTTTCTTCTTTAATTAAACGCTCGAGCTGAGTATTGGTAAGCCAAGATAGTCTATTTTTTACGAGAACATCTAATCGAGTCCCTCTCAGCTTTGGTGTAACGGTGATTGACAACGATTCTTCCATAGATCATTACACATGATATAGAAGAATAACGTCGGAAATTCAATATTTTTCTAGTTGCAAAAAATAATTCAGAGAGTATACAAAATCCAAGCTAGACTGAATGGTCGCTCGATCTATGATTGAGAGGAAAGTCCGAGCTCCATAGAGTAAGATGCCGGCTAACGGCCGGGCCTTGTAAGAGGACGGAAAGTACCACAGAAAATATACCGCACAAGCGGAAAGGTGCCAGGCAACTTCCCCGGTCATTTTTCGACCGGAAGTTGCCTGGCACCTTTCCGCTTGTGTAAGGGTGAAACAGTGAGGTAGAGCTCACTCATGACAGTCTTGAGAGAGACGATGCGGGAAACCCCATCTGGTGCAAGACTAAACAGG
>JAHFAK010000002.1:0-2413 GCA_023250585.1 Deltaproteobacteria bacterium
TTATACTAAATGGCAAGCAACAAAATGATTTGGTTCAACCTCTCGTAATTCGGGTTCAGTTGCCTTACAACGTGCTTCGGCAAGCGGACAACGTGTATGAAAGGGACAGCCGGATGGCGGGTGGATAGGGCTTGGTACTTCACCTTCGAGAATAATTCGTTTCACGCGTTTTTGTGGGTCTATAATGGGAATTGCAGATATTAATGCTTTTGTATAGGGATGAAGCGATTCAGTAAAGATTTTACGTGATTCCATGAGTTCCATAATTTTGCCTAAATACATCACGGCAATTCGATTCGAGATATGTTCTACCACTTTTAAATCATGCGAAATGAATAAATAGGTCAAATGAAATTGTTCTTGGAGGTCTTGCAATAGATTAATCACTTGGGCCTGAATTGATACATCAAGAGCCGACACAGGCTCATCGCAAATTATAAATTCTGGATTAACTGCAAGCGCTCGTGCGATGCCAATGCGTTGGCGCTGACCGCCACTGAATTCATGGGGATATTTATCCATTACATCTTTGCGTAATCCTACAATTTCAAGAAGCCGTATTACTTTTTCTGTTTTTTCTTTACCGTGCGCTAAATTATGAATAGTCAATGCTTCGCCGACAATATTTCCTACTTTCATGCGAGGATTGAGAGAACTATAGGGATCTTGAAAAATCATTTGCATGTCTTTTCGGATGCGGCGTAAATCTTTTCTGCCATACTCTACAATATTTTCGCCTTTAAAAAAAATTTCACCGGAATCAGGTTTATAGAGCATAAGAATGACACGCCCGAGCGTAGTTTTTCCACATCCTGATTCCCCAACCAGTCCAAGTGTTTCTCCCTTATGTATGGTAAGCGTAACTCCACGAACTGCCTGAACTCTGTCGGTTTCTCGTGAAAAAATTCCCGATTTAATCGGAAAATACTTTATTACATTATTCGTTTGTAGAAATATGTGCATGGTCTTTTTCATATAAAAAGCAGCGGACCCAATGTCGTGGGCCTACTTGATAAAGTTCTGGGTCTTCGACTCTACATTTGGGCATCACATAGGGACATCGATCTTGATATGAGCAGCCTTGCGGAAGTTCATACAGTGATGGAACAACGCCCGGAATTGCATTGAGTCTACGTGGTTTATCACCGCCAAGGCGCAATTTGGGAATCGATTTCTCCAGTCCTTGCGTGTAGGGATGTAACGGATTATTAAAAATATTCTGCACTTCGGTTTTTTCTGCAATTTTTCCCGCATACATAACATTAACTTGAAATGCTGTAGTTGCAATAATACCCATGTCATGAGTAATTAAAAGAATCGACATCTGCATTTCTTCTTTGAGCTTTTCGAGAAGATCAAGAATCTGTGCTTGAATCGTCACATCAAGTGCAGTCGTCGGTTCATCTGCAATTAAAAGATCGGGATTACAGGAGAGCGCCATTGCAATCATTACACGCTGGCGCATACCACCCGACATTTGATGCGGATATTCTTTAATTCTCTTCTCAGGTGAAGGAATTCCCACTTGTTTGAGCATTTCAATGGATTTATTGATAATATCTTTACGAGAAAGTCCCTTGGTGTGAAGATCAATTGCTTCTTGAATTTGATTGCCAATGGTAAATACTGGATTCAATGACGTCATGGGCTCTTGGAAAATCATGGACATTGATTTTCCTCGGAGTTTTCGCATTTCCCGTTCGGGTAATTTCAATAAATCTCTATCATTATACCATATGCGGCCATTAACAATTTTACCAGGCGGATCAGGAATAAGGCGCATAATCGAAAGAGCGGTCACGCTTTTTCCGCTGCCTGATTCGCCAACGATACCAAGCGTTTTGCCGCGATAAATTCCAAAATTTATTCCGTCCACTGCTTTTGCAACTTTATTTCCGGTATAAAAATACGTTTTGAGATCTTCGATTCTAAATGTACGTTCAATCATAAGTTAATTAATGTGTATCATAGGTGAGAAAATGGCTCAAGCAAAATGGAAATTTATGGAGCCCCATGGCTAAAGCCATGGGGCTCTGCGAAGGCGGATAGAGAGTATTTCAATATCTATTGCTTCGTTATCCATTTTGCAGATGGTTCAAGCTCATGAAGGGCATATTCTTTGAGAACAAAATTAATAAGAGATTGATAAGGAATTCCTTTTTTGGACGCGATTTTTTTGAAATAGTTGATAACCAAAGGATCTATACGCATAGTAACTGACTCTTTAATGCGCCTTAAATACTTTGGTTCCGCTCTTTTTAATTTTGAAAAATCATATTCTTTTTTCATAGCTTTATCTCCTAAAAAGTCTTTTACGTTCTTTGGATGTTACCTTACGAGCCAAAATAATCCGAATTTTTATTACATGATGATTTTCAAATGTACATATAAAGTTTTTTCTGTCAATGAACGT
>JAHFAK010000002.1:2513-60477 GCA_023250585.1 Deltaproteobacteria bacterium
TATGTACATACAAATAGTAAAACATATCATGAAGATACGAAATCTTAATAGGGCCCAAATAGCCAAATGTGCAGGAATTTCTCGTGCAGCAGTTACAAAGTGGTTTAGTAAAGGACAGACAATCAATTGGGTAAATGTTGAGACAAAAACGATTATTCGCCTTGCAGAACATTTACATGTACCGCCAGAAATATTCTTACAAACAAGAGTTAATCTTGCCCGCATGTCTCATCGATTTTTGTGGGATAGGCTCTATCCTGATATGGAATCATTTATAGAGGCGCTTTCAAAACATGATCTGCCCGCAGTTGCGCGTCTTGTTCAGATTGTTGGATTTAAAGAAGCAAAAGATATTATAGGAAAAGGTATTGTAGAATTATTTCCTCAGTACAAACAATTTATTAAACCTATGCGACGAAAAGAATTGGAGATTCTATGGCCCCGTTTTGAAAAATAAAAAATAGGTGCCACGCTACTTCCGAAACAAAAAGAACATGTACTTTATATTCTTGCAAATTCACTCATCACCTACTATAAGAATGGAATTACAAACTAACATAGAGGAGTATTATGATGAAGAATATTTTCTCTGGTGTGTTTTTCATTGGTTTATTCTTGAGTTTCAACGTATCAGTTTATAGTTCTCGAATCAGCATGCCTGTTAAGAAGCCTTTTAATCATTGTCCCGACTGTGGGTTTTATTTTAGTGAATTTGCTCAAACTCCAAATCCTTATGGTTGGCCTCTTCTTCATCCGGGTAAAGATGCTAATTTCCCTGGGGATAATGGATCTCCCTTATATGCTATTGCGGACGGACAAGTTTCATGTGTGTCTCCATTAGGTGGAACAGATGGAAATACTCCTACGGCATGGGGTAGTATTGTAATTCGACATACTATCAATGGAGAAACTCTCTATTCACAATATGGACATGCACAAACGATCTATGTAAGAACAGGAGATTCGGTAAAACGGGGACAACTCATCGGAGAAGTTGGAGAGGTTGGAGCTGCGGGTTTTCCTCATTTACATTGGGAGATTAGAACAGCAAATCATCCTGCTGCCCTCAATAACTGTAATGCAAGTTATTGGAATCATGGAACTCGAAATCCATTAACTTCCGAACAATATTCACATTCTCCTCCTACTGATTCTGAAGGATTTCAAAATGCTCATAACATTTATACTTGGTATCGAAATCCCGAAGAAACAGTTATTAATGCATCAATGAATGCTAAACGGAATGAGTCTTTGTATTTACATCTTCGTGAAGTAGCGAATGCAGACGAGCAATTTAATTTTCACTCGGTTCCTTGGTATAATCATTATCCACAAGATAACAATGGAAATATCATAGGAACAACTTTCCCTTTTAATATTTTCTCGTATTATTCGTATACTAAAGATAATAGCAGCGAAGCTAATGATAAAAATTGTTATATTAAAGTATTTGTAAGTCCTTTAGGAAGGTATCGTGCAATTGTTTATGATCATGTTGATATAGCAACAGAATCCTACTCTGTGGGGTATCCTTTCTTACAAGATCAGAGCGTCGGATGGATGACTCATGGAGGTCCAACGTCGGTAATGAGAATGCCAACGTCAAACGAATTTATTGCGAAATTTTTCCCATTAACCCTTCGGCAAAACTTTAAATATGGTTATTTAAGTTATAATTTTGGTGAACATACTGTGCGCATGTATAATTGGGCCAACCAGCAATTGTTTTTTAGTGAAAATCCAGCCGAGCAGGATAGACCAGCTGTGTATGTTCCTGGAGGATTTCAGCATCAAGGTACTACTCCTAAATGGGAATCCATGACATCATACCTTTTCACTGATGCGTATAATAGGAATACTTCTTTTATGGTTTATTATGTACCGGATGATCATGTAAGTACCAATGAACCAAGAAACACCTATGAACAACTCTTTGTGAGAAGCAATAATAACAGTTATCTTCCTGTAACTGTTTTAATCGTAGCAAATCAGAATGAACGAGAAGTCGATTATAGTAATCTATCTATTCCCGCCTTACGAGATGCAAATAAATCTATTACTTCATCCGATCTTGGAGGAAGGAATGCATACATTCTTCGTTATTTCTTGAATGAGTATTATCAAAATTTTGGACAATACGGTCTTCCAATATCTGATGAAATATCCATTACAGCAGGGCAAGAGAGAGCGATTGTACAATATTTTGAAAACAGGGTTCTTGTATATAATCAAAGAAAGACTATTCCAAGACAAGCATACACATATGAAGATTTTACTAATAATTGGTGTTTATATATATATAATCTAGCCGAGACACAATCTCAATGTAATAGAACAAACAATGCGGCTTTACGATCGAGAAGATTAGTAGCAACTACTGCACTACTCGTTCAACAAGGCAAGCTCCAAGTTCCAGGAATAAATAATCGCGAAGATTCATTACTCTATGCGCAAAGATTGGAACTGGTTGCTAGGAACGAGGATTCATTAACGAATATGCTTGGTGATAATCAAGATGAATCGCAACAGAAACCCGATCTAACTTTAAAAATACTGACGATCAATAACTTGCCTCCTCAAGAATTTACCTATCTCGCTGGCTCACCAAGTTTAGGAATTCAATCGATCGTTACTAATGGAGGAAGAGGGACGTCGGTACATGAATCAACTCTTACTTTTGTTATTAGTAAAGATGATACGTATTCAGCGGATGATTATGTGTTTGAAAAGGTCTATCTTCCGTTCTTACTTCCAAATCAAAGTTATAATTTTCAAATACTATTTGATTTACCGCAGAATTTTTCTTCGGGGACGTATTATCTCATTGCCTACGCTGACGGTGAATTTAACATTGAAGAAGAAAATGAAAATAATAATTATCATGTAGTTAGAGTACACATCACAGGGGCCATGCGTGATATTGATAAGGATGGCTATTTTTCTATTGAAACCGGCGGAACCGATTGCGATGATGCCAACTCAGATGTCTATCCCGGGAAGACGGATAGAGCAAATAATGGCATTGATGAAGATTGCAATGGATTCGATTATACGCGCGAACCTCTTGATTGGATTGCAAACCCCATTGATAATGTACAAACGATTATTGAAAACATGTCCCCGGGCGATACGCTCATCTTTGGTCCCGGTATTTATCATATTCAAGGCCAATTATATAGTAATAAAAAAATATTCATTACAAGCTCTCAAGGTCCGGAAAAAACAATTATTGATGGAACAGGGGTTTTTAATGCATCAATTGTTTTTGAAGGAACAAATGCTAATAACTCGATTCTCGAAGGAGTTACGGTAATGAATGCCCCTGATCACTGTATCGAAATTCTCGGAACAGCGCTCCTTATTAAAAATGTTATTATTCATGATTGTTCACGAAGCGGTATACACATCATCAATATGCCCGACGTAATCGCGATTGAATCAGCGCTCATCTATAATAATGGACAAGATGGCGTTCAAGTCTTTGATTCACAGGTTGCACTTCAAGCTTCGACTCTCGTGAATAATAGAGGCTATGGAATGTGGGCAACCGGCGGACATAAACTGTGGTTGTATGCGAATATCTTTGCATACAATTATTTAGAAGGCCTTGATGTTCCAACGGCTACGGATCCTCGTATCTATAGAAATATTATCTATGGAAACGGCAGAAATAATAATGCATGGATATTAAATAATCCCGAAGTCATTCAAGAGGATCCTCGATTTATTAATCGAGAGGCTGGCAATTATAAGTTAAGTCCCTATTCTCCGGCAATTGATCGATGCTATAATTGTTTAAGCAATCCCGTTCAATACGATTATAACAACGATCCGCGTGTAGTTGGCTCAAGTATGGATATTGGAGCAGATGAGTTTACACGAGAAAGTTACGCAAAAGATCTCTGCAAAAATCTTGAAGTAGAAACAGGAATGTATGAATATCATCAATGGATGATAGAATACGCGCCGTTACAACAGGTGATTGATCAATGTATCAGCGATGGAGACAGACTCTTCGTTCATCCTGGTATATATGCTATTCCATCAGGGATAGATTTCAAAGGGAAAAATTTCAAACTATTCAGTGTCAAAGGTGCCGAAAAAACAATACTCGATGGAAAACAGTCAGCTTTAAGATGTGTTTTTATAGGAAGTGGAGAAAACTATGGTGCTCATCTTAAAGGATTTACGATCGAGAATTGTGTCTATTATGGAATTGATATTCGGAATTCATCGCCTCAAATTTCAAGTAACATTTTGAGAAACAATGGGTCTTTTGGATTTCTTATTGAAAATTCACCGAATAATTCTACTCTTGTAATAAGCAATCTTATCTATAAAAATGGGCGTGGCGGTGGATACGTATTAAATAGCAAAACATCAATTCAAGGAAATACGATAGTACAAAACAGCGATTTTGGTATTTGGATTGATAATCCAGTAGCTCCCAGTGATTATTGCTCCTCCTGCGATTATTACAATATATATGCGTATAACCAAGGAATCGGTTTAAAGATAGGTACATCAAATACGAGTTGGAAAATGAGAGTTTATCGATCCGACTTTTATAAAAATGGCATTCCCCAAGATACGAATTATTTTGATGAAGGAAGTGTTGCGTGGTTTGAAAATCCACAATTTAGAAATTATGAGGTCGAAGATTATTATCTTTTAGAAAATTCCTATGTGGTCAACAAGGTCTATGGGGATTATACCAATCCTCTTGATTATGATGTTCATGGTAATTCTCGAAGAATTTGTTCCTCTATGGATTTGGGTGCTCTCGAGAATCAGGAAGTTACGTGTGAATAAGGAAGGATGCCACGCTAGTTCCGAAACAAAAAAAGCATGTACTTTATTTTACGAGAGTAGCGTGGCACGTTTTATTTCTTCTGTAAATTCTTCAATAACCTTACATAATCTTTTTGGCTTTCATAGACAAGTTCAGCTAGAAAATGGATGAACGGTTTAAAGTCTCCATTGTTTCCTTGGTACACTACATCCAAATATTCACCACGTTTAATCGGCGGAATAATGGTAATCGGATAATTGTTTTTAAAAAGAAAAAGATTCATGAGGAGTCGAGCACAGCGACCATTACCATCTATAAATGGATGAATGTTGACGAATTTTGAGTGGACTAGGGCTGCACATTCAACTGGATGTATTTCTTTCTTAAACGAATTTATCTCAGTGATGAAGCTGTTCATGAGAGAAGGCAGTTCTTTTGGTGCAGGAAAGACAGTATCTCGGCCTGTTACAATAACGCCTACTTTTCGATATGTTCCGGCATTTTTTATATCGATACGATAATAAAAAAGTCTATGAAGTTCCATTATATAATGTTCATCAATCGTGTTTTTCTGAACCAGCGTATACAGTAAATCATAAGCTTCGCTATGCCCAAGAGCTTCTTGATGATCACGAATTGGTTTTCCACCGATGGTAATTCCATCTTCAAGAACAATTTTTGTTTCGCTTTCAGTGAGCGAATTTCCTTCGAGCGCATTACTCGTGTAGGTAAAACTAATGCGATAGTATTCTTTGAGTTGCTTGAGAATTTCTTTATCGAAAGGTTTATATTTTTCTATTTCCTTTTGGTTGTTAGTAATTTTTTCAAATAAATTATTCATATCTACAAAACGTACCAGATCACATGAGACCATATCAAATGTAAAATAATAAATACTCATACATGAACACTTGACTTCCTCATTTCTTGACTTATAGAGAGGGTATAACCTAGTATACTCAATGCGATGATTTACGAGTATTTACATATATTTACGTTTATTGCTCTCTCTATCTTATTAGTATTTGTTACGCTTCTTGTTCAACGGTTTTTAGCGCCTCGTTTTACGAATAAAATGAAATCAAGCACCTATGAATGCGCCGAAGAACCGGTCGGCCCGGCATGGATTAATTTCAATGCGCGATTTTATATTATTGCGCTTATATTTATTATTTTTGATGTAGAGATTGCATTTATGTTTCCTGTAGCAACGAGTTTTTTAAGTTGGGTTCAGCAGGGAAAAGGGCTCATTGCTTTTATTGAGATATTTTTATTCGCATTTGTTTTATTTATTGGCCTTATTTATGTGTGGGCAAAAAAGGATTTAGAATGGAAAAAAGAGATCACATAGAAACTCGAGAAGAATACAGAACGAAAGAGAATGAAGTCCAAGAATGGAGCGCGTATCAAAAGCTCTCTGATAATGTTCTTTTTACATCCCTTGATAAAATTTTAAATTTGGGACGAGCAAATTCATTGTGGTATTTGCTTTTCGGAACTGCGTGCTGTGCAATTGAGCTTATGCAAACTGGTGGGCCTCGTGCTGATCTTGACCGCTTCGGATCAGTCTTTAGACCGACTCCTCGACAATGTGATTTAATCATTATTGCGGGTACCGTGACTCTTAAAATGGCATCGCGAATAAAAATACTCTACGACCAAATGCCGGAACCAAAGTATGTCATTTCTATGGGAAGCTGTGCAAATTGTGGAGGGCTTTTTGATCTTGGATATTCAGTGCTGCGTGGCATTGATAAAGTTATTCCCGTGGATGTCTATGTTCCTGGTTGTCCTCCACGACCTGAAGCATTGACTGAAGGACTCTTAGTACTCCAGCAGAAAGTCAAAAACGAAAAATTTTTAGTCAAAGAAAAAAAATCAATTTAAAATTATTATTTATGGAAACTTTACATACAAGATTACAAGAAAAATTTCCCAATGCGCAGGTAACATTTGCAAATCTTGAAGCGGGTGATCATTATATTATTGTTGATACAGCTCATCTTCATTCTATTATTTCATATCTAAAAATTGACGAACACTACACGATACTCATGTGTCTTTCGGGTGCAGAAGATTCGGAATTTTTACAATCAGTGTATCATTTGTTTTCTGAGAGCTCTCGAAAAAAAGTAACTCTAAAAGTAAGATTGCCCAAAGATAATCCTGAAGTTGAAACGATTGGCGATCTTTGGCCAGGAGCTTATTTTTTTGAACGAGAAGCATATGATCTTTTTGGAATTATCTATAAAAATCATCCTGATTTGCGACGAATTATGCTTCCTGAAGATTGGATAGGGCATCCACTAAGAAAGAATTATATAGATCCGATACAGTATCAGGATATTAATAATGAACGAGCGTATCCTTGTGATGTTCCAAATGTGACTGAGAAAAAGTAATATGTATGAATTAGAAAAAAACAATGATAATACGATGACTCTCAACATGGGTCCGCATCATCCGAGTACACATGGAGTATTACGATTCATTTTGGAGATGGATGGAGAAATTATTCTCAGCGTGAAGCCTGATGTTGGCTATTTACATCGCTCAATTGAAAAAATTGGTGAACGAGTAACATATCCCGCGTTTATGCCTTATACCGATCGTGTTGATTATGTAGCTGCCGCAAATTGTAATGTTGGATATGCATTGGCTGTAGAAAAACTTATGGGTATTGAAACTCCTGAACGAGCTCAGTATTTACGTGTTATTGTTTCAGAGCTCAATCGAATCATCAGTCATCTTTTAATGACCGGCGTTCTTGCCATGGACCTTGGCGCATACACGCCTTTTTTACATGCCGTACGAGAACGAGAAAAAATTAATGATATTTTTGAGATTTTATGTGGAGCACGCCTTACCTATAATTTAGCAACGATCGGAGGCATGCCTTTTGATATTAAAGAGACAACCATTAGAAAATGTCTAGAAATTTTAGAAGGTTTAAAGAAATTTCTTAAAGAATTTGATGACCTTGTCACCAACAATGCTATTTTTATAAGTAGACTTGCCAATATTGGAGTCATCGATAAAGAAACCGCAAAAGCATTCATGCTTTCAGGCCCTAATCTCCGTGCAGCTGGGGCTCACTGGGATTTACGAAAAAACGAAACTTATTTTCTCTATGATCGATTCAAATTTGATATTGCAGTAGGAAGCGGAAAAGCCGGAACCCTTGGAGATTCCTACGATCGTTTTTCAGTGCGCATGAAAGAGATCGAAACGTCAATTTCAATACTTGAACAAGCATTTAAAAGTCTTCCCAGTGGTGAAGTCCAAGCAAAATTGCCAAAAACATTAAAGCCTCCAAAAGGTGAAGTATATGTTCGAACTGAAAGTGCGCGAGGCGAACTTGGGTATTACATTATTAGTGATGGCACAGCAAAAGCTTCGCGAATTAAAATTAGAACGGGGTCCTTTGCGGCGATTTCAATTCTCGATAAAATTGGTAGAGGTTTAATGTTGAGTGATTTAGTTGCCTTTATGGCAAGCCTTGATTTAATTGCACCCGAGATAGATAGATAATGAATAACATAGCGATAACTCTCCATAACTTCATTATAGAAAATTTTGGTATTGATATAAACTTGTCTCTTGCCATTAGTTACTTTCTTATCGCGCTTATTTTTTGGAGTTTCTTAGGGGTTATCGGAGGATTGCTTACATTTCTTGAACGAAGAGTTGCAGGACGTATTCAGTCTCGTATTGGACCTAATCGTGTTGGTCCACAGGGAATATTCCAAATGCTTGCGGATGGAATCAAATTGGTTCTTAAAGAGGATCTGATTCCAGCTCTTGCTGATAAACCTCTTTTTCGTATGGCTCCCTATTTATGCGTTATTGGAGTTTTTTCTGCCCTTGTTGTTATTCCCTTTAGCAGTGATATTGTCGTAGCGGATTTAAATGTTGGAGTATTGTATGCCCTTGCTATAACGACGATGGTAGTTATGGGAATTTTAATGGGAAGTTGGGCATCAAACAATAAATGGTCATTACTCGGTGGCTTACGAAGTGCTGCTCAAATTGTAAGTTATGAAATACCGGCGGCTCTTTCAGTTCTTTCAATTGTTTTGATTACGGGATCCTTAAGTATGCAAGATATAATTCGTGCCCAAGGAGCATGGCCTCATCAGTGGTTTTTCTTCCATAATCCAGGAACATTTGTTGCTTTTTTTATATTCTTTACCTCAGCCCTTGCCGAAAATAACCGCGTTCCTTTTGATATTCCAGAAGCTGAATCGGAGCTTGTTGCCGGCTACAATACTGAATATTCAGGAATGCGTTTTAGTTTCTTTTTTTTAGCAGAATTTGCAAATGTCTTTATCATTTCTAGTCTTGCGGTAATCTTCTTTTTTGGTGGTTGGCAAATACCACATTTTTTAATAAGTGAAAATCACATTATAACAAATATAATCATGATTGCGAATTTTTTATTCAAAACATTTGTGTTTATTTTTATTGTCTTATGGCTACGCTGGACCTTGCCACGTTTACGTGTTGATCAACTCATGACTATGTGCTGGAAGTATCTAATTCCGATTTCCTTTATCTGTTTATGTATAACCGCAAGCTTTGTCCTCTTCTTTGGAGGAAAAAGTATGATCGCTGTTTTTATTGGTAGGATTACACAATGAGAGAAGATATTATACAGTATTTTAGAAATATTAAATATGCAGTAACGAGTGTTCCAAAGGGGATGATGGTTACACTGAAGAATATGTTTCGTGAACCGACTACTATTCAATACCCTGATCGGATACCACAAAAAATTGAAGACACGCTCCCGTTAAATTATAGAGGACACCTAGAAGTTGAAAAAGAAATATGCACAGGATGCCTTTTGTGTGAAAAATTTTGTCCGATTGATTGTATAAGGATTGATGTTCACAAAGAAGAAACAGGGCGGGTACTGCATAGCTTTAAAATTGATATGGCAAAATGTATGTATTGCGGACTCTGCGTTCCTCCATGCCCAACAGATGCAATTCGTTTTACGAGAAAATTTGAAGGATCTACATACGATATTAAAAGCTTGCTCTTTGAATTTATAGATACTCCAACGCCGGTGTATAAACCAAATAGAGATAAAGATAAAAAGGAAGAAGCGTGAGTATTACATTAATTGATATATTTTTTTCTATGAGTGTAGCGCTAACAATTGCAAGTGCATTGTATACCGCTTTTTCATCCAATATTTTACGAAGCGCTTTTGGATTACTCTTTACTCTTTTAGGGGTTGCTCTTTTGTATCTTTTTTTAAATGCCGGGTTTTTGGCAGCATTACAAATTATGCTCTATGCGGGTGGAATAATGGTTATTGTAATATTCGCCATATTTTTTACACGAGAAATCCTTACGACTAAAATATCAAATCCACGTAAAGAAACACTGTACAGCTTACTGTTACTCATGATTTCTATGGTTACGCTCATTATGATTATTTTTAAAACAGATTGGGTAGAGAATAATCAACTTATTGGTTCAGATATCCGTTCAATTGGCCAGTTACTTTTAAATGAATATCTTATTGCATTTGAAATGATATCACTTCTGATACTTTTGGTTTTGATTGGTTCAGTTTCAATTGCACGAAAAGCATTTAAAGAAGCAGAAAGAAGAAAGCTCTATGATTAAGTTAGAAACATTCCTCATTGTATCTGCTATTCTTTTTTCTTTGGGCATTTATATTATTATTGCACGAAAAAACGTCATTGCTATTCTTATGGGAGTTGAATTGATTCTTAATGCTGCTAGTTTAAATTTTGTTGCTTTTAATAAATATAGTGTGCCTACGAGTTTTTCAGGGCAAATGTTTTCTGTCTTTATTATTGTACTTGCTGCATGTGAAGCCGTTGTGGCTTTTGCGATTGTTATGAGTATGTATAAAAATTTTAAAGATATAAATGCTGATAGCGCAACGACTATGAAGGAGTAAACGACAGGAAAGGTAGTGTATATGTTCTTTTTTTTATTCTATATCGACGTCGCTTACCCCATTCTTAATAGTTTTATGGAAGCGACGTCGATATAGAATAAAAAAAAGAACATATACACTACCTCTCCTAAAGAGTGAATACATCTATGAAAGAATTTATCATACATTACGCTCACATCATTTTGTTATTTCCATTGCTCGGTTTTATTATCAATGGACTTGTGGGTAAATTTTTACAGGACGCTTTTGGAAAAAGTATTTGTGGAATTATAGCCTCTCTTATGGTTTGTGCATCTTTTGCTCTTTCCTTGGGTATCTTTTGTACGCTTAGTGAATTGGATCCCCGCAGTCGTTTATTTACAATCACGCTTTTTGATTGGATAAATGTTGGAAATCTTCATACCTCAATTTCTTTTCTCTTTGATCCGCTCACAAGTGTGATGCTTTTGATTATTTCGGGAGTTGGTTTTTTGATTCATATCTATGCCATCGGATATATGCATCATGATTCGTCAACATGGCGCTTTTTTGCTTTCTTTAATCTCTTTATTTTCATGATGCTTGAACTCGTTATTGCTGATAATGTTTTTCTTATGTTTTTAGGATGGGAAGGTGTAGGTCTCTGCTCCTATCTGCTCATTGGATTTTGGTATAAAGATAAGGCGAATGTTATTGCCGGAAATAAAGCATTCATAGTAAATCGCATCGGTGACCTTGGATTTATTATTGGAGTTTTTCTGCTTTTTTGGGCAATTGGGTCTCAAGGTATATGGACGCTGAATTTTGCTGAACTCAAAGAGTATTCTTATCTGCTCGAAAATTTATATCTTGGAAATATAAACGTTGTAACAATTATATGTTTGTGTTTTTTCTTTGGAGCATGCGGAAAATCAGCCCAAATCCCCTTATATGTGTGGCTACCGGATGCAATGGCTGGTCCAACACCGGTGAGCGCACTTATTCATGCCGCAACAATGGTTACGGCTGGAATATATATGGTTACTCGACTGAGCTTTCTCTTTATTTTGAGCCCTGTTGCATTAGGAGTAATTGCAATCACTGGTGCGGTAACTGCGGTTTTTGCCGCAACAATTGGTTTTGCACAAAACGATATTAAAAAAATTTTAGCTTATTCCACCGTGAGTCAACTTGGATATATGTTTTTAGCTCTCGGAGTTGGGGCTTTTTCTGCCGGAATCTTTCATGTAATGACTCATGCGTTTTTTAAAGCGCTTTTATTTATGGGTGCGGGCAGTATTATTCTTGGTATGCATCATGAGCAGGATATCACTAAAATGGGTGGGCTTCGCAAAAAAATGCGCTGGACATATTACACGTTTTTAGTTGCAACTATTGCGCTTTTGGGAATTTTCCCTCTGTCAGGATTTTTTAGTAAAGACCAAATTCTGTGGAGTGTTTTTAGTAGTCCTTATGGAAGTAAATCCCTCTGGTTACTTGGTGTATTTGGAGCAGGACTTACAAGCTTTTATATGATTCGACTGGTGACATTAACTTTCTTTGGGAGACATCATCATACAGATAAAGCACACGATACATTACATGAAGTTCATGAATCTCCAAAAGTTATAATTATTCCATTGGTTATTCTTGCGATGCTCTCGGTTATTGGAGGTTTTGTAGGTGTTCCTCATATATTTGGCGGATCAAATATACTTCAAGTATATCTTTCACCTGTTATAGCTGATGCTGAGCTTAATCATTATCCAATGATTACTGAAGTTGGACTCATGCTTGTCGTATTTATGTGTGTCCTTGGATTTGCTTATGGAGCTTATTATCTCTATTCAAGAAAACCGAGCCGTCGGGCAAAACTGATTGAGAGATTTTCTTTTCCGTATAAAGTTATTTCAAGAAAATATTTTGTGGATGAAATATATCAGCATCTGTTTGTAAACAACATTATGAGAACGATGAGATTTATGGCTCGCTTTGATATGGTTGTTGTTGATGGGCTTGTTAACTTTGCGGCGTTTCTCACGAGAATAGGGGCATATGGTAATTCCTGGATTGATAAAGTTTTTGTTGATGGCCTCGTCAATGGAATTGCGACTGTAATAGGCTCACTTGGAAGTAGATTACGAAAAATACAAACAGGATATATTCAGGATTATGTCTATGTCCTTTTTGCATCGATTATTTTTATACTGTTGTTTCGATTTATGATTGCATGAAGTGGGACTCATGAAGAGGGATGATGTCATTGCGAGCGAAGCGAAGCAATCTCTAACAAAACAAATAAGATTGCTTCGTCGCTATCGCTCCTCGCAATGACAGCCAACGTGAGACCCAATAGGAGTAAATTATGGAATTGATCAATGAACATTTACTTTCATTAATGGTTTTTTTGCCACTCATTGGAGCAATGCTTATTGTTTTGCTTCCGAAAAGCAGTGAACAATCTTTTAAATGGATTGCATGTATCACAACATTGCTTCCGCTCATCTTAGCGTATAAAATTTTTGTTCTCTTTAATCGAGATGTCGCTGGTTTATCGATTAACCAAGGCTTCCAGTTTGTTGAAAAATTTTCATGGATTCCCGCTTTTAATATTGAATATTTTTTGGGGATAGATGGATTAAGTATTTTAATGTTATTACTCACGGCTCTTTTATGTCCACTCTGTATTCTTGCTTCATGGAATATTAATAAGGGTTTAAAAGGCTATTTCAGTCTTTTCTTACTTCTTGAAACAGGAATGATGGGTGTGTTTTGTTCACTCGATTTTTTCTTATTCTATGTGTTTTGGGAAGTAATGCTTTTACCGATGTATTTTCTGATCGGTGTTTGGGGGGGGCCTCGACGAGAATATGCAGCGATTAAGTTTTTTCTCTATACACTTGTTGGAAGCGTACTTATGCTTTTAGTAATGCTGTACTTCTATTTTATGACTGAACCTCATACCTTTGATATAACACGACTTATAGCAGAACATAAAAATTTTCTTGGGTTTGGACATATTCTTTGGTTTGCACTTTATATTGGTTTTGCAATCAAAATTCCTGTTTTTCCATTTCATACATGGCTTCCCGATGCCCATGTCGAGGCGCCTACCGCAATTAGTGTGATTCTTGCGGGAGTCTTACTTAAAATGGGAGCCTATGGAATTCTCCGAATTTCCTATCCAATTTTGCCTGAAGCAACACTCTATTTTAGTACATTTCTCGCTATCATGGGAGTAATTAATATTGTGTATGGTGCACTCTGTGCTATGGCTCAGAAGGATCTAAAGAAATTAGTCGCATATTCATCAATCAGCCATATGGGATATGTGCTGTTAGGTATGGCAAGTTTTACTGAAGAAGGCATTAATGGAGCGGTTTTACAGATGTTTAATCATGGAACGATTACCGCCATGCTCTTTATTTTAGTTGGGGTCGTTTATGATCGGGCCCATCATCGTGAAATTGATGGTTTTGGTGGTCTTGCAAGTCGTGTGCCGGTTTATACGGGAATTACCGCTTTTGCATTTTTTGCAGGACTTGGCCTTCCAGGGCTTTCAAGTTTTGTTTCTGAAGTATTAGTCCTTTTGGGCGCTTTCCAGAAATTTACACTCTATACAATCATTGCTGGCACAGGAATAATTTTGGGAGCAGCATATTTTTTATGGACAATCCAACGCGTATTTTTAGGAAAATTAGACGCAAAGTATGCGGAACTTCCTGATATTAATATTCGTGAAATTCTAAGTTTGGCGCCATTAGTAGTTATTGTCGTAGTGCTTGGTGTCTATCCGCAGCCAGTATTGGATTTAATGAAAGCATCTCTAGGATATTTGAATAGTGTCGTGGGAGGATAATGAACAGATGTTACTAGGCAATATCCAAAGTATATATTACTTCGTACCTGAATTATTACTCTCTTTTTTTATTTTTATTATCTTATTCATGGATCTTCTGAAGATTGATCAAAAAGTTATATACGCACTTGCACCGCTTTTTCTTTTGATTACTTTTATGGTTCAAACAAATTTAGATATTCGCTCCGTATATTTATTTGAAGGAATTCTTCGTTACGATGCTCTTGGCGTGTATTTTAAATACTTTACCTATATTGTTTTATTCGTTGTGGTGCTTATTTCACTCAGTTCCAATGAAACGAATACAAAAGCGACAACAACTTTTGGCTTTTTGCCGGCGGAATATCTCATGCTTACCTTTGGGCTTGGCATTGGAATGATATTGCTTGCAACGAGTAATAATATGCTTATGACCTATCTTGCAATCGAATTCCTCAGTCTACTTTCATACATTGCTACAGGCTTTAAATTTAAAAATAAAAAATCAAATGAAGCCTCGCTCAAGTATGTTATTTATGGTGGTGTTGCCTCGGGAATCATGATTTATGGAATTTCTTTTTTATATGGAATGACAGGCTCGCTTTTTTATAACAGTATTGGATCGTTTCTTACTAATCAACCAACGTATAATGTAACGCTTTTTGTTTCTATCTTATTCATCTATGCAGGGCTTGGATATAAAATAGCAACAATTCCCATGCACATGTGGTGTCCGGATGTCTATGAAGGAGCGCCAACGCCCGTGACTGCATTGCTTTCCGTAGGACCAAAAGCAGCTGGATTTATTTTGGCTTTACGGCTTTTTTATGAAGTATTTAGCGTAAACTTTCAGGATATCACTCATATCAACTGGCCGCTTTTTATTGCCATTATTTCTGTCTTTACGATGACGTTGGGTAATTTAGTAGCTATACACCAAACAAATCTTAAACGCCTATTGGCATATTCGAGTATTGCGCATGCAGGTTATGTACTCATGGGAATAGCGTCTATTAGTATTTTAGGCCAACAATCGGTTCTCTTTTATCTTGTCGTATATATGCTTATGAATTTTGGTGCATTTTTAGTCGTAATTCTTATTTCAAATCGATATGGCGTCGAAGAAATAGAGGACTATCGAGGTCTTGCGTGGAAGACTCCGTATTTAGGATTTATTGCGGTACTTATGACTATCTTTTTGCTTTCACTCACCGGTCTTCCTCCATTTGCTGGTTTTATTGGTAAGTTCTATCTCTTCTCAGCAGTCATTGAAAAAGGGCCTTCATATTATTGGCTCGCACTCGCTGGTGTTATTAATAGTGTTATTTCACTTTATTATTATGCACGAATTATCAAGGCTATGTTTTTGGAAGAAGCGCGCACCGAAATTGCTCTTGTTGATGGAGATACCCAAGTCCTTGGAACGGCAATACTGAGCGTGCTTGCATTTTTTACCCTTCTTTTTGGAATTTATTGGGGCCCCGTGTTCGAGGTTATCACTACTATATTTGCTTCACTATAAGCGCTTACAAGATTCGAAGTTTGAGGCAGTAAAGTCGCAGTGTAAAAGAGTATGGATGGCCTGTTCATTATAACTCATTAACATTATAAAGGTAATTTAGTTCTGTTTTTGGCATAAAAATTGCAGTATTCCAGTAAACAGAAGGCTCATAAACATGAAACTATACATTTATATTATCATCATTATTTTATTTAGCGTAAGTTCTGGCCAATTTCTTAAAGCGCAAGATGTAAAGGAGCTTTCAAAAAAATATCCCATATCTACACAAGGGATTGAGTTTGGTCCGAATAGAAGGATAATGTTTTTTCAAAACAATACCTGCATGGGCAAACAATATACCTGGGGATCCTATACTAAGGGTGGCACAACAACAATAAAAATTCCCGACGGTATGTGGGCAAAGATAATCTTTGGGGAGGATGATTTAACTTCTTGTACGAAGGGAGAATTACAAGTAAACGTGATTCAATTTAATTTTGTTCCCTTGAATTTTAGTGGAAAGCGTACAATAATCTTAATACCAACAACTAACGAATTTGGTTCTAAAGACATACAACGTGGTTTTATCGCTTTCTTTAAGTATTTAAAAGAAAAGAAAATCAGGCAACCAATTTCATTACTTGCTGCTTACACGTTTGCTGGTGAGGATAATATTGAAGAATTGATTAGAGCAGAAGAGCTCGAAGCGCTTCCTGTAGAAGGCAACAATTCAATCACACAGAGAATTATAGGTAAATTAGATTTTGAATCTACTGATATTCTTTCTAACAGCTCTATACAGATTCTAAACCTTACAGAAATGTACTTTAACAAAAAACATATAGAGATTGAGAAAATTATATATTTTAGTGCTAAACGTATGGAACCAAAGTTCCCCCAAGGTCAATGGATTAATAATAATAGTGAAGTTTTAATGGTTGCTCCTCTTTTACTGTGGATTTTCCGTGATATTGAAATTCATATAGTAACAAACGTGGATTGTGATTTTTGGAATAAACGAAAAGAATTTAATCTTCCCTGTACCGTCCTTCCTATGGGCACAGAACCAGAAAAAATTAGCGAGTTCTTGAAGAATGTATTGTTGAACTAAAACATGTAGATGATGTCCTTTATATAATAGTAAACACTTCTCTGATGAGCGTGTATGTTATTATAGATGACACATTTATTCCTTCAAGGTATTGTAATAGCATGGTAACATATCCTTTATCGTTAGATGAACTTTCGAGTCTTTATTTTCAACTGCAACAAACACGAAAAAAAATTGTACGTGTATTCTGTGAAAAAATAATGTCTTACTTTTATAGTTCTCAAGTTTATAAAGTATATTTTTCAATAAATTCTCTTGGTGAGATTATTTTTATATTTTGATAATTCTTAACGTTTAATAAGTGTTTGTCTCCACTAACAATAATCTTAGTATTACTAGCCAAAGCGCATTCAATAAATTTTTCATCACTTGGATCTTCACAGATTTTTTCATTAAGTTTAATAGGCATTGTTAAAATAGATTTGATGGTAATAAGATCAATTAATTCATCAATATTGATTTCTGGAAATTTAATTGAAAGTTCTTTACCTACTCTTTGATATTCATTGAGAATATCTAGAGTTATTACAATAACAATATCTCCCGAGAAAATACTTTCCATTATTTTACGTGGATAACCTTTCCAGAATATTCCTGAAACGAGGACATTTGTATCGAGTACTATAGTCATTAATTATTTCCGTACTTTTTTAATAATTCTTTTAAGGTCAGATTTTTTTAGTTTTGCTTGTTTTGCTTGTTTTTCTGCTTTAGTCAGTAACGTTTTAAAGTCATCTATACCTGGCTGTGTAATACTTTTTAGAATCACCGTATCTTGTTCTCCTAAGACAACAAATTCAGTACCTTCACGTAAATTGAGCTCATTTCTAATGTCTTCAGGAATGACTATTTGTCCTTTTGAGGACATTCGAGTTGTTGCAAAATGTGCCATAGTATGTCTCCTTTCTTACTAGTAAGAAATATGAATTGATTAATTTTAGCAAGGAAATTATCTTTCCTCATAATCGAACTTATCATCATTAAATGCTTCAAGGCTTTTTTCAATAAGCTGTGTGCGTTCAAAAGTTGCGATGTGAAATACTGCGTCTCCACGATTGACAAGTGGGAGGAGAGTATATCCAATAATGAGGCCTTCTTTTTCGGCACGAATTTCAATGTTATTGTTTCCAAGCGGATCAGAAATAATTCCCAACAGTTCGCCCGGATGAACAATCGTTCCTAATTTTTTCTTAACGATGACAATGCCACTATGCGGTGATCGAATCCAAAAGTTTCCCTTCGCAACGATAGAGCGAACTTTTTTTTGTTTTTTTTCTTTATGTTCAATCATGCTGAGTGCATGCATGACTGATAAAACACCGTGCAGCCCGCTTTGAATAGCAACTTCGTCATAACGTAATGATTCACCTGCTTCGTACACGAGGAGTGGCATCTTTTTTCCAAAAGCAACTTTTCGTAATGAGCCCTCGATAACTTGCGCATCTAATATAACGGGAACATTGAATGCACGTGCGATGTCGATTGTTTCTTTGTTGAATAAGCACGCGCGAATCTGAGGAAGATTTGTTCGATGATGTGAGCCTGAGTGAAGATCAATACCGTGAGTACATTTATCGACAATTTCAGTAACAAAAAGATGTGCTAAACGGGAGCTTAATGACCCATGAATATTTCCGGGAAAGCAACGATTTAAATCACGTCGATCTGGCATATAACGGGAGAGGGCGTTAAACCCAAAGGCATTCACTATCGGAACGAGAATAAGAGTTCCTTTAATGTTTTGTAGGGCTTTGTGTTGGGAAAGTCGTTTAATAACTTCAACGCCATTGACTTCATCGCCATGAACGGCAGCGCAAATAAACAGATATGGTCCTTCTGCTGTTCCTCGAATAACTTTAACGGGCATATGAATTTCCGTAAAATCGTATTGCTTGGCAATAAAGAGAGCAACGTCCTTAACTTCACCGGGTTCAATTGTTACTCCGCCAATGATTAAATTTTTTTCGGTTACTTTCATTCTGTTTGTGGCCCTTGTTTTAGTTTTTCGAGAAATTGTACAAAATATTGTGCAACATTTACACCGGTTGCTCGCTCGATGCCTTCAAGACCTGGAGATGAATTTACTTCGATAATTTGAGGACCCGTGGCAGTTTCGAGCATATCCACTCCCGCGACATTGAGACCAAGAATATGTGTGGCTTTTATCGCAGTTTCACTATAGATCTCTTTTAAATTAATTTTTTGTACCGCTCCACCTCGATGAACATTACTTCGAAATTCATCACCTTGGGCGGTTCGTCTCATCGATGCAACAACGGTATTTCCAACAACAATCGCGCGTATATCACGCCCTTTACTTTCTTTTACAAATTTTTGGATAAGTACATTTTGTTTGGAAACATGCAGGGTCTCAATAATTGATTCCGCAACTTTGTTGGTTTCAGCTAAAATGACTCCTTTGCCTTGCGTTCCTTCAAGAAGCTTGATAATAACAGGAGCTCCGCCAATCTCTTTTATTGCCGGAAGTACAAGGGCACTATCTTTTACAAATATGGTTTGAGGAATTCCAATATTGTGACGAGCAAGCAGTTGAATAGAGGAAAGCTTATCACGAGCCGTTATGATTCCCAGTGCTGAATTGAGACAATGTTTCCCCATTTGCTCAAATTGGCGCACGACTGCAGTTCCAAAGAAAGTAATAGAGGCGCCAATGCGGGGAATAACTGCATCTACTTTGCCTAATTTTTTGTTTTTATAGAGAAGCTCCGGTTTTCCCTGTTTAACATTAATCGATAATTCTAAAGGATTAATGATTCGCACATCATGGCCAGATTCTTTGCATGCTTCCTGTAATCGCTTCGTGCTGTAGAGTTTGGGTCCTCGTGAGAGAATGAGTATTTTCATAAACTTGCCTTTGTCTTTTTATTTAACAGGAATGATCGGGATACATCAACTAAGAAAAGGTCGTCAAGCGCATTTCTTCCTAAAAGCATACGAAAATTCATTCCTTCACGATTTACAAGATTTATAATAATATCTCGCTCAATTGGACCAATTTTTAACTTGGTTTTGACATACCATCGTTTTGTTTTTGTACCGGTACTTGATTTAACATGCCCCACTTTAAGTCTTTCGGTGATCACCTTTTTTTTGTAGATAAGATTTCTTTTTCGTAAGATTACATAAAAGCGAATACGATTACGTGTCAATAGAGTCACATCTTCAACATGCAGCGAACTTGTTTGAGCACCTGTATCAATTTTTGCTCGTAGCTTATGAATGTCCCATTCTGGAAAATCGACATATTCTCGCCAACCAATACTATGCTTTGTTTGCATTATTGATAGTATATCACAGAAAAAGGTGTGACACAACTTCCGGTCCATATGGGTATAGGCATTTGGTTGGAGCCAAAAGGAGCCCGGCAACTTTCGGTCGAGAAAATGACCAAAAAGTACATGCACCTTTTAGTCAATTTTTTGACCTGGAGTTGCCAGCCTCCTTCTGGTATTTTTAAAACTATGAAATTACTATCTAAAATAATTATTGTATCTTTATTAATTGCTGCAAGTTCGGAGATAAAAGCTCTTGCTCTTTCTTTTTCCGAGTTTCAGTCATTATTCCAGACAATAAAACAGTATGGATCTAATAAAAAGCTGCCAGAAATTACACAAGATGCATATGAAAAGATCTTTAAGGGAAATGCTATAGTTAGAGTAGGAAAGGCAGATGCTGATAACAAATTTGCTTTCGTTGTAAAACATGCTGACGTTTCAATACAAAAATTGTGGGCTGTAATTATCGATCGTGCTCATTATCACATATTTACTAAAGAAATTACCGAATCACGCATTCTCGACAAAATGAACGATCATTTTTTGACGTATATTTTTATTGATGCGCCTTTTCCCATAAGTGATCGACAGCAGCTTCTTGACTGTTTTGCCAATAAAGAACTGTTCAATCATTCCAACAAAAAAATGTGGGAACATTACTGGAAAATTACTGAAGGACAGGAAAAAATTCTAGCTCGATATAATAAAAATCCAAAGAAAGCTCAGTTGGTACAAAAAAATAATGGTCAATGGATACTTGTGGATTATGGCGCACATAAAACACTCGTTATTGCGTATTCAATTAATAATCCCGGTGGAAGCGTCCCTCAATCCGTTGTAGGTTTAGTCGCTGGAGATAAGCTTGAGAGCGCGGTAAATACAATGATTTCATGGGCCCAAAAGAAATTTACATCCCATTTTACCAAAGATCATGAGAAAATTCTTGCTCCTGATGAAACATATAAAAGCGCTACAGAACTTTTAGGCTATTGATAAATTCGTGCATATTCTTTAAATGAATAAACCTATCGTTTGCCTCTTCTGCACATGTTTTTTTTGTCTCAAGAAATTTTTCGAGAGGACTAAGATAAAATGCTTCTGAAGTCGAAAGTTCTTTTTTTGCAAAATCCACTATTTCTTGCGCGCTCATTTTTTTTTCTATTTTTTTGTTGTTGTAGACAAGTCCTTTTATTAGAGCTCCAATTGCAAGGACAACGTCAGGTTTATTGCAATCAAAAAGACGGATTTCTAAAGTTTTAAAATTGAATCGCAAATGCGGATAAAGCATATTGAGATGTAACTTCCAGTCGTCAATAGTTGCCGTATATCCACTGTAGCCTTTATCAATAAATTCTTCAAAAGATAGGCGATGAGTGATTTCTATAAAACGACTATTTTTATAGAGAAGGATCATCGGTATTTTTAGGGCAGCATCAATGTAATCTTGGAATGAATTTAGCGGAGCATTGTGATGTAAGGATATTCCACACCGCTCAGGATCGGTATTCTGCCATATGGTTTCACGAAAGTTCAATGTGTTCTGAATTGTACCGGTATAGATTGATGAATTTGCAAACATATGCATGAGTGGCTGAGAGAGATTGAGGATCATATTATGTTTTCGGAGGGCATCTTCTTCAGAATTATAATCAATATTAACCTGTATTGCGGCGGATTGTTTCATCATCATATGTCCCATCGAACCTTTGGGAGCTAAATACTTTTGCATGATGCGATAGCGATCTTTTGGCATCCATGGAACATCGGCGAGAGCATTCAGTGGATCAACACCACATGCAATAAATACAATGGAATATGTATCTTCTATTTCTTTAAGAATACCAACATATGTATCTAATGCTTTTTTAATTTCTTTAATGGTCTTATACGGCGCAAATGATGCTTCTAGTTGTCCGCCCGGCTCAAGTGTCATATAGAAATCATCTCGTGAAGCGCCAATGAGAAGATGTTCTTCATATTTTGGCTCAAAACCTAAGCTAACAAAATATTCAAGAATATTTTTAATTCCAGGTTTTGAATCATAGTCTAAACGTTTGAGTGTTTTTTTATCTAAACAAATAATTTCATATTCAATGCCAATTTTATTTTCCGAGGGCGGCACAATGGAATTATGAAAATGTTTTTGTAGATCAGTATAGATTAGTTTTGTTTCTTGTCTCATAAAAGCTTGTGGGTAATATTTTTGTTTGGTGTAACTTCTTCTCTTTTTTGACCTTTGCGAAAGATTACTGCAGGTTCATTGAGTGGAGACTCATATGAGATGTGATTTTTTTTTATTATGAGTACACTTCCTTCGGGAATTCCAATGACATCTAAATTGTTGTCTGTTTCTTGATGATATTCTTTAATTCGCTGTTCACGTGTTTCTCCCAGGTGTTCAATTAAGCGTTTTCCTAAACGTCGATATGTTCTACCTCCAAAGTAATGGGGATTAATTTGAAAAGGGAGTAACGAAAGCGCATCAAGTTTTTTGGGAGTAACAATGGGCCAATCATTGGTTGTCCTAATCGTTGGTGCGGCGATGTTTGATCCAGCGCTGATGCCTATATAAGGAATCCCTGCAGCAACTCGCTCTTGAATAATTTTTATGAGATTATTTTTATACAACTGATGTAAGAGCTTAAAAGTATTTCCTCCATTGACATAAATTACCTCTGCAGTTTTGAGTACTTCTTGTTGATTACGAGATTCATGAATACTCTCTAATTTTCTTCCCGAAAATATGTCATTGTTTTCAAACCATGAATATGCAGAAAGCCGATCAGCTGGATCAAGCGCATAAAAGATCATGGCAACTTTTTTTACGTTACTCCTGAGAAAGGCATTAATTTGTTTTCTGAGGTAATCGTTATGACCTTTAAATCCTCCACTTCCCAAAAGTAGAGATGCATGAGGAGATATAATCTTTTTGTGTATTTTAGAATTGCTCAAGCGCTTTTTCATTTTTGAAAACCTGTATAGTTTGGGTGAATTTTTCTTTTTCAGCGGTATTTAATTTCAAGCGAGTTTCTAGTTCTTTTTCAGAAGCAACAAAGCCCGGGGATTTTTTATATAATGTCGGTTGAATCAGCCACTTTTCTTTATCTGAATTTTTGATGAGTTCAGCTGTCGCTGCTTGATAATCTTTCTTTTCAAGTCGTGCAATCCAAAGTCGATTTTCTGCCCATTCAAGCATTTGATGGTCGTTGGGACTATCGCCTGCGATAAAAAATGGATGCTCGTGAGTGATATGCTTGAAAATCATTGCTACTTTTCCTTCATAGGCAGGAAGTGGGTATGAGAGCTCATATAAAAGTTCATACTGTTGTAATTCAGAAATTTCCAAATTGCGATATGCTTTATTTTCTTTTACTAATGATTCATCTTTGTACAGTTTTCCATCTCGCTTATCTTTGAGTAATGTGCTCACCCCCAGGACATGATCGGGAGCTATCGTTGTATTTTTTCCATATTTTTTTTGTAAAAGTTGATTGAGCTCTTTCGTGACTAAATAGCGCACACTCCAGACATTGCTTGCTGTAATAACATACACATTAAATCCATTCGAGATCATTGTTCCTGCAAGATCAATCATTTCAGGATAAAAGAAGGGAAGGCGATAGCCATTCACCATTGTTTCACCAAGGGATGAATCTTCTCGATCCTTTGCTCCTGTACCTTCTTTATATGCTTTTTTTGTTGCGGAAATAACATCTTGCGGTGTTAACCCAGCCATAATTTGTACAATCCATGCATAGGCATTTGAATAAGGGGTTTTTTCATCTTTAATATGTTTTGTCGCTTCAAGAAAGTCTTCATAGTAAGCAGTTACATTCGGTGAAGTCGCAAGACTTACATGTCGGGTATCTATTGTAAAATCTGGTGCCCATTGAGCATAGGGACTATTTTTATGTATAGTATTCTCAATGGCAAGCGTCGCAAATGTTGCTTCCCCGATATCTCGAGAAACCATCGTATTATCAAAATCAAAGATCACAATTTTTGATTTATTTTTGTTTTCTTGAATAAGGTTTTCAAGTCGAGATTTAATTGTTGGCATCCAGTTACCTTGAGGTAATGTAACTTTAGCATCAGAAGTCGTCACAATAGTAAGAAACATACATGAAAAAACAGTAATTACATCAGTACTAAAAAATTTTGATAACATATCGGCCTCCATTATTCTTTATCACCAATCCATATAATTCCGTCTTCCATCCATTTCATCTCTCCATCAAGAATACTCTTCGCAATTTTATTTGCTTTCTTTGTGCTATTACAACACAGAGCTCTGAAATGATCGTTGATTGAGAGACGCGTTTCACGACAGAAAAGATCCGCAAGTTCTCTAGGAGACGTATCTGCAGGATTTTTCTTAGAAAGCATGTGAGCGTAACTAATTGAAGCAGTCATGGCAAAGAGCTCAACGGCTACTTCAATGAGGTGTCCTAAGCGAACTTGTTTTTTTTCTAATCGTGCCTGATAGAGCATCATACTGTGAAATAAACTCCGTGCGAGTTTTTGAGTTTTACGTTCTATAAAGCGTAGATGACAGGACAAAAAATTACCATGAGATAATGAAAAAAATGATTGTATTGTTTTCCACCAAAGCATGGGATACCAACGAATATAGAACCCCAACATTCTTAAAAGTGCTTTACATTTTTTGGAAAGGCTACTTCGTTTATCAAGTAAGTCTCCTGCGACTTTGAGATGGGGATCAAGAGCTTCGCGAGCTAAGAATAGTTTAAGTATTTCTGAAGTTCCTTCGATAATCGTATTAATCCGAGCATCGCGCATCATGCGTTCAACAGGGTAGGGGTGCTCTCCTCGAGCTTTTAATGATGATGCTTTTTCATAGCCTCGACCACCGCATAATTGCATAGTTTGATCGATGATTTTCCAGGCGGTTTCACTTGCAAAAAGTTTTGTCATGGCGGATTCCATACGAATATCGACATCGCCTTTATCAACAAAGTATGAAGAAATCATAGTCATTGCTTCCATGGCAAATGTTCGTGATGCTATATAGGAAATTTTCTTTCGGCCTTCTTCATGAAGTCCAATAGGCTGACCCCATTGGACACGGGATTTTCCAAAACGTCGTGCAATGGAAAGACACTGTTTTGCCAAACCAACACTTGCGGCAGGCAACGTCATTCGTCCTGCATTAAGTGTAGTGAGTGCAAGTTTTAATCCACGGCCTTCGCCATATAAGATGTTTTCTCGTGGAACTTTGACATTGGTAAAACTCATCAGCGCATTCTGCATCCCGCCGAGGCCCATAAATTCACAGCGATGCTCCATTTTAATGCCTGGCGTATCGCGCTCAACAATAAAAGCAGTAATTTGTTTTTTTTCTTTACCGTTCGTATACTTCGGTGGAGTTTTAGCCATTACGACCAATAGCTTTGCAATGGGGCCATTGGTGCACCAGAGTTTTTTGCCATTGATAATAAAGCTTTTACCATCTTCAGTGGGGATTGCTTCGGTTGTCATATTTGCAGGATCTGATCCAACAAGTGGTTCAGTAAGCGCAAAAGCTGAAATTGTATCTTTTGTAAACCATGGAAAATATTTTTTCTTTTGAGCTTCCGTCCCAAATAATTTTAATGGCTGGGGAACTCCAATGGATTGATGAGCAGAAACCATGACAGCAGTACCTCCGCAATATGAAGCAAGCATCATCATGACACGATTGTAATTTACTTGCGAAAAACCAAGCCCGCCATATTCTTTTGGTACTTTCATCGCAAAAACACCCAGGGTAAAAAAATCATCAATAATTTTTTGCGGAATTGTACGCGTGCGATCCACTTCTTCGGGATCGAGATTTTGTTCTAAATACGTTTTTAATTTTTTAATGTACTCATCGCCAATTTTTTTTTCTTCCAGTGATTGAGTAGGAAATGGAAAGATAAGATCACGATCAAATATGCCCATAAAGAGCTGACTTCCAAAACTTTTGTATGTCCATTCTTTTTCACGGGCAGCTTCGGTTATTTCAAGTGCTTCTCGTTGTCCCGCTGACATTTTTGAAGTATCAAAATTTATGTCGTGGTCATGATGTTCAGTACTCATTGTGCCTCCTCATAGAATTTTCGATTATTCCTTTTCATGTCTTCCAACAACATACATGGTTTAAATCGTTCACCATACCGTTCATGTAAATAATGAAACGTATGCATGACGCTTTCTATGCCAAGTGAATCAACATAACGAAGTATTCCTCCACGAAATGGCGGAAAACCTGTGCCCATAACGAGTGCCATATCGAGATAATAGGGGCGTTCAATAATAGCTTCTTCCAGACATTGACCTGATTCATTGATCAGCCTAAATACCATGCGGTCAAGGATGTCTTTATCGCGGATTTGTAGTGGCGATATATTGTATGATTCTTGAACTTCATGGACAAGTTTCACTACATCTTTATTGAAATACTTTTCTTTTGAATTATGAATATAAAAACCGGCTCCTGATTTTTTCCCCAGTAATTTTTGTTTTTCAATCATAAGCTTTAAGAGTTCGATATGATGAGTATCAAGATTTAAACGTCCTGCAAGAATTCGACAAACTTTGTAACACACATCAAGACCGATTTCATCGGCAAGAATGAATGGTCCCATAGGCATTCCAAAGCCTTCCATTATAGCATCTATTCGTTCTATATCGATTCCTTCTTGAGCCATCAGTGTTGCTTCAATCATATAAGGGATGAGAATACGATTAACCAAAAAACCTGGAGAATCTTTCACAACAAGCGGAGTCTTTTTAAGCCGCCGCGCCAGCGCAATAGTTGTTGCGATCGTTTGGCCTGATGTATTTTTCCCTGGAATAATTTCTACCAAAGGCATTCGATTCACTGGATTAAAAAAATGCATGCCAATAAAACGATCAGGATTTTTTAATACGCTACTCATTTCATGAATGGAAAGAGTTGAAGTATTTGAAGCTATAATAGTATTTTCTCGAACATTATTTTCAAGTTCTCTAAATGCTTGTTTCTTTATTTCCATGTCTTCGATGATTGCTTCAATAACAATGTCATGTTGTCTAAATCCCGTGTAATCGAGTGTTGAGCTGAGTTTGTGCATTTTAATACGTATTTCATTTTTTGGAACTGGTTTGTGCTCTCCCGCTTTTTGATAAATTCCTGCGGTTGTCGCATATGCTTTTCGTAATGGCTCAAGCGCAATATCTTTCATGCGAATAGGAATATGCGCATTGGAGAATGCCCATCCGATACCTCCTCCCATAATGCCTGCACCTAAGACACCGGCAGAATAAATTGGTTTAGGCTCAATTTTTTCTTTTTCACCGGCATCTTTTTTTAAAGCTTCGCCGATAAAAAAAAGCTGAATGAGATTTTTGCTAATATCAGTGATTGCTAGATGACTAAAAAAGTCTCGCTCTTTTTTGAGTCCTTCATGTAAAGGAGAAGCAAAACTTTCCTGTAGTAATTCTACAATTTTTAAGGGAGCTGGATATACTCCTTTTGTTTTTTTCCAAACATCTTTTTTTGCTTTATAAAAAAGAAAGGCTCGTCCTAAAGGATTTTTTTCAAGTGCGATTTCGAGCAATCCTTTTAATTTTCGTCTTTTGAAAATTTTTTCTCTTTCTGAATCGTTTGCAATTGTTTCTAAAAATTGAGCAAGTTTTTCTTCTTTAAATTCTTGAGGTATCAGGGCATCAACAACTTTTAAGGCATATGCTTTTCTGCCATCAAATGGTTTTCCCGTTAGAATAATAGAGAGGCTTTTGGTGAGTCCAATGAGTTTTGGTAATCGTTGTGTTCCTCCCCACCCAGGTAAAATTCCAAGATTTACTTCGGGTAATCCAATAGCCACTTTATCATTATCAGTAGCAACTCTAAATGTACATGCAAGTGAAAACTCAGTTCCTCCGCCTAAGCATGCGCCATCAATGACAGCTACGGTAGGAAAGGGGAGATCTTCCAATTTATTGAATACATCTTGGCCACGTTTTGCTAACTTTTCTGCAATCGATTGTTTTTTAATAGCTACTATTTCTTTAATGTCAGCTCCGGCAATAAAAATATTTTTTTTAGCGCTTTCGATAACGAGAATCTTTATCTCTGTATTGTTTTTCAATGAATCAATCAGCTTTTCTAATTCCTCAACAACTTCTCCCGTGAATTTATTTACTTTTTCGCCGGGAAGATCGAATATGAGACGACCAATGCCGCGTATTATCTGTAAATTAAATGCATGACTCATGAGTACCTCCTGTCTCTCATTATTCTACCTCCAACGCTAGGCTTGCGCCTTGACCACCGCCAACGCATAGGGTAGCAAGTCCAATATTTTGATTTCGTCTCCGCAATTCATTCAGCAACGTTATGACAAGCCGTGTGCCGGTTGCACCAACAGGATGGCCAATAGCAATTGCTCCACCGTTAACATTGAGAAGATCCATCTTGAGTTCGCCGACTGCTTCACTTTGTCCTAAATACTTTTGCGCAAATTCTTTTGAAGCGAATGCTTTTTCGCAGGCAAGAACTTGTGCAGCAAATGCCTCATTGAGCTCAATGAGATCAAAATCTTTCATGGTTAAACCTGTTTTTTGAAGGAGTTTAGCGGTTGCATACACGGGCCCAAGACCCATTCTACTTCCATCGAGAGCAGCATAGGAATATGCTTTTAAATATCCTAAGGGTTTTAATCCTTTTTCTTTTGCAGTACTTTCTTTCATAAGAATGACAGCTGCTGCTCCATCGCTCACCGGACATGAATTACCAATCGTTACTGATCCGGTAACACGATCAAAATAAGGTTTTAATTTTCCTAGAGCTTCAAGGCTTTGATCTGCGCGTACCCCATCATCTTTTTCTTGTACCGTTGTATATGCAGGCGGTGTAAAAACAGGGATGATTTCATGTTTTAATACATTATCGCTCTGTGCTGTTGCGGCTTTTTGATGGCTCAACAGTGCAAAGGCATCTTGTTCTTTTCTTGAAATACGAAATTCACGTGAAAGTTTTTCCGCCGTTAATCCCATAATGAGATTACAGATGGGATCGGTCAGCCCTTGTTCTAATCCAATAATTGGTTTTAAAAAAGAAGGTCTAAACGTCATAAATGTTTTAATTTTTTCTACAATATTTTTAGCTTTTGCGAGCTGAAAGAAAAAACGCGCCATTTTTGGCGAATAGATTAAAGGAATTTGGCTCATGGATTCAGCGCCACCTGCTACGATGACTCTTGCTTCATCCGCCCATAATTCGTTAGCTGCTGCAGTTATGGATTGCATGCCTGAAGCACAGTTACGTTGAACCGTATGTGCAATAAGTGATGTGGGTAATCCAGCTTTGAGAGCAATCACGCGCGCAATATTTGCTGCATCATAGGGCTGAGCAACATTTCCAAAAATTACTTCGTCGATTTCATTGACTGGAAATGATGTTCGCGCAAGAAGTTCTTTAACTACGAAGGCTCCCAAATCATCAGCTCCTGTGTCTTTAAATACGGCGGATGCTCTACAAAATGGGGTTCGCAATCCTTCAATAATGGCAATACGTTCTTTCATAAGTTATCCTTTTTGGTATACATCTCTTCAATGATATCGTGATATTCTTCAATAATAACTTTTCTTCGTAACTTAAGCGTCGGAGTTAATTCTCCATTTTCAACGGTCGGTGTATCAAAAATAATGTGCCATGCTCGAATTTGTTCCCACTCATTAAGTGTTGCATTAACTTTTTTAATGAAATGATTCAAATTATTTTTTAATGCTCCATTGTTTTTTTCTCGATCAATAAATAAAAGTGCACTCACAAACTTTCTTCCGTCGGCAATAATCATTGCCATGTCAATGAGTGAATTTTTTTTGAGTTTTTCTTCGAGAGGAATGGGAGAAACATATTTACCTCCCGAAGTTTTACAGAGTTCTTTAATTCTGCCGGTAATAGTTAAAAAGCCGTCTTTGTCGATTGTTCCCGTATCACCGGTGTGAAGCCATCCATTACTATCAATTGCATGTTTCGTTTCGTCGATTAAATTGTGATAGCCTTTCATTATATTATTTCCACGAGCAAAAATTTCTCCATTGGAACTAATCTTCATTTCTACATCAGGAAGCGCAGGACCCACAGTGCCAACTTTGTGGCGATTAATAAAGTTAGTGGTGATAACGGGGCATGCTTCGGTTAGTCCATATCCTTGATACAGCGGAATTCCAATATTGACAAAAAATCGATACATATCAAGAGGAAGAGGAGATCCACCGGAAATGAGGTACTTTAATTTTTTTCCAAATAATGTTCTTATTTTTTTATAAACAAGTAGATCTGTCAAAAATGTTTTTGGTTTTTTCAAAGCTCGTTTTAATGCCCACATCGCAATCTTTTTTTTGATCCAGGTTTTTGCTTGAGCTTTCTCAATAATTTTTGCATGCATTTTTTCTAAAAGCCGAGGCACTGTTGCCATAAAAGTTGGTTCTACTTCTTGTAAGCATTGTGCAATATTTGTTATATCCGGGCAAAAATATATAGATGTTCCTCGTGAAATATAAAAATATATAAGCGTTCGTTCAAAACTATGAGCAATAGGTAAAAAGCTTAAAACATTATCTTGGGGAGAAAGATCGGAAAATAGTTTGGTTATTGATTGTATTTGAGCCATAAAATTTTTATGTGTCAATTCTACGCCTTTTGGTTGACCCGTTGATCCGCTGGTATAAATGATCGTTGCACTATCATCTTCCAAAAGGTGGGGACCGACATATGATTTCATGAGTTGGTCCCCACCTTTTGATTCAAATTCAATACTTTGAGGAAATAAAATGTTTTTTGTAATGATGAATGAAAACGAATGAATCAGCGGTTCAATGAATTTGGTAAAACGTTCATTCAATTTTTGCTCATAATCTGAAAGAACAAAAATCCCTTTGAGGTTCGCATCTTTAACTTTAAAGCGTACATGTTCTTCTGATTCATTAATAAAAAAAGGAACAGAAACAGCTCCATTCATTAAAATTGCAAAATCAGCCATAAGCCAAAAGGGAGATGAAGGTGAAAGAATGCCGACCGCATCGCCTTTTTGAATACCTTGGTTTTGTAAAAGTTGTGCGAATTTCACAACATGACTAACAAAAACTTCAGTTGAAATATGCTTCCATTCATTATTTTCTTTGTAATTAAAAGCCGAACTATTGGGACGAGTTTGAGAGATATGAGTCAGTAGTTGGGGAAGGGCAGTCATTTTTTCATATTCATCTCTCATGGAAATAACTCCTTTTACATAAAGAATACTACTCTTTTTGTATCGATGATTCAAATGAATAAAAGTGTATTAATTTCAATAAGATAGATTATATTTTCACATAGCGCTCATTTCTTGTGATGAAGATCACAGATTTTTCTATGTTTTTTCTCCATAATAATGGGGATAAAGCAGGGGCAGGTATATGAAAAAAAACACTAACTATTTCAATATGTTGCTATTTTCTATTATTCTCATGGGAATCCTTACCCTTTTTTCGTGTTTAGAAGTAAGTTCTGATTCATCTACTTCCGGAGACAAACAAACAAACACAGATACAGCTTCATCGACATCTGAATCTTCAGGCACTTCTGATGTTGATACGATGTCTCCTTTGGTTGTAAAGACTGATCCGGCTGACGGAGAGGTGGATATCTTCATTACTAAGAAAATCGTTATTACTTTTTCAGAAGGAATCGATGAGGAAACAATTACAACTGATTCAATTCTACTCTATGAAGGAGATCGCGAGAAAGGCATACTCGTAAGTGGAATAGTTAGTTATGATGCGGAGGCTTATAAAGCAACTTTTATTCCCGAAGAAAATTTATTAGAGTCGACTGAATATACAGGAGTGATTATGCCGGGAATTAAGGATCTTTCGGGTAATCAGATAGCCGAGGAATATGTTTTTGCGTTTCAAACAGAAGTTCAAGACTATGCAGTTGATACAACTCCGCCTATCGTGAAAGAAACTTCTCCTGCTGATCAGGCCCAAGCGGTTTCTCTTTTATCTAAAATGAGTATCACTTTTTCTGAACCCATGGATGTTAAATCTCTCACACCAGAAAATTTTATAGTCACTGCACATGCATCAGACATTTTGGGAAGTATTTCGTATAGTAGCCCTTCAAATGTTATTACGTTTACTCCTTCTGCTGGTTTACCGGCAAATACAAAAATCCAAGTGCAGTTGACGAAAGGATTGAAGGATGGAGCTGGAAATGGACTTGTGCAGGATTATTTTTTCAGCTTTACAACCACTGATTCTGCTAATCAAGAATCTACACAATCAAATGGAGGATCTCAAACACCTTCATTGCCACCAGATACATTGAGTGTTGTAAGTACGACTCCAGAAAATAGTACAACAGGAGTTTTAGTCGCTTCAAATATAAGTATTGTTTTTTCGAATAATCTTGATCAAACAACTACTACCTCAACAAATATTTATATGACTGGAGGCGGAGGGGGTGTTGCGGCAGCATTGAGTTATGATAGTAATTCAAAGACAGTAACGATTGATCCTACGAGTAACTTAGCTCGAGGGACACAATATACCGTTACTATAAATACAAACGTCAAAGACTCAGCAGGCGATGTACTTAATTCGAATTATTCATTTAGTTTTACAACACTTGCTCCGTTAAGTGTTGCCAGTACAAGTCCTTCAAATAATGCTACGAATATCGATGTAGGCGCAAATATTACCGTTACTTTTTCGCAAGGCCTTGCTGGGGCTAGTGTAGCTTCATGGAACTTCCCTATGACGTCATCAGGCGGGTCGGTTGGAACAACAGTATCATACACAGCTGCGACAAATACTATTACGATTGATCCAAACTCAAATTTATCGAAATCAACAGTTTATACAATCACTGTATCATCAGGTGTGACTGATACCTATGGAGGTACATTAGGGCAAGATTATACGTTTAGTTTTACGACACAAGATCCAACATGGCAGGTAGTGAGTAGCGCTGGATTTTCTATGAGTACTGCTACCTATACCGAGATGGAGATTGGTAGCGATGGAACAATTTATGTTGCATTTTCAGATGGCGCTGCTAGTGCTAATAATAAAGTTACTGTAATGAAAAATACTCAAGTCGCAGGCTCAGGTTGGGTAAATGTCGGTAGTGCTGGCTTTTCATCAGGCGCAGCAAGCTATATTGACCTTGAACTCTCTGGCGCAGCTAATACTCCCTATATCACTTTTAAAGATGCGGGTAATAACGACAAGGCAGCGGTATATAAGTTTAACGTCAATGTATGGGAAACCTATGGACCTCAGACTTTTACAACTACAGGAGTAGCATATACCAATATGGAATTAAATGGAGAAAATCCCTATATTGTCTATCAAGATCCGGCAAATAGCTCAAAGGCGAGCGTTAAAAAATATAGCTCGGGCAACTACACTAAAGTTGGTAATAACTTAGGCCTTTCTTCAGGAACAGCAGCATATATTGATCTTGCCCTTGATAGTAGCGGCAATACGTATGTTGTTTATCAAGATGCAGCACAATCTAATAAAGCATCAGCTAAAAAAGCGGGAACGACTGGAACATCACCATGGAATGATATCGGCAGTCCTGGTTTTTCTGCAGGAGCTGTAAGCTACTGTAGTCTTGAGATGTATAATGATGTTCCCTATGTTGTATATGTTGATGGAGGTAACTCGAGCAAGGCTACGGTAATGAAGAACACTCAAGTTGCACCTGCGGTCTGGGAAAACGTTGGAAGTGCAGGATTTTCTGCAGGTATAACTTCCTATACTGACTTAGAAATTAATACTTCTAATGGAGACCTCTATGTTGTCTACAGAGATGCCAGCAACACGAATAAGGCTACGGTTATGAAATACTCAGGCTCGAGTTGGGCTACACTTGGTACCGCTGGATTCTCAGCAGGAGCAGTGAGTTATACCGATCTTGCCATATACAACGGTGTTCCCTATGTCGTTTTCGTCGATGGAGCAAATGTTAATAAAGTGACGGTTATGAAGTATGAATAGCCCGGCGAATTTAATTTTTCTTTGTAAATAGATCAAAGCGTTGTATAATTATATGTATGAAAAAAGATGTAAAGAATCTCTTAAGGGATTGGAAAAAGCGATGGAAAAATATTGAAGATTATGAAAAAAAAGAGTTAGCTCATCTTTCCATTGAACAAAAATATCTACAACTTGCGTTTCTTATGAAGCTCGCAGGTACTCTCAAATTAGACTATAGAGAAAACAGTGATACTCAACGAGTACGCAGAAGATGGAAATATCTACGAGAAACACTCACATGAATCAAAACTCAAATCTTGTAGTGTTACAAGAGCCATTACTGGCTTTGAATAAATTAATGAAAGAGCTTAAATGCCCTTGGATGCTTATAGGAGGAATTGCGGTAAGCCTTTTAAGCAAACCTCGATTTACGGCTGATATTGATTTAGTAATCATTATTGATAATGATGATGTTGATCGAATTGTAAGAATTGCTAAAAAATACACCATTCAACCGCGAATAAAAGAAGCAATCCCATTTGCCCAAAAGAATAGGGTGCTCCTCTTACGACATACGGCAAGCTCAATAAATATTGATATTTCTCTTGGTATGCTGCCTTATGAAATTGAAGCGATTTCGTGCAGTAAACAATATAAGATTGGAAAAGTATCCTATAACTTACCTCGCGTAGAAGATTTAATCATTTTAAAGGCAGTTGCCCATCGAACAAAGGATATGCTTGATATTCGAGAGCTGGTCAATACTCATAAAAAACTTAATGTCCACTACATACAGAAAACAATTAAAGAATTTGCTGGTGTATTAGAAATGCCCGAAATTTGGGATGATATTGAGTCTATAGTAAGAAAAAAGAACTAAAAGAAATGTATTTATTTTCCCTTCTATTCAGTCTTTAATGGAATTCCAAAGTACTATGATATCATTGCTCAAGAAAAAGCTCATCTTAAAAATTTACAAGCTATAGTAGTAGAACACTGCTTATCAAAAAATGGGTCATTAACCAATGAGGGTTTTTTCCTTTTACAATCTGAGTTTGGCCGAGACTATCAACGATACTTCGATATATTAACTCATATGGCGGCCGGTGAAACTTCTATTACCGATATTGCTGCACGAGTTGCAGAGCCTACAAATAAAATAGCCGTATATCTCCAGAGACTTGAGACGTATTATGGATTAATAGAACGGAAAACTCCACTTTTACTCCGACAAAAGTCAGAGACTCGTTACTTTATACGGGATATTTTCTTACAATTTTGGTTTCGATATATTTATAGGAGACAGAGTTATATTGAACGAGGGAATGCTTTATTTTTATGGAAACTTATTTCACAAGATTTAACAAACTATCAGGGAAGAATCTTTGAAAAACTCTGCATAGAACTATTTTTAAACAGAAAGGTACAAGATAAACTATTGCTCAACTTTGAGATATGGGAATATGGAAATTTCTGGAGCAAGAAGGACAGTATAGAAATAGATCTTATTGCTTTTGATAAAAAGAGAGAGAATCTTTGCCTCATTGAATGTAAAATCAATCCGAAGAGAATAACGGCTGCATTCTTGAATGAATTTCAACGTAAGGCAGACTATCATCTCTTCAAAAATTTTAAGAAGAAACGATTAATCATTTGGACTGTCCATAGAGCCGATACCTCAATTCACTTGCTGTGTAAGCATCATGGGATAGAGTATCTTTCACTCGAAGATGTTGTATACACGACGCCATAACTTCGCATACCATCGTTACTCCTTGTCTCGTCATTGCGGCGTAACTAAGAGTACGCCTCATTCCTCGACTTCGTCGTGCCTTGGTCTGCTCGTTTTTGCGTCGTGTATACGCAATTTTTTATATCGTTGTGTATAGAATAGATTTAAAAGGATTGGCCAAATGACTGAACCTCTAAACATTCCCTTGATTGAGATCAACAACTCTATATCTCACTCCATCATCAGCGTAATAGAGAATATGAAGATTATTATTTGTATCAATCATTGCTGAGACGAGATTTTGTAAATATTGAAAATGGGAAATTTTTGTATCCTCAAATGAAAGAGAAACTTTATTTATGGTGATAGTTTGTATCTCTTGTAAGTCGTCTCCTTGTATTTTATATAAATAAAGTGTTTTGTTTTTCTTGCTAAATGCAAGTATAAATACTTCGTCTTTGTGATTAATGAGCAATTTATGTAAAATGATTTTCTTATCAAACGTTATATGATGTAGTATTTTATTTTTTACTACAGCGTAATGAAGTACGGGCTGGCTGTTATCCTGCTGATCAATATAGGTTATAATTGCATCTCCTCGCGAATTAAAAATTGCATTATTAATTTTTTCAGCAATAGCATGATGTAGTTTCAATGACTTAGTTTGCGAAGCAATAATGTTCATAAATTCTGCTTTTTTTGTTGAGTCGATGGGTAGCGTAATATTTTTTTTAATTCCTCCTTTCTCAACAGAATAAACCGATCCATTAAAAATCAGTGGTTCTAAATCCTTTTCTAAAACAAGCGGTGTAATTGTTTGAGGATTATCTAAAGTATTATGTGCGAGAACAAGCGATCCATCCTGCAGTTTTAAGAGGTGACTGATGATTGTTAATTCCTTGGTGTGATAGAATCCAAATTCTAGAGGTATTGTTTCTAAAAGGGCATAAGGAAATTTGCTTATAAAGTCCTTTTCTTCATAGAGTCTATGTGTCAATAAATTTTGGCTATATAAGGTGTTTGGGTTGAGTCCGCTAAAAAATAAATAATTTGAATCATACGCATCTTTCCAAAAATGAATGTTTGGATGCCCTGTTTTCGTGAGTGTATCTTCGATGGCTTCTTCATTGTTTTGATTCTTTTGCGCGCTATATTTAAAGTTTGAAGCATTATATCGGGGATAGGTAAAAATATAATCATCCATCAATTTACTGAGCACTCCTACCGTCAGAATCGTTTTTTCCTTATCGATGCCAACACTCAAATCAAACGGTGTTCCTTTAAACCTCAGAGAAGATTCTTTTTTTATTCCCAAATTTTTGTCAGATAATGTGCACATTGCCAGATGCGCATTTTGATCAATAATACCAACGACCGGAGCGTCTTTAGTACTTACTGTTGAAAAAAGTGCGACATTTTCTTGAATGAGATTTCCCGTCCATTTCCCTTCATGAACAGAGTAATGATAGAGCTTGTTCTTATCATCACGTAACACAAGATGAGGTAGCTGGGAAGCATCGAAGACAATTTCTTTTTTGGTAATTTTATTTCCTATTTCTAACCAATCGAGTGTAGTCCACATGGAATTTTTTTGATACAACAAGCTGATTGATGTTCCATCGTCACTAACAACTGCAATGTAGGGCACATTTTCTTCGTTAATAAAAAGTTCGTGTAATTTACATTGAGGGGAGAACGTATCGCTTGGAGTATGTCGAGTACTATCATTGCCAGTGATCTTTACATATATAATGTGTCCAGAAATTATATTGCAATAGCTTGCATGAATCATTCCTTCTCTATCAGTTTTTATATAAAAAAAGTCGTAGATTCCTGCGCGGTTTTCTGAAAGCAACAATGAAGGATCGGTATCTTCCTCGAGTATTTTTTTTGGTACCACTTTTATTTCATTTTTTGGAGGGAACGAAGGTTTCTCTTGAGGCCCGTCTTGTTGTTTTTCTTTTACTTCTTGGTTTTTACTTTTTGATGGAGCTTCTAATATATCTATTGTAGCTTTTGGTTTTGTTTTTTGAGGAAGAGGAAGAGTCGGAACTTGAATGATTGGTTCTTCGGGTACGGAATTTTCATGTGAGGGCACTTCTTCCGGCTTGGGTTCTTGTATTGGTGCTTCGATTATTATTGGTTCTTCTTTGGTTTTTTTAACTTCAGGTTCTTTGCTATGGTTTTTAGGTTCTTTTTCTTCTTCGTGGTGCACATCTACAATGTGCTGCTTTCTATTATGTTCTTTTGGCTTGCTACAGGAAAAAATCTGAAAACTCATTACAAGAATACATAAAATTTTCATTTATTGTACTTCAGAATATACTTATACATTAAATCTAAAATTAATAATATCGCCATCTTTAACAATATATTCTTTGCCTTCGAGGCGAAGTTTACCAGCTTCTTTTGCTTTGTGAAGGGAGCCAAGTTCAATGAATTCTTGAAAGTTAATTACTTCGGCACGAATGAAGCCACGTTCGATGTCTGAATGGATTTTGCCTGCGGCTTTTTGCGCGTTGATTCCTTTGGGAATATCCCAGGAGCGAACTTCATCTTCACCGACGGTAAAAAAAGGAATGAGGTGTAGTTGTTTGTATGCTTCCAGTAAAAGTCGATCTTTCGCAGATTCAGTGAGGCCAAAATCTTGCAAGAATGCATTTTTTTCTTCACGATTTAATGAAGCAATCTCTTCTTCTATTTTACAACAGAGTTTTAGAACATTTTTTTCGAGTGGAAAATCTTTTTTGAGAATCTCTTCGCTACAATTAACAATATGAATAAGTGGTATTTGTGATAAGAATCTGAATCCCGCAATTTCTTTTAATTCATGTTCTTCGAGGTGCATATTTCGAAGAGGTGTATTTTCTTCTAATCCTTTAAGAATTTTTTCTAATAATTCTTTATCATTACTTTTCTTGCCTTCTCTTTTACTTCGTTCGAGACGATTTTCAATAATGGATGCATCATTAATAATACATTCAGTTTCGATGTCATTGATGGAAGATTTCAGCTTTTTGGAGAGTTCTTGCAGATCATCAGTCGTGTAGCTATTATGAATAGCTACAATAAGATCAACTTTTTTAATTTCTTCGAGGCATTTTTTACTTAAGGCATTTTCTCGAAGATCATATTCATAGCCCGGAAAATCCTGGAACAATACTTCAGAAGGCGTAAGTTTTTTTGGTTTAAAAACCTCTACAAGTTTCTCCAAACGTTCGTCGGGGATTTTTACTACACAGACATTTGATTTGGTAGGAGAACTGCTATCGCTCAGTGAATTAAATAGAGTCGTTTTTCCGCTTCCTAAAAAACCAATAATGCCAACTTTCATTTTTTTTCCTTCTACCTAGAGTTTATTTGGATGGAGTAGAGATGTTCTTTTTCTGTTTTCTATCGACGTCGCTTCCATAATACTATTAAGAACAGGAAAGCGCGATCGATAGAAAATAGAAAAAGAACATCTCTACTCCATCCTGAAAGATCTTTAGGCTTCTTGACATTACAATCCTATTGCCTATAGTCCGGCTCATTTATTTACCCGCAGGAGATAATTTTTGCAAGGAGATTCTATGCAAAATAATAATGCCTCAGTTGAGGTAAGTTAATAACTGAGCCATTACAAGGGAAGCTCAAAAACTATTTACAATGAATATAGTTTTTGTTACGCTTAGAAATTATAAAATATTTATGGAATTATATATGAACTATAAAACACTATTTTTTGTGATGATTTTTATTATCGTTGGTTGCGATGCTCATATGCAAAAAGGTCTTGAAGTTTATCAAGAACGCTACACAGAGCCAGTAACTGACGCAAAAGTTGATAGAACTAGATTCTTCATGATTGAAGATGATGTTGATGCAGCATTTTCGGCAAGTGATACTCAACCCCGAGTAAAAATAAAACAAGAAGATGCAAAGCCAAAAGAAGGTGCCTTAAAACAAGTAACAAAAGCCGAGGTTCTTTCTGAAGCTGGAGTTCTCAAAGTTGTATTTCATGGCGATGGCGAATTAGATGCATTTAGAGTGATTAAAAATCCTGAAAAAAAAGAAATCATGGTTGTGGTTAAAAATGTCGAGAATGCAGGTATAGCAAATACTCTTGATGCGAATTCTGATACATTAAAGAGAATTAAGATAGCACGCGATAAAACCCAAAAGCATTTTATCGTAATTTTTGAATTTTTTACCAATGCTCCTCTTCCAGAATTACAAGTACAAAAAGAAAAAGATGGTTTCTCCGTAAAGTTTTAATTATTCATGTTTAAATTCTTAAAGATTTTTTTTAGAGGTTTTTATTTATTTCTTCTTATTGCTGCCGTTATTATTATTATTGTAGGAGTTTTTTATTCGTGGATGCGATAGCGGAAACCTCTAAAAACTACCCATCTACTTCGTTGCTTACAAATTCGCAATCCTCACGTATTGTCATATACGTTCCGGTTGCAAATTTGTAAGCGCCTTGTATCTGGGCACTTTTTAGAGGTCCCCCAAAAAAGATAGTTATAAGAGGTACCCTAGATGCAATCGAGTGAACCGTTTCAAGGACAATTTTTATTCTTTTTCGACAATAATTTCAGGATCAAATTCGCTTTGTAATAAATTTTGAATTGCATTCAGGGTTCCCATTGCTGCACTAGGACAAGACCCACAAGCTCCTTGATAGAAAATTTTTAGGGTCTTATTCTCGTAGCTGAGCACCCGTAAATCACCGCCATCTTGTTGTAAAGCAGGACGAACGCGTGCATCTAAAATTGCATTAATCTGGGCAAGTGCAGCATCTGCGTCATTGACCTTTTTGATATTTTGTGAAGCATTTTTCGCAAGATGTGGATCATGAGTTCCGATCTTATCGGTAATTGCTGTTCGTATTTTTTCTTGGATAGTATCCCAATCAGCGCTCCCATTTTGAGAAACGGTAATAAAGTTATCAAAGAAGTAAACCTCTGTAATGGCATTGGATACTTGGAAGATAGCCTTTGCTAAAGGGTTATCTTCAGATTCTTTTATACTGGTGTAGGTGCAATTTCCCTCTGCTATGACCCTTGTGTTCAAGACAAACTTTAATGCATTTGGATTTGGGGTATGTTCAATGGTTAAATGTGTATTCATAAGAAACTCCTTAGTTAGGTAATTTGTTCGTACTCTATAACTTATAGAATACATCATCTATTGTGTCTAGCTAAAAGGGATAATAGCTCAGCTGATTTAATTATAATGCAAAATATAAATATTTATTGACTATTATTTGTCTTATGCTAGAGATGAATCAGTAGCTATTAAAATTATGGTGGGGAAAAAAATCATACACAATTTTCTTTTGATATATTTATTAGTAATCGGAGGAAATCTTAACGCTACAACTCGATGTGATCCATTTAGCCATCTGAGATCTAAACCTGAATCAAAAAAACCAATTAATGATCTTGATAGCACAGAATATGCATTTCATAATTATGATTTAGATCCTCTGTATTTACATGTCACTTCTTTATTACCAGGAAGAGTTGGAAGAACACAGGAAGTAATTCAGTTGATGGGATTGTATTTACCTTACAAGTGGTGTTCAGTAGAAGAAGTTTATAGCTATAAGACATTATTGAGTTATGCAGATGAAAACAATTGGAAAAATAAAACTGAATCTGTAAGCAATAGTCTCAAGTCTTTATATAGAGATCTTGAAAAACTGGTGAGAAGTAAGGACGCTGGTGTTTATAAGCAGAAAAATAAGAATAAAAATGAATACCGCAATTGGCCATCGCTGACTGAAGGATTAGTCGTCGTTTCTCGATTGAATAGATTAAAAGAGTATCTTGTTCATCCTAATGAAAATATTAAATCTAAGGGATGGGAAGAAGTTTGGACATTACTTACCCATACTGAAAAAGCTTTGCGCCATAGAGGTTGGTTTGTTCTTGTTTCTACTTTAGGTAGTGCAGATAAAGCTGCTTCAGAAGTAGCATGGCAAAAATTTTGGGAGTTACACAATACCTGGAAAGAGGAAGAACGAGAAGATCGTCTCTTGGAAATGCTCGATCATTTTTCAATTATCAATGATGAATTTAGGAAAAATATTGCACAAGAATTATCAAAAATACTCGGTGATGAGAATAAAACAAAACGAGAATCTGCTTCATTTATATTATTAACAGCCATTACCTCACATACTGAAAACTACAGGAAAGGTGTGAAAGAGACTGTTAATGAAGCTATAGAAAAAGCTGGTCAGATTGATGCTCAATATTATGGAGAATTTCTTGTTAAAGCACTCGGTATTCCTGAGTCTTCCCAATTCGCACGAGAGAAAATTGAGCGTTTTCTTGATGATAAAAGCTCACAAGATAAAACTCTTAATTCTCTGATGAAGGTCTTAGAGGGAAACAATATCGATCTCAATGCTCGAATAATTAAAATTTTCGCTACGGTTGATGCGAGAATACTGGCTTCAAAAAAAGAAGAAATTCAGTCATTAGCAAGAGCGACAAAAGATCCAACGGTTCGCTATTGGATGAAAGTGTTAGAAAAGCGAATTTGGGGAAGTTCTATTATACTTATTCCTGAAGCTACATTGGTTCCGGTAACAGTCGAAGAATTATTTGAACACGTTGGTCTTCCGATTGGACTTTTTTGGGATGGACAAAACAAATTGTTACAAACAATTCCTGAAGAAAAAACGGGAAAAACTGTTTTGATGCCTGCTGTTCGAGATCCTCGCATTTATCATCGTGAGACTATTCATTATCGTTCAATTGGAAGCGGGCCTCCACCCCAAGAAATTGCACAGGGAGCATTTACGATCGTTGGAAAAGGAAATGGAATGCCGGGATGGCCAGCATGGGGATATAATGATTCACTTGGTCTTAATACACAACATTTTAGAGGAGGAGAAAATACTTTTGTTGTTAACCATGTGATAGATGCCTTACTTGCTGCCAAAGAAGAATACGAAGAAGTTCGAAAAAAAGACCCACTCTTTCAAAGTGAAAAATTTTGGCGGCCATATTATGTTCCTATTGCAAAGGTTAAAATCACGAGCCTTCCAAAGCCAAGTAGCGATGGAAAAGAAATAGCGCTTTTCCCAAGCCAAGAAGTTCTTGATGAACTTAAAGTGCCGCGAGATATTCAGAAACAACAGATTACTTTTTTCTATGGTTTTTATGGAGTTCCCTATCGATTAGATGAAGCAGATTCACTTACCTTATTTCAAAGAATGCAAGTTGCTGCTTCATATGGCTTTCCTGAGCATGATATTTTGGATAGAGCTATCTCATCGAGAGTTTTGATTATGTTTGCTGGTCGCTTAGCTGAAAGCATCACTCTTAAACACTTTTATCTAAGAGGGACATTTATTTCACCTGTGGTAGGTCGAGGTATAGTAAGCGCTCTTGCAAGTCATAATACAACCTTAAGTGCTAATGTACTCGATTGGGATTCTGTAATCCATGGATATCCTGAAAAAAACAATGAGAGAGGAGCACATCTTATTTATCAGCAGATGGATTATAAAAATGCTCAATTGCGTATAGAAGAATTTGCTCAATTTCTTAAGGTAGAATCACAAGAGGCAATTGATGAATTTAAAAGATTAAGTAAAAGAGCTCACGACCAATGGCAAGATGATGTAGAAGAAAATTTTCCCGAAGCGCGTTTTTCTGAAGACGGAACTTTAGAACTTACTACTCAATAAATTTTATGTTCATAAGGTCATAAGGTGTGTTCATAAGGTGTGACGCTACTGCCGGTCCGTTTGGGTATAGGCATATAGTTGACATCGCCTTCTTTTTTAAGAGAAGGTAGTTTTATGAAATTCCAAAGCTCCGTATATAATAATGCCATAAGTATTATACAAAAACTGACTGGTTCGGGTTTCAAAGCATACTTTGCCGGTGGGTGTGTCCGTGATTTCATTATGGGTAATACCATTGTGGATATTGATATTGCGACAAGTGCAACACCGGATGAAGTTGAACACTTATTTCCAAAAACATTTCCCGTGGGCAAACAATTTGGAGTTATTCTCGTTCATATAGATGGGGTGGACTTTGAAATTGCAACTTTCCGCAGTGATGATAATTATAGTGATGGACGACGACCCGATAGCGTACGATTTACTAATGAAAAAGAAGATGTGCTTCGCCGTGATTTTACGATTAATGGACTTTTGTATGATCCGTTACAAGACAAAATCCTCGATTATATTGATGGCCAAAAAGATATAAACAATAAAATTATCCGCACAATCGGTGATCCCGAAAAACGTTTTTCTGAAGACAAGCTTCGAATGATTCGTGCTATTCGTTTTGCAACACGATTTAATTTTTCAATTGAAGATACAACCAAGAATGCCATTAAGAAATTAAAAGAAGAGATTACTCTCGTCAGCGCTGAACGAATTGGCGATGAGATCAGTAAAATTTTTACCGGACCTCATAAACATATCGCTCTTGATCTTCTCGATGAAGTTGGATTGCTTGCGATTATTTTACCCGAAGTAAAGACAATGCAAAACGTTGCTCAGCCACCAGAATTTCATCCTGAAGGTGATGTATATATTCACACACGAATGATGCTTGAAGATACGCAAACAACTGATCTAGAACTTGCTCTTGCAATACTTTTACATGATATTGGCAAACCACCAACGTTTGATATTGCTGATCGCATTCGGTTCAATAATCATGATGTTGTAGGAAGCAAGATGGCTGAAGAGCTTTTACGACGTCTTAAATTTTCTAATGAAGTCATTAAAAAGGTTTGTGAGCTTGTTGGTGCACATATGAAATTCCGTCATGTGCCTGATATGAGAGAAGCAAAATTGAAGCGTTTCATTTTGGATCCGCTTTTCCCAAAACATCTTGAGCTTCATCGTGTGGACTGTCGTGCGAGTCATGGAAAGCTTGAAATATATGAATTGGCGAAAGAAAAATTAGACATCTGGTCCAAGGAAAAAGCTGAACTTGAGAAACGAAAAAAGCTTATCACCGGTGATGATTTAATCGAACTTGGATTTAAACCCGGACCAAAATTTAAAGAAATCCTCGAATTTATCGAAGATGCGTATTTAGAAAATAAAATTCACACCAAGGAAGAAGGGATCGAACTGATACGAAGTGCCTTCTTAAGTTAGTCACTGTAAAGTGAATAACTTTAGATAATGAGATATCATTACGAAAGAACATTCTTTTTTTGACGATCGAGATCATCGATACACATCACATCCTGTTGAGCTGTAATTGTTTTTATTTTTATGTCACGTGAAAGGTTGGATGCTTTAGTACTACGTAAGCTTTTAATCCTCACGTCTGTAAGTTTTACATACTATTGATAATTTTTTATAAAAATACCATCATGTTTAAAGATTATTTTGCGGATATACTTCTTTTTCTTAAATAACTTTCGGCGAATTAATTTCAATAAATTCCTTACCTTACCTTACCTTACCTTACTATCCTTTACATATAAAATTTATGCAAATTGGCATAAATACTGCAATGAGTTAGTTACTGTAGGTTGTATATATCGATTGAGTGTTTATGGAGCAATTAATTTTTTTTAAGGAGGATTTTAGTATGAAAATACAAAATCGTTATTATGTTTCTCTGATGGTCATAGTAAGTATGACCTTAGTTTTAGTAGGATCAATCCTACAAGCGAAGCAAAGTGGTCAAATCGATCAATCGGATCTTCCCGTAGATTTAGGTCTCCAAGAACCTACATTAAAGGTTTCAAGTCAAACCACGAAATATAAACTGGACGATGGATCAGGTGCAGATACAACTAATATAGGAGCTATAGCTAATAGAAAGATTACCTATAATTATTCAATAGTATATCCAAGTGATTATGCATGCTCAAAGAATAATGATGAACTTCTTTTCGATGAGTTAATCTTAGAATATCCTGATGGATCAATGGGTTACGTTGAAGGTTCTCAGTTAGAGGGAATGATAACTATGGGAGAGAATCATACTTTCTCATTAGCTTTGCCCAATACCAATACTACTAATATTGTAAAACGCGAGTTGTTTGTGTCTTTACTTTCTCGAGATCCAAGTAACAGTTGCCGTCAAGAAGTATATTATGCAGATTCTATTACCGATGTTACCGATGTAGTTATTCCCTCTGATTTAAGAATTGTAGTTGATGAGCACTATGAAGGAGATTCAGATGTGAATAGTGACCAAATAAAATGGACAGTTCGATTTAAGGAAGGAAGCTATTTTGGATTAAGCCAAAAAATGAACATAGAATGTAGTGTATACATGGGAGATAAACTTTTCTATAAACAAACTATAAAACCTTGGGTTGCACCACATGATCCTGCTACAAATCTTACCTATTCAATTATTAGTACCCAAACCTTTGATCCTTTTGACCTAGAAGATTTAACTAAAGCATCTTGTAAAGTCACTGATGCTGCTGGAAAATCTGCATCTGTAGAGATTAGTATATAATTCATTAACCGAATACGGAATAGTTTGACGACTATTCCGTGTTTGTTCTTTGAAATCCCTTGACGATTTCCATTTCTTCGTTAAGATGGCTTCTATGAAATCACAAAAAATAACAAAGTCTAAAGAAAAATATAAAGACACGTTTACTGCTCACGAAGTAGGAGTAATACTAGAGAATCTTAATGATAAGTTTGACCTTCTTACTGAGAAGCTCGATAGTCATGACGAAATATTTGAAAATATCGAAAATAAATTAGTAAATCTTACTGACAAGGTAGAGATTATTGCAATTTCTCAAACAAAAACTTTAGCCAGAGTTACTGCTTTAGAAGCCGGCCAAAAACTTCTTATGAAGAGAATTGAGTCAGTTGAAAATAAGCTTGAAGTAGTTGAGGTTGAGGTGAACCGTAGATTTGATAAAATTGATCAAAGGCTTAATCACGTTGAGCTTGATATCAGAGACATTAAGGATTCCATAAAGACCCTCGTTGATCTCGACAAATTTTACGTCTTAGAAAAGCGAGTAACAAAGCTCGAAAATCACGTTGCTTCGTTTCTGAAGTAGAATAAGTTCAAAAACGCACCGAAGGATCGCCATAAATTTGTGGAGCAAGAAGATTCGTATGAGCTACGGGGCTTAATGGATAATACACATTATCGATATAGTAATTCAGTGCAGCTGCAAGCGATTCACCGACACTATTGCCACGCAAAATGTATGATCCAACAAGAACCATTTGAGCCGTAATGCCGGGGATGTCTCGAATTGTTGCAATAGGGTGTCTCAGATCTTGCTGTTCTATTGGACTTACTTCCTGAGTCGCCGCTAAGTATACAATGACATTATTTTTTAACAGCGCATCAGTAAGTGTTCCATTAAAGCTATTGCCATTCGGAGCTCCATTCGAACAGCTTGCCGAAAATAAAACTACGGGAAAAGGATTAGTAATTTTTTTAATTATATCAGGGTGTAAAAAAGGTTCGCGTCGTGGTTGATAAATGGATGCTGTACTTGGTGATCCATGAGCTAATGTATAGACAAAACCAAAGTCATTTGCATTCCACTGTTCTACCAAGCTATCTTTGTTGAGAACCACGTCAGCTCCTTGCAATCCTTCTTCATACATTGAAAAAGTTGGAACATCTGCTTTAAAAAATACCATATTGTTTAATGGGTTAAGTAAAAAACCATTTGAATCAATGGGAAATCGAGACGTATCAATGCGAAGATATGCACGGGTAAAGCTCCCTCCCAAGAGACGAGCTTGTTTTCGAAAAAAGAGATCAGTACCTTTCATCGTTTCATATTCAATAGTGTTACTTAGAATTTTACTAATGACGCTGCTCTTATCAAATGGAATACGGCCAAGAAAAACATTATGATTATATTTAATATCAGGATCTTCGCCATTGAGACCCCAATTACTTTCGAGATCTTCATAGACTTTGTCAGTAGGAATAGTAATTTCTTCATTGAAAAAATTATGGCTTTTGAGTTTGAGCATGGGAATTATTTTTGGCGAACCGATGAGAAGAACGTACTCCGTATTCTCTGTATTTTTTTCTTCAATAATAAAATTTCGAAGTTTTTCTATTTTTTCGATCTCTCTATCTACATTACTATAGATTACATTAAGAGGGATCGCACTAACATTAAATCCAAGGTCTCGTTTATGATTTTGAAAATCCTCAGTAAGAGGAATAATGCTTTTATCAGAAATTATTAGATACTGCTTTTGTTCAGTATTTTTTTCAAATTCATTATTTATTTTATCGAATGAATAACTATCCAAATAATCGTTCAAGCTTGCTTGGCAAGAAATAACAGAAACCAGAAAAATAGAGAGGATAAAATATTTATATACGTTTATGTGCATGTCTCTTACCTTTATTATCATAAACAAAAAAAGATGCAAGCTTGTAACAGCTCGGAAGGTGTGAAGAAATGAAGAGAGAGCTGCATTTTCTGAAAAAGAAGCGATAGGAAACTGAAATGTCCAATGCGACTGTCATTGCGAAAACCTGAAGGGTTTGAAGCAATCTCTTCTTACATATGCATGATTGCGGAGTTTATCCTGCATCTGCTTGAGATTGCTTCGTCGGACAAGAAAACGTGTCCTCCTCGCAATGACAACGTGAGGGACCACGCTCGAAATGACAGTTTTTCACACCTTCTGAGCTGGTACATAGTGATGTAAGATAACTATTTACAAAAATATTCTACAGTAGGATAGTAATAAAATCAGATTTAGAAGTATGAGGAATTTCTATGAAACATGTCTATCATCTTGATCTAAACGAAAAGCACGTTCAGGGAATCAAACTTGTATTACTTCCTGGTGATCCAGATCGCGTGCCAACAATTGCCGATCATTTTGAAAATCCAATTAAATTAGCGCATAAACGTGAGTATCATACGTATAAATGTTCATTAGATGGCAGAGAATTTCTTGTGACTTCAACAGGAATGGGTGGTCCATCGACTGCTACGACTGTTGAAGAGCTTGCGCAACTCGGGATAAAATATTTTCTTCGTGTTGGAACCACAGGAGCAATTCAGGAATATATAAATGTCGGCGACGTAATTATTTCAACAGGCGCTGTTCGCCTCGATGGGGCTTCATATCATTATGCTCCCCGTGAATATCCTGCTGTTGCTGAGTATGAACTTGTCGATGCTGCTATACATGCATGCAAGAAAAATGAGATTGCTTTTCATTATGGAATTACCGCTTCCAGCGATACTTTTTATCAAGGGCAAGAACGCTATGATTCATATAGCAAATATGTTCCACGCCATTTCCAAGGTAGCTTTGATGAATGGAAAAAACTGCATGTTTTGAATTATGAAATGGAAACAGCAACACTCCTGGTTGCGGCCAGTTCATGCGGACTAAAAGCAGGAGCTATCAATGGAGTAGTTTCAAATAGAAATCAATCTGAACATGTGTCGAAAAATGATTTAGAATTAGGTGAAAAAAACGTTATAAAAGTGGCCATAGAAACCGTCAGATTATTATTATACACGACGCCATAACTTCGCATACCTTCGTTACTCCTCGTCTCGTCGCTGCGTCCTACTACGCTCCGTAGGAACGAAGCAGGATCGCTGCGGCGTATTGTTTCATACGCCTCGCTTCTCGACTTCGTCGTGCCTTGGTCTGCTCGTTCTTGCGTCGTGTATACGCAATTATTTATGTCGTTGTGTATAGAAAACATCTAGATCATTTCTTTAAAGATATTTCTCCGTTATTGGTTTGGAGCGCAAGGACATTGTGCGGTTTCCCCAACACAATAAAAAATGATTCCCCATTTTCAGTCATTTGGAATTTTTTCGTGATGTTTTGATCTTGGAAGGGAAAACCGTGTTCGGAAGTAGCGGTGATCTTAAGTTGGTTTCGGGAATCAAAGTTAATAGTAATATCTCCGTTGTGAGAGATCACTTCTGAATCACCCGTAAAAAGAACATTACGCCCTTCAAAGCGGCCATTATGGTCTTCTGCCGTTAAAGTTCCTTCGGTATCTTTTAACACAATATCTCCATTATGCCCGTCGATTTTTGCTTTTGTAAATTTTGTTTTTTCTAATTTAACTTCTCCATTCTGAGAATTAATATCCAATGACGTAATTGTACATTCTTTAATTTTCAAAGATCCGTTATGTGTTGTAATTGTAGCATCAGGAATCGTTGTTTTTGATACAGTAATGGAACCATTATGGGTTTCAGCCTCAAGTTTTTCAAATCGTTGAGCGTTGTAAGCTTGAGATCCATTATGTGTCGTAATATCGAGCGCTGAAAATGCTCCTCCGTCAGTTCTGATATATCCATTATGAGTTTCAGCTTCAATATTCATTTTTTCGGGAAGAAGAATTTTGAATGAAAACCCATAATTGTTTATTTCTCCGCCCACATCTTCGGCATCGTCACGATTTTCATTTGTAGTAACCTCTAGTGATGAGCCAGCAGGTTCTACTTTAAACGAAAGAGTAGCAAAAATTTTCTTTTGATCTTCGTCTGAAATACTTTTGAGAGTTTCAAAAAATTTAAAGCCACTAATCATAATATCTTCGCGTGCCTCTGCTTTAAATGTAAAATTGCTGTTATGTCCATCTGCGATAATTTTTTCGAGTGATTTTTTGTCGATCTTTATTTGTTTGATAGGCTCTCGATATTCATGCTCATCATCAAAATGCGCTAAGAGCGATGTTGCTGAAACAATGAAGCTCATAAAAAATACAATTAAAATTCTTTGCATAGGTTCCTCCATAACTTATTTTTGTTTATTGTATATATTCATAATATCTTACTATACAGCTTGTCTAGACCTTTTACAGGCTTTACTTATTGTATTCATTTTGTATCGAGTAAAGCACACTGTTATTTTTGTATATACTATCCACTCGTTAAGTCTTTAATTTTAAACAAATAATTAATGTCATCTTTGGTATATAATTTGCAGAAGTGTACAATTATGGAGGTCTCTATGGATTATAAAAAAATAGTTTTTTTGTTCGTATTCTCTTTTATGTTCGTCTGTTCATTTTTAGCCCAAACTTTTGCCAGCGAAAATCGAGAAGAGTCTTCTCAAGAAATTTGTCAGGGCCTTGAATCTTTTCTCCGATTTCATTGGGACAAATATCATCTTAAACCGAATATCCCCAACATTACCTATCTTAATCTTATTCTGTCTCATTGTAATGCAGAAAAAAATTCTTGGGATTTTGAGTTTAAATATATGTATAGCTATAAAGTCGATTCGTACTCATGTAAGAAATGGCATACTCTTCAAGGTGTAAAAGATCCTATTCATCCCGAACGCCCACGTGAGGTTTGTATTGAATACGAACAAGATCAAATACGCGAAGAGTTTACTCATGAGATTAAGGTGGATACGAAAAATGAGTATCGATTTTCGTTTGGTAAATCGTACTATAAAAAATATCATGAGATATATGATTGGATAAATAATCTTTTAAGAGAGTACATAAGAATTAATGAAAAGAATCGAGGATAAAGAAATAGACCTTATGCGATTACTCTAATCTACCGTTCCACACATTTTTTAATTTTTTCTTTAAGGAAACGAGGAGTGCCTGTCCACATGGGAAGATCGTCTCTTATTTTGATACAAAGTTGTTTCGTAGTGTCCGGATCAATTTTTTCTAACGTAGAAATTAAGTCTGGGATTAACAAAAAATACAAAAGAGAAGTGTTCCCTCGTTCATTTTTCATGAAGTCCATAGTTTCTTCTAAAAATATATCGATTTTTCTTTCATGAAAATTAATCTTAAGCCTTAGCCATTGGAGAAAACGAGGCTGTAGTGCAGTTGTATCAATTAGCGTGTAATAGCCATGCAGTATTTCTTTCAATCCATCATTCCATTGATAAGCACTATTCCCTAAAGCCATTTCATGCAAGATTTGAATTGTCATATCTCGTATCAAGCTTGGTTGAATTCTTTTCAAAAAAGATGACCCCCATGGTCCTTTGAGGTAGGATATATTAAATACTGATGAATTAAGATACTGTATTGCTTCAATACTGCGGGATAGAGCGCGTGAATAGTTACCGGTTTTTACATCAATTCTGATTAAATTATGAGCTAGCTGTATTCGATGCATATGTAATAAATAAATACCAAACTTTTCTTCGAGAATGATATCAGCATCATTTGCTTGAAAGATTATTTGTTGAGCTTCGACAAAATTATTTTCACAATATTTAAAATAAGCTTTTGTTGAACAGAGAGACGATACACAGTGAAGTCGTGCTTGGAGTCCTAAAAGCCTGAGCCAATATTCAAAATTAGCTTGTTTATAATAAAGCTCTGCTGTCTGTAATTTCTTCTGCCGCGATGCTGTCAGCGCGTGAGCTGATAAAACCATAATACGTTTACAGATGAGATATTCATTAAGACTCACATTTTTTTTTATGAGTGATCCAGTTTTATCGGAGAAATATGTTCCAGAATAAATAACTGATTGTAGAGAAAGCTTGCTACGACTTTCATTATATGCTTGCAGTATTTTTTGTAATGGTATTTTCATGAATAGATAGCTCCTGAGATACTACAGTTTCTTCTTGTTTCATTCGAGAGATTGCATAATGAAGAAGGAGTTTTTGTTCAATATTAAATTTTGTAACAGGGCAGGGAATGTATCCCTCGAGCCATTTTTTTGGACATGCTCCACCGCAGACAGGAAGCATTCGGCAGGTATTACACGGTACTTGTCCTTTTTCTACGAGGGAATAAAAATCGCCAAAAACATTTTGCTTTCGTTTACCTGGGATCTCTCCATGTTCGAGATGACCAATTGCATATTTATTGGATTGAGATATCCCCGGAATTTTTTCGTATGCTGGAACCTGACTTACTTCAGAGCAATCAAAAAGAGTTCCGGTGGCATCAATGAGAATTGCTTTGGGATCAACGGCAAAACAGGTAACTTTTTTTCGCTTAGGCAGTACATTAACGTTAAAACCTAATTTATACATTTCTACATACCATTCCATTTCTCGCTCTCCAAATTCAGCTTGAGTAGGAGATGTTTTATCCGCATCATTTCCCCATGAATAGACTAAGGTCCAATAGAAGGAGCCAAGGCGTTTCTGTAAATTGTGTTCAGCCAAAAGACGCATGAGTGGAATAACTCCATCCATATTTTCCCAACTGACATTGCATCTAATAATAATTTTAAGCTTAATATCCTGAGATTCACAGATTGTGATAATATTATTAAAGATTTTATCAAATGACCCCTGTCCACCTTTTGTAGGTCTACTCTTATCATGGTACTCTTTTGTACCATCAAGGGTAATATGTACCTCAGTGATATCGAGCTCATCGTATAATTCCCGTGCAACTTCTTTAGTGACTAAAACTCCATTTGAGGTTAATCGTCCACTGTAACTGCAACCAAATTGTTGAGCAAGTTCTTTAAATCTTTTTGTTAGTAGACGCATATCATCTAATGCTAAAAGTGCTTCGGCTCCAAACCATGAAATCAGGACTGATTTCCATTTCCTAGCAGAGAGTCGTTTTTGTAATTCCTCTACTAAAAGATCTTGATGTTTCTGTGATAAATTTTTTGCGGTATGTTTCTGACCACAATAACCACAGCCTAATTGACATAATGCCGTTGGCTGGATAACCATATACAAATCATCGCTATCGAGAATTTCGGCTTGATTTTCATTGAGAATGCTTAATAGCTCATTTTCATTTTTTGGCACAAGAATTCTCGTTGAGATAAGATCATCGATAATAGAACGAGGGATACCTTGAAGTAATCCCTCGTTTACACTATTCCATATATGTGGATCCATTATCCGGACTACTCCATTTCTTGTCCCATATACTATATGTTTTTCATAGCCATCACGTTCATCATAGATTGGAGTTGAAACTACATATTGAGAAAGTTTGAATAATGAATCAGGCATAATTATTTCCTCGGATAATTTGTTTATTTGATAGACAGGTCTCCTTGATCAACGATAAGTTCAATATTAGAATTTTTATCAGAACACTGAGATGTTGGATATAAGGATATTTTAGGATATGCTTCAATCCAGGCGTTAATACGTTCGCTTGCTGGAATAGAAATATTTTTTGCTGTCAATACTCCTTGTCCTAGTTCTACTTTTATACAAGGATTCTTTTGTATATGAGTTGGCTTAAATTCAAGAGATCCCTGTTCAACATGTAGTTGTAACTTACTATTAGCAGTAGTCTCGCCCTTAAATAAAAGAGATCCCTGTTCAACAAGTAAATTTGCTTGTAGTATTGAACCTGATAAAAATGTTATCATACCATTTTTAACTTTAGCAGTTAACACTATGTTAGATGGGACTACTATTGCTGCAGTTACCTCTACGTCTCCACAATTTCCATCAATCTCAAGATTGTTAAGGGTCGGTGTGGCTTTACAGTTATCTAGATTTTTACCTGTAAACCACCCGAGATTAGGTTGAAGTCGTACTCGATACTTAATCGGACTATCGTTTTCGGTAACTTCATGCTCTAAATCTATTTTTTCATCCGACACCTCTATTCTTAGTTCACCTCTTGTAAGAGTTACCTCGAGTGATTCTTGACCTTTTTTCAATGGTACCGTTCCACTTATTTCCTTTGCGTAAATTACTGAAGCAGAAAAACAAACGATAAGGCAGAGAACAATGAGAATGTTTAATCTTTTAACCATAACGACCTCCAAATTAATTTATAATGTTTTTGTCATATTCTTAAATTTTCTTTTACCATGGCCATGGCATATATAATTTGATTAAGTATGCCATGGTAGATTTTACATAATACTTATATCTATTACTAGCAGCCTGTATTACTAGGACAACCGGAATTGCTTGTACAGCTGCCCACATTAACTGAGTCTCCATTTATCGGAGAAGTAAAATCTAATTTTTCATAGGCGATAACAGATTCATATACAGCTTTTTGAACCTGCGTGGGTTCTTTTTTAGTAACTGCCGCATGAGTTGTTTGAGGTAAGACAATTGATCCTAATACAATATTCGCTCCTGCAACAAAGGTCATTAAATGTCGAGACAATCTCGATTTTGTTTTCTCAGTTGGTTTGAAAATTTCATTTTTCTTCATAATTATGTTCCTTTCTTATTAATGCGTATTTTTATTTCTAACAGCCAGTATTAGTTGGACAACCAGTATTGTGTGGGCAACTGGTATTACCGTCCTCATTATTTACTGGAGAAGTAAAATCTAATTTTTCGTATACATACACTGATTCGAGGACTGATTTTTTAGTCAGAATAGTATCTTTGTTTGTAACTGCTGCATGTGTAATTTGTGGGATTGTTAATGATCCTAATACAATATTCGCTCCTGCAACAAACGTTATTAAGTGTCTGGATAAGCCAGACTTTTTTTTCTCTGTTAAGTTTAAAGTTTTATTTTCCTTCATAATTATACTCCTTTCTTATTCACATATGTCTCTTAACTAACAGCCTGTATTTTTTGGACAGCCAGTATTAGTTGGACAACCAGTATTACTTTCTTCCTCATGTATTGGAGAAGTAAAGTCTAATTTTTCGTATACATACACTGATTCAAATGTTGATTTTATAACTAAGGAATTGTCCTCCTTTGTAACTGCCGCATGTGTAACTTGAGGTAGTACAAATGTACCCAATACAATGTTTGCCCCAGCAACAAAAGTCATTAAATGTCGCGATAATTTCGACTTCTTTGTTTCTGGTAGCTCCAAAACTTCATCTTTCTTCATACGAAATCTCCTTTTGTAATAATTGTTAGTAAAATAACTAAAACTGAATTTCATATAGAGGATAATGCAAGTTATATGCCAAAAGTTATTTCTTGTAATTACTGAATGTTAGATGTTTTTGACTTATAGTGATGCAATCAAAAGAAGACATTTTGTCTTCGTCAGTATTCAGTCAACAATGTGCTCTATGATAGATGTCTTCATGTTGACTGATAGGAGCTTGGAATTATATATGTCGAACTATATTCATTATGCTTAATCCAATTATTTTCCTGAGGAGGTTACTATGATTTCATTGAAAAGAATATTCATATCCCTGATTTTGTTTACTTTGCTTTCATGTTCTTTAAAAAAAATCTCAAAGAACGAATCAAATCCCTGGCAGGAACTTACAAAGAGAGACCTCGCTTTTATTTATAAAACTATACTGAACGATCATCCAGGGCCTGTCGATGAACTTAATCCAGATTTTAAAATTTGGCTTGAGGAAGGATATAAAGAAGCTTTAAAACGAACTGAAGAGGTTACAAGTTTTGCAGGTTATGTATATCTCCTTCGCTATTATGTTAATGGCTTTCAAGATGGTCATGTGTATATCAACTTTAAACTTGAACGAGAGAATTTAAACTGGTCAGGATTTCTAGTTGCATATCAAAATGGAAAATTTCTAGTTGAATATGTTGATAGCAGTGGAAGTTTTGCAAAGCTTCCAGAAATTAATGATGAACTTGTAAGTTGTAATGATATGAAGCCTATGGATTTGATGAATAAAAATATTTTTCCTTTTCAAGGAATTCATGAACTTGAAGCCGAATTGTTTCGATTTGCTCCACTTCTCTTTGTATTTGATGGAAATCCATGGGCAGAGTCTTTAGATACCTGTGTATTTAGATCAGCAAAGAATAAAGAATATTTTCTGTCTCTTGAGAAACGACCAATAGGAAATACTCAGATTTCTGCTCTCATTGACCAAATTAGAGGAGTTCCAGATAGGACATTTACTAGTACGAAATTTGGAAATAATTCAGTATGGATTAAACTTCCTTCTTTCGATCCAAAGGGAAATAGTGAATTACTACAAATGCGTTCACTTATGCAAACAATAGAACAAGAGAAAGAAATGTATAGAAAGAGTGATATGGTTGTATTTGATGTTCGAGGAAATAGTGGAGGAAGTTCGGTATGGGGCCAAAAAATACTCATGAATCTTTATGGAGAAAAATATGTGCGATATAAATCAACTCAAAATTTTATATCGAACTATAATGTTCATGCCTTATGGAGAGTTTCTCCGAGCAATTATAATTACCATCTCACCGAAACACTTCCTGAGTTAGAACGTAATTTTGGTCCTGATTCTGAGGCATATAAAGAGTATACAGATCTTGCTGAGCAAATGAAACAAGCCCTTACAAAAAATATTCAATTAATTCGAGAAGGCCAGGATGAAAATACTCTTAAAAGAAAAGCAAATGAGGCTAAACAGAGCATTATTGTTGGTGATAATCTTAATCAAGCACAAGTATTCTTATTGACTGATTCACGTTGTGGAAGTGCCTGCCTTGATTTCTGTGATATGTTGTTTCGGGTTGATGAAAAACTAATTCACGTAGGGCATCCAACCAATGCTGATACTGTATATCTAACAATAAAATATGATACTCTTCCAAGCGATATTGCATATATCACAGTACCAAGAAAACTTTGGCGCAACCGACCTCGTGGTCACAATGTAGCTTATATACCGAAGTATCGTTGGGAAGGTGCAATTGGTGATACTGAAGCACTTCAAAAATGGATTATTGAAATAGCTACAAGAAAGAAAGATACCGTCGTTACGAAGGATAATAAATAATGTTCATATAGTTTTACCAAACATGGATATTTTCTCTGTTGACTAAGAGTTCAATTATAGATTTTTTGTACCAGCTCAGTAAATGGAGGATTAAGTAATTTTTCTATGGAACTGGATCCCGCGGTCAAGCCGCGGGATGACAATTTGAGAGTGTTTCCCGTTTGTCATCCCGTGGCTTGACCACGGGATCCATCTTCATTTTTCCCATTTACTGAGCTATTAC